>JAEWED010000135.1 GCA_023389745.1 Actinomycetes bacterium
GACTACAAGGGCGGCGCGGCGTTCCGATCGCTGGTCGCACTGCCCCACACCGTGGGCCTGGTCACCGACCTGTCGGGTGCGCTCGCCGCCCGGGCGCTGATGTCGTTGCGCGCCGAGGTCACCCGGCGTGAGCGCCTGCTCGAGCACCACGGTGCCGGCGACCTGGCCGCGCTGCGACGGGATCCGTCCTCGTGTGCCGAGGCTCCCCCGTCGCTGGTGGTCGCGGTCGACGAGTTCGCGACGCTCGCCAACGAGGTGCCCGGCTTCGTCGACGGTTTGATCGACGTCGCACAGCGCGGTCGGAGTCTCGGCATCCACCTGCTGCTCGCGACGCAGCGGCCCGCCGGGGTGATCACCGACCACATCCGGGCGAACACGAGCCTGCGCATCTGCCTGCGTGTCGCGGACGACGACGAGAGCCGTGACGTCATCGGCGTGCCCGATGCGGGTCGGATCGAACGGTCGACGCCGGGCCGGGCGATCGTGCGGATCGGGGCGGACCGGCCGTTTCCCCTCCAGGTCGCGTGGTCGGGTGGCGGCGAGCACGACGACGAGCTGCTGCGCAGCCACCCGCTGCATGAGGCCGGCGTTGCTGCGGAGCCCGGGCCGAACACACATCCCGCGGTGACGCCGCTCGATCGAGCGGTGGGAACGATCGGTGCCGCGGCCCGCGCCGAGGGGCGCCCCGCACCGCTGCGCCCGTGGCTCGAACCGTTGACCGAACAGCTCACGCTCGCCGACCTGCTGCGGGGCGCCACCGCAGCCGATCTCGGACGAACGGGCCGGATGCCCATCGGCCGCCGGGACCTTCCCCGCGAGCAGCGCCAGGACACCCTGACGGTCGACCTGGACCGTGACGGCGGCGTGCTGGTGCTCGGCGCCAATCGGTCCGGACGAACGACGACGCTGGCGACCTTCGCGACCGCAGCGGCGGGCCACCCGGTCGACCCGGCCCATGTGTATGCGATCTCGAGCGACGGCGGGCTCGACGAGCTGGCGGCACTCGACGGGGTCGGCGACGTGGTCCGCGCCGACGAGATCGAGCGCGCTGCCCGACTGGTCCGGGCCGTCCACACCGAGGTGCGGCACCGCCGTGGCGGCACGAGCGGGCCGCGGCTGGTCCTGCTCGTCGACGGGTTCGCACCGCTCGAGGAGCTGCACGCACGCCTCAACCGGGGCGAGCTGGTCGAGCAGCTCCTGCAGATCGCACGCGACGGGCGGACCGTCGGCGTGCACCTGGTGCTCGCGGCGCATCGCCGTGCCGAGGTGCCACCGAGCCTGACCGCGGCGCTCGGCTGCCGCATCGACCTGCGCTTCCCGACCGAGGACGACGCCGCGATGGCCGGCTGCGACCCCTCGGCCGCCGACCGGGACCGTCCGCCCGGGCGGTGTGTCGTCGACGGGGTCGAGGCACAGATCGCGGTGACCGACGGATCGACCGCGCCCGCGACCGCAGACTCCGGCTGTGCGCCACCGCCTGTTCCCGCCCTGCCGGACATCGTGAGGCGGGCCGAGGTCCTGCAGCGAGCCGGTGTGACGGTCGACGGAGCGAGCGGCTGGCAGGTCGCGATCGGCATCGACGCCGACACCCTCTCGCCCTTGGCACTCGACCTGGAGCACCACCACGCCATCGTGGCGGGGCCTGCACGGTCGGGCCGTTCGACCACCTTGGCCACGATCGCCGCGTCGTTCGAGTCGTCGCACCTGCTCCGGGCGCGGCCGCCGGCGACGGCCACGCCCGACGGTGCGTGGAACGGGGCCTGGCATCCGCTCGCCACAGGCAGCTCGCTCGAGGGTGTGGTCGATGCGGCGCTCGCCGCGGCGGAGCAGGGTCGACCCACGCTGCTCGCGGTCGACGACCTGCCGGAGCTGCTCGACGGTCCGGACGAGGCGCTGCTCGAATCGATGCTGCTGGGTGTGATCGAACGATCCCGCACGCTGCCGATCCGACTCGTCGCGAGCGGCGAGATCGATGCGATGACCCGCTGCTACGGCGACCTCATGACCAAGCTGCGCTCGGGCCGCACGGGCGTGCTGCTGCGACCCGACCCCGACCTGCACGGCGGCTTGCTGCACGCCTCGTTGTCCGCCCGTGACGACCTGCCGCCCGGACCCGGTCGCGGCTGGCTGGTCGGTCCCGGTACCGCTCGTCCGGTGCAGGTCGCCGTCGTCTGACACGAGCGCGGCGACCCGTCACACCGCGCTGAGCGCACAACCCGGATCGTTTGGGCCGTCAGCGCGGTAGGCCGCGCAGAGGACCCAACCGATCGCGAGTGTGCGCTCAGCGCGTTGTGACCTCGGGCGAGGATGTTCGGCACACCAGCGAACGCGTCACGCCGCGCGTCCGGGCTCGAGCAGCGCCAGGTCGTCGACGGTCACGAGCCGTGACATCACCGCGTGGTCGACCAGGTGCTGACGTCGGCTGCCGGCGCTGGCACCCAGATCGCCGTGCACACCGGCGACCCCGGCGCGGTGCAGCTTGTCGCAGAGGTGGTCGAGCTTCCGGTTGAGCTTGGTCAGCGTCCATCCGAGCCTGGCCGCGCACTGCCGGTTCGTCGGCAGATGCTCGACGGTCGCCCCCGGGTCGAGCAGGCGGTGCTCGCACATCGCGACCAGCAGCAACCGCTGGTCGTCGTTCAGGTCGACCCGCCCCCACTCGAGGGTCTCCTCCGCCCCAGCGAGATCGCCGAGCAGGTCGTGCTCCCACTCGTAGCTGTCGAGCCCGCCGAGCAGCTCGTAGCTGGTGCGACCGGCGCTGAAGGTGCAGCTGAACTCGCCGAAGGTGACCGCCAACGACGCGCCCGGCGCGATCGTCGCCGCGCTCGCCCCACCGAGGTCGCGCACGGCGAGCGACACCCTGGCGCCGAGGTTGTCGATCCACCAGGCGCCGTCGCGCCAGGCGAAGCGACCGACGACACGGTGCAGGTACGGGTTGTCGTCGACGACGAGGTCGGCGCAGCGACCGAAGCTCAAGGTGGCTCCGTCGTCGAGCGTCCAGTCCTCGCCGCAGAACTCCAGGTACAGACGTGGCGACATGGCGGCCAACATAGCGTCTGGTGACGTTTCATGTCTTTTCATGCAGAGATCGCCGGAGGCGTTGGCCAGCCGCGGCGTTAGGGTCGACGCATGAGCACCGATGCCCGCACCATCGTGAACCAGTACCTCCAGTACCTCGAGGACGAGTCGAGCATCCGGGACGAGAAGGCCATCGCTGCGGCGGAGGCTCGGGTCGACGACGCCGCGACGGCCGCCGACAAGCTGATCGCCCTGTCCGAGCTCGAGCGACTGCAAGAGGGCGACCCCTCGGAGCTGATCGCCGAGTTCGTGCGCGTCGCACGACAGTGGGGCCGCGAGAACAACGTGACCGTCGGTGCGTGGAAGGCGCTCAACGTGCCCGACGACGTGCTCGCGCAGGCCAGGATCACCGGCTACGGCCAGGCGGCGCCATCGACGACGCGGCGCACCCGGGTGTCGGCCGAGACGGTGAAGGCCGCGATCCCCGCTGGCGAGTTCACCGTCTCCGAGCTTGCGGACGCGTCGGGTGCGACCGCGGCGACGGTGCGCAACGTGATCGGCGAGCTCCTGTCGTCGAAGGAGCTGAAGGAGGTCGGCGAGCGTCCCGGCGACCGGGGCCGCGCGGCCAAGCTCTACGCCAAGGCCTGACACACCCCGAGCGCGGGGTTCAGAGCATGCAGATCGGCAGGGTGGACCAGGACTGCGGGGCCGCGCCGCCGGGGGCCGCGTCGTCGGGGTCCCAGTACTCGGCCCAGCCGGAGCGCCACGCGCCGTCGCCGCTCGACGCCGCCACCGACCGGGCGGCGTCACCGCGGCCCACGCGGCGCAGCGCGACCCAGAGCAGGTAGTCGAGCTGCGGCCAGCTCGGGCCTCGCCAGTAGCTGCCGCGCCGGTAGGTCACCTCGTCGCGGTGCACCTGCGCCGGGCCGAACTCACCGCCGAACGCACCCGGGTCGACCAGCTCGGCGACCACCTCGTCGATGATCGACTCGTCGCCTTCGACCAGCAGCGGCAACAACGCCTCGACGGTGCGGACGCGCCCCGACCCCGTGGCGGTCGGCCCGTCGTCGATCCAGGTGCGTCGCCCCGGTTCCCAGCGCCGGCTGAGCGCGTCGGTCAGCTGGTCGACCTCGCGGCGCAGCGCCGAGTCGTCGAGCGTCGCGGCGAGCTCGGCGGCACAGAACGCGAGCACGGCGCTGAACATCACCGAGCCGACGGCAAACGCGTCGTTCCACAGCGGCGAACCGGTCGCCGACCGGTGCACCGTGTCGAGCAGCGTGCCCTTGCGGTCGAACCAGACGACCTCGTCGTAGGGGTCGACGACCACCACCGCCCCGCCGTGGTCCCCATCAGCGCGGCCCACCATCAGGTCGTCCCAGCGCGGGCTGTGGTCGCAGCCCGACTCCCACGGGTGGACCAGCTCGACGAGCCCGCCGGCGCTGCGCCGGCGGCGTTCGAGCAGGAACCAGATCCCGGCGACAGCCCGGTCGACCACTTCGCGCTCCAGGTGCACACCCCGGCGGCGCAGCTCGGCGACGGTGTGGCCGTAGATCGGCGGCTGGGTGATCGACGACGTGCACTCGGCACCCCAGAACGTGTCGAAGTCGCGGCACCCGTCCAGGTACAGCAGGTGCGGCACGAACCCGTCGGCGTATTGGCCCGACAGCGCGGTGGTCAGCTCGGAGACGGCTCGTTCGGTGTCACCGAGCTCGGCCCACACGATCGAGTGGAAGCACGAGTCCCACAGCCACAACCACGGATAGGTCGTCGAGTTGGGACAGGTGAAACCCGGCTCGCGCCACTGCTCCTGGAGCACCGATCGGGCAGAGTCCCGCCGGGCACGTGCGGCGTCCGGTGCACGGCCCACGCCCCCGGCTGCCGCTCGACGGGCCCGGCCTGGCGTCACGTCGTCGGGGGTCACGTCGTCACCCTACTGTCGTGCCCCGATGAGCCCTCGCGCCGCCTTCGTCTCGTTCCGCTTCGGCGACACCGACGGTGTGTCCGTCGTCGCGCGCAGCTGGATGTCCGCGTTCGCGGACGCCGGCTACGACGTCGTCACCGTCACCGGTGACCACGCGGCGGACCGCACCGTCGAGGGCATCGGCATCGATGCGGCACCCACGACGAGCACCGAGCCCGCCGACCTCGTGGATCGGGAGCCCGACCCGGCGCTGGTCGCACGCCTCGACGCGGCGCTCGCGGATGTCGACCTGGTGGTCGTCGAGAACCTGCTCACCATCCCGCTGAACCTGCCGGCGTCACGTGCGCTCGCCCGGGTGCTGCGTGGCCGACCGGCCTTGGTGCACCACCACGATCCACCGTGGCACCGGGAGCGCTTCGCCCACATCGACGAGCTGCCGGCGACGGACCCGGCGTGGCGCCACGTCTCGATCAACCAGGCGCTGCAGCGGGAGCTGGCCGGCCGGGGCATCGAGTCGACCGTGATCTACAACGGGTTCGAGCGACCTCGACCGCTCGACGACGCGGCTCGGGCCGAGCTGCGCGCCAAGGTCCGTGCCGATGTCGGCCTCGGCGCCGACGACCTGGTCGTCGCTCATCCGGTGCGGGCGATCGAGCGCAAGAACCTGCCCGCGGCGATCGAGCTGTGCGAGCGGCTGGGCGCCACGTACTGGCTGCTGGGACCGGCCGAGGAGGGCTACGGGCCCCGCCTCGACGAGCTGCTCGCGGCGGCGCGCTGTCCGGTGGTGCACCGGCCCTGCCACGACACCGCCGGCATCTACGCGGCCGCCGACCACATCACCTTCCCGTCGACGTGGGAGGGGTTCGGCAACCCGCCGATCGAGGCGGCGCTGCACCGCCGCACCGTGAGCGTCGGCGACTACCCCGTCGCCCACGAGCTGCAGCGGTTCGGCTTCCGCTGGTACACCCCCGACGACGTCGACGCGATCCGTGCCGCGCTGGCCGATCCCGCATCGATCGTCGCCGACCTGGACCACGACCAGGCGATCGCCCTGGAGCACTTCACCGTCGAGCGGGTGCACGCCGAGTTGCACTCCCTGCTGGATGCGGCAGGCTGGATGCCATGACCCAGCCGCTCGACCCGACGGACCCCGTGATCATCCGACGGGAGAAGATCCGGCGTCTCTGCGAGTGGGGCTCACGCATCGGCTACTCGTGCTTCGGCGCGGCGATGGTGCTGTTCGTCGTGGCGTTCATCGTGCAGTTCCCGTCGTGGCTGGTGACGGTCATCATCTGGGCGATGATCATCGGCTCGGTGACGCTGCTGCCGGCGATCGTGCTGGGCTACGCCGTCAAGGCCGCCGACGCGGACGACCGCGGCGAGAAGTTCGGCTACTGAGCCACCCCTCCGTTCAGGCCGGGGCGTCGACCGGCCAGTCGCTGAACACGACGCTGATCGAGTGCTCGTCGGAGGGCCAGTTCGGCATGCGCAGGGTCTGGGGTCGCGCCGAGTCGCCACGGGGCAGGTTGGTCACGGTGATGGTGCCGCTCGCGTCGGGTGACGCGGGCAGGAACACGTCGACGCCGTACTGGAAGGGCTGCTCGGAGAAGTACGGCAGCGGGCCGAGCGAGCTGGCACCGGGGGTCGCCGCGTCGTCGTGGAGGTGCAGGCCGATGCCGGCGTTGCCGACACCGTCGACGATCGCGTCGACCGGCTCCCCACCGTCCACGTCGACCTGCAGCACGTCACGGTCGCCCTGCGCGTGCCACTCGCGCATCCGCATGACGATCAGCGCGCTGTGGTCGGCACCGGTGTGGGTGTTCGCCCGGGTCGTGCCGTCCGGTGGCGACGACAGCAACCGGACCAGGTCGCTGCTGCGCAGGTAGGGCTGCAGGTACAGGTGGTGCGTCACGGCCGAGGTGTCGGTGCTCAGCGCGTACTCGTAGTGGGCGCCGGTCTCGAGCTCGACCGGACCGAACTCGCCGTCGGGACCCAGGGTGACGGTGGCGTGGGGCTCGTCGCCGACGCGGGCGCCGGTGGCGGCGTCGATCGCCCAGATCTCGAGGGTCGCCTGCCGACCGGTGTTCGCCGGGAAGTTGACGGCCCGACCGGAGATCTCGACGGGCGCACGTTGTGCCTCGATGTCGACGACCGCCGGCGCGTCGCCGACGAGGAACTCGTACTGCATCGCGAAGGACTCCGCCGACGTCGCCACCTCGACGTGGGACTGCCCGGGGAACGCCGCCTGCGTGGGCGCCACGCACGGCACGACGGTCGGGCACGGTCGGCCGTCGATGGCGACGTACTTCGCGACCTTCGCCGCGTGTGCCGGATCCTCGAGGTAGGTGCTCGACACGAAGGTGCCTCGCGAGTGTCCGACGAGGTACACCTGCTCGACGCCGAACTCCTCGAGGGTCTCATCGATCACCGTCGAGAGCCCGTCGGTGTAGGCCGCGATGTCGAGCCCGGCGCCGTCATGGTCGTAGGCGACGATGCGTTCCTGCGGATAGCCGTTCGCGACGAACCGCATGGCCTGGGTCTCGTACTGCTGGGCGGACCCGGCGAAGCCGTGCACGAACACGATCGGCAGCGCGACCTCGTCGGGCAACGCCGGCAGCGGATCGGTGCCGGCAATGGTGGTGGACGGTGCCGTCGAGGAGTCGGTGGCGGTCGGGTCGGCGGCGTCGTCGCTGCCGGAGGTGCAGCCGGCGAGGACCATCGCAGCGGCGGCGACCACGACCAGTGCGAGCGTCCTTCGCCGAGCGCTCCACGGGCCACGAACTGCACGAGGACGGGGACGGTTGGTCATCGGGACTCCTCGGTCACGTCGCGGACGTCGCGCACCGACCAGACCGGTTCGACGCCGAACTCGGGGCCGGCGATCACGCCGCACGTCGGCTGGGGCACGTGGTCGGACAGCTCGACGTCGACGTCGAACACGTCGCTCGCTCCGTCGGGCCAGGTCGCCGCGACGCGCACCGTCGTGACGACCTGCTCACGCTCGAAGGCGACGACCGTGGTCGTGATGCGGGCATCGAGCCAGGCCCAGCCGTGGCGGACCAGCCCCTCTCGCTCGGCGACCTGCGCGGCACCGCTGGGCACCGTCGAGCGGCCACGGCAGCGTGGCGCGAGCTCGGCCGCGTCGCCGTCACGCAGCCCGATGCGCACGGCGGCGCCGACGTCGAGGTGCGCCCAGGCGTAGGCGTCGGGGAACGAGACCATCGTCGGAGCGAAGCGGTGCCCACCCAGGTGCGAGGTGCGCCACGTGCGCACCGTCACGCCCTGCGCCGAGCGGTCCCTCGCGGCGAGCGCCTCGAACATCGTCGTGCCAGGGCCGCCGCAGCAGGTGTCGCGTCGGCCGTGGGTGCACACCAACAGGTCGACCACCTCGCCGTCGTGCTGCACCCGCGAGGCGTCGAAGCGCTCCAGCGCGTCCGGGTCGTCCTCGACGATCGCGACGCACAACGCCGACAGGTCCGCGGTGTCGACGATCCACTCGCGCCGCTCCAGCAGGCCGCGCTCGCCCGGTGCGTACACCAGCACCCGGCGCCGATCGCCCGCAGGGCCGGCGGGCACCAGCCCCAACGGTCGCCACGCGAGACGACCGCCGCCGGTCACCAACGACGCGAACGGTTCGTGCAGGCCGATGTCGCGCTCCCAGGGCAACGGCACCTCGACGCACAGGAACGCGTCGTTCTGCGCAGCGGAGCCCACCGGGTCGACCTCGAGCGTCTGGTGGAACTCCGCACAGCGCAGCCGCGACGGCGACACCACCGGCAGCGACACCACTGGCAGGGCCGCCGCGGGCGGCTCGATCGAGGGCGGCTGGGGTGACGAGTCAGCGGGTCCGGACGGCATCGGTGACCGATGCTACGCAGCTCGGACGGGAGCGGTTACCCGCCGGTAACATAGGATGTCCCCATGCGTCTCCCTGCGGCGGAACGTCGAGAACAACTCCTGCACACCGCAGTCGCGGTGTTCGCCGAACACGGTTTCCACGCGACCTCGATGAACGACGTCGCCGAGGCCGCCGGCGTCACCAAGCCGGTGCTGTACCAGCACTTCAGCTCCAAGCGCGAGCTGTTCATCGAGCTGCTCGCCGACATCGGCGCCGAGCTGCGCGAGACGATCGCCAAGGCGACCACTGATGCCTCGGGTCCCCGCCAGCAGATCGAGGACGGCTTCCGGGCCTACTTCCGCTACGTCGACGAGCAGACCGACTCCTTCAAGGTGCTCTTCGGCTCCGGCGCCCGCCGCGACCCCGAGTTCGCGTCGTTCGCCCGCAACGTCGAGGAGTCGATCGCCGAGGCGATCGCCGAGCTGATCGTCATCGGCGGCCAGCCCGTGTCGCACGGCCTGATGCTCGCCCACAGCATCGTCGGCATGACCGAGGCGGCGTCGCGCTACTGGCTGGCGCACGATCGCGAGCCCGACGTCGACACCCTCGCGTCGCAGCTGTCCCAGCTCGCCTGGTCGGGCCTGCGCGGCATCCGCACCGCGGTCTGAGCGACGCCGTCCCGTCCCTGGCCTCGTCTGGCTCCGCGCGGTGCGCGCACCGTAGATTTTCCGGTCATGAGTGACGGAGACGACTGGTTCGAAGTGATCGTGGAGATCCCGCAGGGATCCCGCAACAAGTACGAGGTGGACCACGAGACGGGAGCCGTCTGGTACGACCGCCACCTGTTCTCGACGACCGTCTACCCCACCGACTACGGGTTCTTCCCCGACACCCACGCCGAGGACGGCGACCCCCTCGACGCCCTGATCCTGCTCGAGGATCCGACCTTCCCGGGCTGCCACGTGCGCGTGCGGCCCGTCGCCGTGCTCGAGATGAGCGACGAGGCCGGCCGTGACCTCAAGGTGCTGTGCGTGGCCTCGGGTGACGTGCGCTGGGACCACCTCCAGGACGTCACCGACGTGCCGGCGCACGTGCTCGCAGAGATCAAGCACTTCTTCGAGGTCTACAAGGACCTCGAGCCCGGCAAGGACTCCAACGTGGGCGACTGGACCGGCCACGCCGATGCCATCGCCGCGATCGAGAACGCCCGGAAGGCGTACGCCGACCAGCACTGACCACCCGAGCAGTACCGGCAGAGGCCGCAACCGACAGCAGCGCATCGCTGCCGGTTGCGGCCTCTGGCGCGCCCGGCGGCCGTGTCGGACGGTCACCGCGCGTGAAGTTGCAACCGCTACATGCGCCGCTCTGAGCGTTTGCACAGATAGCGTTCGAAGTCCCGGTTCCCGGTACGAAAGGCACGACACATGCTCGCGACCCTGCTCGCTCAGTCCGACAGCTCCTCCGGAGCGTCCGTCGCCATCCTCTCCCTCGTGTGGTTGGCGATCTTCGTCATCTACATCGTGGCGATGTGGAAGGTCTTCGTGAAGATGGGCCAGCCCGGCTGGTACGGCATCATCCCGATCTTCAACTTCTGCGTGATCGCGAAGCTCGCCGGCAAGGACTGGTGGTGGGGTCTGCTGATCATCGTCCCGTGCATCGGCTGGATCTTCGGGATCATCCTCTACAACGAGCTGTCGAAGCTGTTCGGCAAGTCCGTCGTCTACACCATCGGTCTGATCTTCCTCCCGTTCATCTTCATGACGATGCTCGGGTTCGGTTCGGCGCAGTACCAGGGCCCGCGACAGAAGGCGTTCTGAGCCGACCGGCTCGACGTCCACTCCCCGGCCACCGGGGCGCCCCACCCGGGGTGACCAGATCCTGATTCGAGGGACCCGCGCCGTCAGGCCGGGTCCCTCGGCACGTCCACGGTGATCTCGGTGCCGCGCACGCGGGACTCACGCTCGACCACGGCGGTGATCGCCCGCTGGTCGACCTCGGTCAGGTCACGCCCCGAGAAGCTGCGCGGCCAGAGCCGTTCGTAGAGGACCGCGGCCAGCTCGATGCTGTAGAGGTACAGCGCGCCGGTCAGGTACACCCACGTGAGCAGACCGAACACGATGACGAAGACGCCGTAGGTGTCCGACGACTGCTCGAGGATGCGCCGCACGTAGACGAGCCCCAAGGTCTGCAGCCCCCACCAGCCGAGACCGACGGTCGCCATGGCCGGCAGGTGCGCGGTGAAGGGCACCTTGCGGGCGCAGAGCAGCCAGTGCAGACCCAGGTAGCTGATGGCGCCGGCGAGGATCGGCAGCAGCGCACCGAGCAGGTTCCGGACCCAGGCGTCGGTGCCATCGGCGAGGATCCACTGCGACGCACCGGTGAGCATCGCACCGAACCCGACGATCAGCGCACCCGGCAGGTCCTTGAGCCGCCGCAGCAGGTATGGCGGCCGGTCGTACATCGGGACCTGCCAGGCGGTGTTGAGCGCCTCCTGGATCATGTCGAGCAGACCGAAGCCGGCCCACAGCGACACCAGGATGGAACCGATCAGGACCCAGACGCTGCCGCCGAGCGCCTCGGCGTTGTTCGCGATCTCGGTGCCGATGATCGGCACGGAGCTGAGCGTCGAGTCGATCAGGTCCTCTCGCAGCTCGTCGTTGTCCTGGAGGATCAGCCCGAGCACGTTCACGAACGCCAGCATCAGCGGGAACAGGCAGAAGAAGCCCTTGTAGGCGAGCAGCATCGACAGCTGGTCGCAGCGGTCCTCGCTGTGCTTCTTGAGCACCGCGTGCGCCACGGCGAGCGGCGGGATCTTCCGGTGGAACGCATCGATGCGGTCACCGGCCCGGTCGAACAGGTTGCGCTGCGGCGCCTCGGTCTCCTCCGGCTCCTCCGGCACGGACTCCCCTGCTGGCGCCTCCGGTGCGTCCGGCGCGTCGTCGACCGGCGCCTCGTCCGTCGTCGGTTCGTCGACCGCACCGTCCCGCTCGCTCACACCGGCGACGCTAACCGTGGTGCACGAGACTGCAGGTCATGCTGATCCCGGTCGCCCTGCACCCGCTGATCGCTGACGGGACGGTCACCGTCGCGGTGCGTCGATGGACCCGACCGACGGTGAAGGCAGGCGGCACGCTCGTCACTCCGGTCGGCGTGCTGGCGATCGACGCCGTGGACGTGATCGACCCCTCCGAGTTGAGCGACGACGACGCCCGACGAGCCGGCGCCGAGTCCGCACAGGACCTGCTCACCAGCCGATACCTGCAGCGCGACGGCGACCTGCACCGGATCCGCTTCCACCTGGCCGGCGAGGACCCGCGCATCGCGCTGCGGGCCCAGGACCGGCTGGACGACGACGAGCTGGCAGAGGTGCTCGGCCGTCTCTTGCGCTACGACCGGTCGTCGACCCACGGGCCGTGGACCCGCGCGACGCTCGAGCTGATCGGCGAGCGCCCCGCAGTGCGGGCGGGTGACCTGGCCGAGTCGGTCGGGCGCGAGATGCGGCCGTTCAAGACCGACGTGCGCAAGCTCAAGGCGCTCGGCCTGACCGAGAGCCTCGAGGTCGGCTACCGGCTGTCACCCCGAGGCATCGCCGTGCTCGCCGCCCTGCGCGAACACCCCCTCGAGATATAGGGGTCGTCATCGACAAGGGCTGTCGTTGAGGACCCCACTCCCACCGGGCCATGCCTCACGCGCTATGGGAGTGGGGTCGTCATCGACATGGGATGTCGCGGACGACCCCTATATCTCGACGCTCAGAAATCGATGCCGAGCACGTCGGCGCGGGCCTGGTACTCGGCGATCTCGGCCCGCTGGTTGCGAGCCATGCGCTCGGCCAGGGCACGCACGCGGGGATCCGACGCGTTCTGCGCCGCGTCCTCGGCCATGTGCAGCCCACCGCGATGGTGGTCGGTCATCAACCGGAAGAACTCGCGGTCGACGTCGGTCCCCTCCATCTGGCGGAAGGCGTCGATCTCGGCCTCGGAGGCCATGCCCGGCATGTTCTCGATGCTCGTCGGCATGTCCATCCACGCCATCGCGTCCCGGTCGCGCGACCCGGCGCCGACACCCCACTCCTCGAGCAGGGCGGTCATGTAGCCGACCTCGTACTGCTGCGCGATCAGGGCCTCCTGGCCGAAGTGACGCACCGAGTCATCGGTCGCGTTGTCCGACGCGACGACGCCGATCTGGATGGCCTGGCCGTGGTGGTCGATCATGTCGCGCAGGAACCCGACGTCGACGGAGTCCTCGGACGGCGTGCCGACCCGATCCGCGATCAGCAGGGCACCGACCGCGGCGACGAACGCCACCGCCACGGCGATCCCCACGACCTTCCAGGTGGTCCAGCCGGACCCGAACCACTCCTCGCCCTCGTCGGCGCCATCGACGTCGACCGGCTCGTCGGTCGGATCGTCGTCGGTGAGGGTGCTCAGGTCCGCGGCCACCTGATCAGGCTAGGGGCGCGCGAGCGCCGATAGCGTGCCCGCCGTGGGAACTCTCAAGAAGCAGCGCTCGGCAGGTCTCGGCCTGGCCGCGGTCGTGTCGCTGGCGCTGGCCGCGGTACTGCTCCTCATCGTGTTGATCGTGGTCGGGATCGCCGCGTTCGACCCGTTCGGCTCCGAGACCGTGGACCGATCGGGCCCGACGGTGCTCCAGGAGATCCGGCGCCTCGAGGAGTTCACCGCCGCCGAAGGATCCTTCACCCAGGACGTCGACCTCGAGGAGGACGCCAAGTTCCTGCCGGGCTTCCTCAGCGGTCAGCGCGTCGTCGCGTTGGTGACGGGCACGGTGCGGGCGACGGTCGACTTCAGCCAGCTCGACGAGCGCTCGATCGAGGTCAGCGAGGACGGCACCACGATCCGGCTCACGCTGCCGGACCCAGTCCTGAGCGACGCCGAGATCGACGAGTCCTCGGCGCGGATCATCAGCCGGGACCGTGGTCTGATCGACCGGGTCGACGACTTCTTCGCCGCGAACCCCGTCGACGACGCACCGCTGTACGAGTCGGCCGAGCAGAAGGTCGAGGCCGCGGCCAAGGAGTCGGATCTGGTCGACGAGGCCCGGGACAACACGGAGTTGTGGCTCACCACGTTCCTCCGTGCCGCCGGGTTCGAGACCGTCGAGATCAGCTGGACCAACTCCCCCGCCTGAACCTCCAGCGGGACCGCCGGCAGCACCGGCGCCCGAAAAGGTGGGCACACCGAGGGTCCGGCGCGTCCTAGGTTGGTCGGATTCGCGACCAGGAAGGCACGCGCCCCCATGTCCTTGGACACCCCCACCCAGCCACCGCCCGGAGCCGCACCGCAGCCGACCGCCTGGGCCGCACAGGTGCACGGCGCCTACAAGATCTACGGGTCGGGTGAGAACGAGGTCAGGGCGCTCAACGGCGTGACCGTCGGCTTCGAGGCCGCCCGCTTCACCGCCATCATGGGCCCCTCGGGGTCGGGCAAGTCGACCCTGATGCAGTGCGCGGCTGGGCTCGACCGCCTCACCAGCGGTCAGGCGTTCATCGGCGACGTCGACATCAGCACCCTCAACGAGAAGGCGCTGACGCTGCTGCGTCGCGAGAAGATCGGCTTCATCTTCCAGCAGTTCAACCTGCTCCCCCGGCTGAACGCGATCGAAAACGTCGAGCTGCCTATGATCTACGCCGGCTACAGCAAGCGTGAACGCCGGGAGCGGGCCCAGCTCATGCTGGAGCAGCTCGGCATGGGCATGCGCGGCCATCATAAGCCGAGCGAGCTATCCGGCGGGCAGCAGCAGCGCGTTGCGATCGCCAGAGCCCT
>JAEWED010000258.1 GCA_023389745.1 Actinomycetes bacterium
GAACGGACCCGGTCCCACGCGCGCTCGAACAGGCCCTTCTCGCCGGCGACGGCCTCGGGCTCCATGGAGTCCTTGCCGCCGTAGAAGAAGACGTCCTTGACCGTGTAGTCCGATGACGAGGTCTCCTGGCCGAAGACCGCTCCCTCGGCGACCGCTGCGTCCGCGGCGGCGACTGCCTCACCGCGCCGTGCGTCGGACTCGGGCAGGATGCGCCAGCCGCCGAGATCTTCGTCGAGCTCGGGCTTGAGGTTCGGGACCAGGGTGACGACCTGGGTCAGCGAGCGGGGCACGAAGCCCTCGCCCTCGGTCGCCTCGATGTCGGCGCGCACGTCCGGGTTGCGCTCCTCGTAGGACTCGAGCAGCTCGACCGGCGACGGCAGCTCACCCGCCTCGGGGTCGGGGTTGGGCAGGTTGGCAAGCTGCGGCGTGACCGGCGTGGCGGTGCGATCGAAGTTGATCTCACGCTCCATCCAGCTGGGGTCCTCACCCCGCATGCCGATGCCGTAGATCCACCAGAAGATGCCCATCGAGAAGCACCAGCCGGTGAGGCCCGCCATGGCGATGAGGAAGCCGCCTCGGATACCGGTGTTGGTGGCGAGGATCAGGTAGACGGATCCGAAGAGGACCACGACGCCGACCAGCACGACGAGCACGCCGCGGATGGCCGGATCGAATGCGATTGCTGCGAGGAAGGGCATCACGAGCTCCTGGGCCGTCACTTCTCGCCGGAGAAGGTCGGGGAATCAACGGTCCCGGCAACCGGGGACTTGACGGTCGAGTCGTTCGACAGGTTGCGCTCGTAGGTGACGATCGCCCACACCTGCACCGGACTCAGCATGCCGTTGGGCCCGAGGTCGGGAACCCCGGCATCGCTCTGACCGGTGTTCGGGTTCGCACCGAAGGCCGGCATCTGCGGATTGCCCTGCTTGCGGGAGAAGTAGCCGGCGCCGGGCACCATGCCGTTCCACACCAGGTCGAAGTGCTGGGCCTCGGTGGCCTGGTTCTCGATGCCGGTCAGGTTCGGACCGAACGACCCCATCTCGAGGCGGTCGAAGGGCTGCCAGGCCTGCCCGTACGCGGCACCCGGGACGTGACAGCGAGCGCAGGAGTACGATCCCGCTGCCAGCTCCTGGTTGCTGAAGAGGATCTCGCCGAGCTTGATCTCGTCCTCGGTCGAGAGGCGGTTCGCCTCGAGCGGCACGATCTCGCCCTCGTTGGACTTGTCGACCTCGAGCATGCGCTCGTAGAGCTCCGGGTCGATCGTCTTGACGAAGTCGTTCACCTGCGTGCGCATGTCCTCGGGGGTGAGCTGCACCGTCCACAGGTAGTCGATCAGGTTGTCGACCTGCTGGGTGGTGAGCGGGCCACCACCGGGTCCGCCCCACGCGGCCATCGGGGTGCCCGGACGGCCGTAGTCGAGGATGTAGCGCACACCCTCCTCGGAGTAGCGGTAGAGCACGTTGTTCAGTGCGGGCGCCGTCCAGGACACCTCGTCGACGAACTGGCCGTTCTGGTCGTTGACGATGAACGTCGCCGAGCCGCCGCTGCCGCCGCCGCCGTGGCAGTTGATGCACTGGGCGCCGGTCTCGTAGAGCTCCTGGCCGCGCCGCACGAACGTCTCCTGGTACATCTCGACCGCGCCGTCCATCCGGCCGGGCTCGGCGAGCCAGTAGAGCGGCAGTGCGACGCCGATGATCGCCAGCAGACCGGCGGCCGAGTACAGCGCGAGGTTGAGCTTCTTGCCCTCGAGCTCGTCGTCGCTCAGGTAGGGCTTGCGGTTGGGGGCCAGCTCGATCTCGGAGCCCACCTCATCGGAACCGGCTCGGAGGTTGGCGATGAGCCACACCACGAAACCGATCACCACGACGGCGAGGACGACGAAGCCGATGGCTCGTTGGGTCGATGCGATGATCATCTACGTACTCGTGTGTCTCCCTCGGGTGACACGGTTGCCCATGTCACGAGTGCTGCTGAACGGGTGCTGCTGGAACGCTGTGCTGGAACGCTGGGTGGAGGTCTGCAGAAGGGGCCGGGTCTCAGTGACCGCCGCCGCCGCCGCCGATGCAGTGCGGACCCTCCGCCTCCTGACCGGTGGTGTTCACGCCGATGGCCGGACCCTGGATGATCTGGCCGGTGTTCACCGTGAACACGCCACCGTTGATCTCCACGGCGAAGCGGTCCATGCCACGAGGTGCCGGGCCGCCCTTCTTCTCGCCGACCTGGTTGTACTGGGAGCCGTGGCACGGGCACTCGAACCACTGCGAGCTCTTGCACTCCGGCACGCGGCAGCCCAGGTGCGGGCACTTCTGGTACAGGGCCACGAGCCCGGCCTCCATGCCGGTGAGCTCCGAGGGCGAGTACACCGTCTTGGCCTTCGGCAGCGCCGCGGCCGGGTACTCGGTGATCCACATGCGACCCTCGGGCTTGTAGAGGAAGCCGTCGGCGGACTGGATGTCGGCGAGGACGTCGGAGACCTTTCCGACGCGGATCTTCGAGCCGAAGCCGCTCGAACCCGACGGCCACAGGAAGCCGACGATGGCGACACCGAAGACCGTGATGCCGAGGCCGAACAGGGCGAACACCGAGCGGTTCAGGAACTGACGACGGGTCACGCCGTAGGTCTCGACGTCCGGCGGGGTCCAGGTGACCGGAGCGGCCGGGGTGGCGGGAGCGACGTCGGTCGAGGTGCGGGCGAGGACCGCAGCCTTCTCGACCTGCTTGCCCGTGGGAGCCGTCTCGCCGGACTTCGCCGCCTTGCGGGCGGTGCGGTCCTTCTTGACGGTCTCGGAGGCCAGGTCGCCGATCGCTGCGCCGGTGTCACGGCGACGCGCCGCGCCCAGCAGGGCGACCGCGGCGAGGACCACGACCAGAACGATGGCGACGACGATGAATCCGTTCATTTCACCTGTGTCCTTTCACGAGCTGCTGGCCTCACAGTTCCACGTACACGCCGTCCACCCACGGGAGGGTGAACAGGAAGCCGGGGCCACGGAAGAAGGTGCCGATCATGACGAGCACTGCCCAGAACATGAGGTGCACGGTCATCAGCGAGATCGCGAACTTGCGATCCTCGGGCTTGTTGGACGGGTTCTTGTCCATGTAGGGCGCCAGGATCAGCAGGAAGATGCCCATGCCCGGGATGGTCACACCGGCGACCATCGGGTGGAACATGGTCAGGAGCTCCTGCAGGCCCAGGAAGTACCACGGCGCCTTCGACGGGTTCGGCGTCTGGTTGAAGTTCGCGAGCTCCATCAGCGGCGCGTTCACGATCCACGAGAAGATCAGCAGGAACGCCGTGCACACGAGGGCGGCGACGAACTCGACCACGAGCAGGTGCGGCCACACGTGGACCTTGTCCTGCGGCTTGGCCTTGACGTCCTGGATCGAGCCGGACTTGACCACCGTGAGCAGGCGCTGGGTGTGTCCACCCGGGCCGGCGGACAGCGGCGGGCCGCCCGCGGCGACGACCGCTCCCCCACCGGTGGCGGTGGCCACGGCGGTCGATGCACCGGCGCCCGCTGCGGGGGCATCGGCAGTGGCGGTCTCGCCGCCGGCCTTCTTCTTCGCAGCGGACGAGCGCGCGAGCAGGTGCGCGGGGATTCGGCTGTCACCGCCGGACGCAGGCGCGTCAGCAGCAGGTGCGTCGGCCGCGGGCGCAGCCTCGGAGGCAGCCGCTTCGGACGACTTGGCGGCGGCCTTGTCCTTGGCAGCTTGTGCCCGCTTCAGGAGGTGCTCTGGTACCTCGGTCATGGTTGCTCACTCACAGCTTCGGATCGAGCACCCCGTACGGATGCGATGAACAGCGTGACAGACACGACAGGACTCACAAGGGCCCCGAGATGCCGCCGTCCTTACGAACCCTCCAGAAGTGGATGGCCATGAAGATGACGGTGATGAACGGGAAGAACAACACGTGCAGCACGTACCAACGCAACAACGTGTTGGTACCGATCTCGGCGCCGCCGAGCAGCACGAAGCGGACCTGGTCACCGAAGACCGGTGTGTAGCCGATCATGTTGGTACCCACCGTCACCGCCCAGAGCGCCAGCTGGTCCCACGGGAGCAGGTAGCCGGTGAAGGACAGCAGCAGGGTGAGGGTGAGCAGGATCACGCCGATGACCCAGTTGAACTCACGAGGCGCCTTGTACGCGCCGTGGTAGAAGACCCGGGCCATGTGCAGGAACACCGAGATCACCATGAGGTGGGCGCCCCATCTGTGCATGTTCCTGACCAACAGGCCGAAGGTCACCGAAGTCTGCAGGGCGTAGATGTCCTCCCACGCCTGCGCCGCGGTCGGGCGGTAGAAGAACATCAAGAAGATGCCCGTCACCGTGAGGATGATGAACAGGAAGAAGCTGAGTCCGCCGAGGCAGAGCGTGTAGCTGACCTTCACCGCGTGCCGCTTCACCTTCACCGGGTGGAGGTGGTACAGCACCGAGTTCATGATCACGTAGGACCGGTTGCGGGGGCTGTCGGAGTAGCCCTTCCGGAAGATCGAACCGGGGCGGAAGATCGAGTTCCAGGCCTGCGAGCTCTGGGTCTTCTCCCAGGTGTCGCTCAGCTTGTCCTGCATCTTCTGGCCCTTGGAGCCCTGCATCGTCTTGGCCACGGCTTATTCCCTACCCCTCTGCGCCATCGTGCGTCGAATCCGGGTGACTGCTTGGTCGGTCGTCATGCGAGGCGCATCCCGTAGCCGTACCCGTGGGAGCTGGTGCGCTGGTGCGGATCGCCCGCCGCGGCGGGATCGCCGATCTTGCCCAGGATGATCACGCCGGTCGGGCAGCGATCCACGCACAGCGCACAACGGGTGCAGACGTCGTCGTCGATCAGGAACACGACGTTGTCGGTCGGGTCGACGCCGGGACGTTCGGTCCCCACTGCCTCGTCGATCGTCGACGGGCTGAGCATCCAGATGCACTTCCACGGACAGATGTCGACGCAGCCCTCGCACTGGATGCACTCGGACTGATCGATGTGGATGAACTGCTTCGGCTTGACCGCCTTGGCCAGGTAGTCCGCGTCGACCTCCATGAGGACGTAGTCGTCGCTGAACTCCGGCATCGGCGGGTTCGCATCGGTTGCTCCCATGGGAACTCCTCGGCCTCAGGCCCGCTTGACGAGCGGACGACCGTACGTCGAGGTCGGCTCGATGGCCTTGGCGGCCTTCGCCCGCTCTCCACGATTCTGCCACCAGGCCCAGATCCACATCTGCAGGCCCAGGAAGACGACGTAGATCAGCGTGGCGATGATGTCGCGCACCGCACGGGCGTTGATCATGATCGGGAACCACGGCGTGTCGAGCGACGCGATGTCGAACGGCAGGGTGATCTGACCGCCGGGGCCGAACCAGATGAGGTCCGGGCGCCAGCCCAGCTCGGAGTCGGCCCAGGTGAGGAACTGGTGGGGCACGACGCCGTAGACCCAGAAGATGATGAAGAAGACGTAGGTGCCCGCGAGCATCGCCTCGCCCCAGGTCATCGGCGTCCCGACCGGCCGCTTCTTCGCGTACGGGAAGATCGGGGCGACCATCGCCACTGTCACCAGCAGCGTTGCTATGAATGCGACCACGGACGACCTCCTGTCGACCTCATCATGACCCCGGCGGCGGGGGCATCGCAGCGGTGCGAGTGAGCCGACCGGACCGGGTGACGAGCTGTGGATGATGAGTGATGCTGGCGGATCAACGGTGCCTCGACAGGTGTCGGGGTCATTGTGAACGTTCTCACAAGTGTAGACCGCGCACTCGTGCTGGACGAACACGCGGGCTCACCGGTGAAGGGTGGTCTACCACGTGGCACCGAGGCCTGACACATCCGGGCGGCGGGGCCTGGCACATCCAGCCAGCGGGCCTGACACATCCGGGCGGCGGGGCCTGGCACATCCGGGCGGCGGGGCCTGGCACATCCGAGCGGCGGGGCCTGGCACATCCGGGTCCCCCCGTCCGGTTCCTTCCTGGGGATCCACCCGCTCGGCTTGGTCGGCGTGCACCCTACGTGCCTATTGTTGCCCTCGACCGCCCGCTTCCGGGGCTGGTCGAGTCCTGACGCCGCGGAGGCTGCGTTGACCGAAATTCCAGAGCATCTCCTGGCCAGGAGCCGTGCACGACGTGCGGCGATGGGCGGCGGTGGCGGGGGCGACGACGCCCCTGCTGCAGCGACGCCGGCCACGACCGCCAGCGACTCGCCGGCAGCGGCGGCAGCACCCACGCCCGCCGTCGCGGCGGCCGAGGTGGTTCCCGCCACGCCCGACCCGGTCCCGCCGTGGGTCGAGGCGGCAGAGACCCGCAAGAAGATCCCCGCATGGGCGGTGCCCGTCCTGGCGCTGCTGCCCCTGTGGGCGGTCATCTACGCGGTCACGCTCGACACGCCGACGCCCACAGAGCTCGGACCGCTCGAGGCCGGCGCCGAGGTCTACGCCGACAAGGGCTGCGCCGGCTGCCACGGCGCCACCGGCGGCGGCTCGGGTGCGATCCCTGCGCTCGCGGGTGACGACAACGTCGTCAAGGTGTTCGCCCGTCCCGCCGACCAGGTCACCTGGGTCGCGCTCGGCACCGCCGGCTACCGGGCCGCAGGGCTCGACACCTACGGCACCGACGGCGCCAAGACCGTCGGCGCCGCCGGCACCATGCCGCCCTGGATGGATTCGCTCACGGCCGACGAGCTGATGGACGTCGTGCTGCACGAGCGGGTGGCGTTCGGCGAAGAGGAGTTCGACATCGAGGTGTGGAAGGACGGCTTCGAGGAGACCCTCACCGAGCTGCTGCCCGCCGAGAAGGTCGCCGAGTACGTCGCCGTGCTCGAGGAGTGGGAAGCCGACCCGCCGGTCGGCTGACGCACTCCCCCATCTGCACCACACGCACCGCGACGACCGGCCCCCAGGGGCCGGTCGTTCGCTGAGGAGGCACCGATGACCACCACGGATGCACCGACCACCGAGCAGCCGACGCCCCGCCGCCGGCGTGGTCTCGGTCAGCGCCGCAACGTCATCATCGGCATCGTGCTGGTCGCCGGCTTCGCGCTCGGCGTCGGGCTCGTGCTGATCCCCGACGACGGCACCACGATGACGACCGACGAGACAGCTCCACTCGCCGAGGCCACCCCGTTGGACGTCGACGTCGAGGACCTCTCCGCGGCGACGGTCGAGGAGCTGACCGGCCTGGTGTTCCCCGCCAGCGCCGAGGGGTTCCAGTCCGCCATCACCGCCGACCTCACCCAGCTCGACGTCACCTTCGACATCCCGGAGTCCGCCGAGGCCGAGTTCCTCGAGGCCTCGGGACTCGCCGAGCCCGTCGAGGGCGAGCGAAAGATCCTGCACAGCTCACCCATGTGGAAGCTCAACGCCGGCGACGACGACGCCGTCTTCCGGGGCGTGGCCGACGAGACCGATCAGGTCCGGCGCGCGGTCGAGCTCGTGTCGAACGACGACGGCACCACGACCGTGCGCATCGTCATCACGGCGGCCTGAGCGGCACGAGCGGCCTGCGCGTCGACCAGCGCCTGCGAGCGCCTGCATCGGCGCGCCGAGCGGTCGTCCCACGACCGTTCGGCGCGCAGAT
>JAEWED010000174.1 GCA_023389745.1 Actinomycetes bacterium
GTCGAGGTGCGCGCCGGCATCGGAGCCGCCGAGCATGACCGACGGGTGCTCCCACGCCTGGCGCCGGAGCTCCCACGACGCCGGATCCGCGTCGGTCGCGCCCGGCCACAGCACGGTGCGCAGGTCGTCCTCGAGCACGATGTCGAGCAGGGTGTCGAAGGCCTCGGTGCCGCGCTCGGCAGCGATGTCGCCGACGCGTCGACCGGTGAGCCCGGCGTTCGCCTCACTGAAGGTGTCGCCGATCACGTAGGTGTCCCAGCCGGTGAGGCGGGCGAACACGCCGGCGTCGGGGGACGCGGCGCGCTCCTGCATGAAGCGACGGGTCTCCGGATCGCGCAGCTTCTCCATGCGCTCGTCGACGGGCAGTCCGAGGATGGGACCCCAGTCCGGCATCATGTTCAGCGCGCAGTAGGTGAGGAAGCTCATGTTCATGCCGACGATCACCGGCATGGTCAGCGCGACGACCTTGGCTCCCTCGGCCGCGCAGCGGTCCATCGCTGCGAGCTGGTTCTGGTAGCGCTCGGGCGCGTGCGAGTCGATCGTGAGCACGTTCCAGTTGAGCGGGCGGTTGCCCGCCTTCGAGAACTTGATCATGAAGTCGACCTCGTCGTCGTCGAAGCCGTCGAGGCAGCCGTCCGAGGCGAACTCCAGGGTGGTGCCCTCGTGCTCGGCGACGACCGAGGCAAGGGCGAGCAGCTCGTCCTGGCCGGCCCAGCGCGACGCGACCGGCTTGCCGTCGCCGTCGGAGTGGGTGCGGGCGAGGGTCGTCGAGAACCCGAGGCCGCCGGCGCGGATGCCCTCGGCGAGCAGCTCCCTCATGGCGGTGATCTCGTCCTCGGTGGCCTCGCGCTCGACCGACTCGGTGCCCATGACCCGACGACGCAGCGCGCAGTGCCCGACCAGGAACCCGGCGTTCACGCCGAGGCGACCGTCGAGACGGTCGAGGTACTCGGGGAACGTCTCCCAGTTCCACTCGATCCCGGTCTCGAGCGCAGCCAGCGGCATGCCCTCGACCTTCGCCATCATGCGCCGCGTGTAGTCGCCGTCGCCGGGGGCCAGAGGCGCCAGCGTGAAGCCGCAGTTGCCGGCGATCACCGTGGTCACACCGTGCACGTTCGAAGGTGATCCGGTCGGGTCCCAGAAGAGCTGTGCGTCGTAGTGCGTGTGCGGGTCGACGAAGCCGGGGGTCAGGTAGCGGCCCGTGGAGTCGATCTCGGTGGTCGCCGCATCATAAAAAAACAAGCCGGGTTCGCCGACGGCGACGATGCGCCCGCCGTCGACCCCGACGTCGCCGACACGCGCCGGAGCGCCCGTGCCGTCGATGATGGTCGCGTTGCGGATGACCAGATCCATGTCGTGTATCTCCTGAAGTGCGAATCGGTGGGCGAGCGTGACCGCTGCCCCCGGGGTCGTGGGAGGCCGCCGCGGCGCTCGACATCTGACACTCTGTCAGATTCCGGCGGCACCGGCAGGTAGCGGGCGGGTGCATGTGGCGGGCCCTGCGCCGAGAGCGGCGCCGACGTGCTAGAAATTCCATCTGACGTCGTGTCAGATCGGCGTACTCAACGACGCCGGGTCGGCCTGCAGGTCGACCGCGGCGGCTGAACAGGGGGAATGACTTGAAGCGATCTCTGGCGATCCTCGCCTGCGTCGTGGCACTCGTGGCATCGGCGTGCGGTGCCTCGGGTGACGAGGCGGGCTCCGAGGAAGAAGGTGAGTCGACCGAGACCACCGCGGTCGAGGCCACCTCGGCCAAGTGGGGCGACCTCGAGTCGCCGTGTGGTGATGGCGACGCGACCGTCGCCGAGGGCGAAGGTCCGTCGACCGACACGCTCCAGATCGGTGTCGCCACCGACCGCAACTCCGACATCCGCCCGGGCCTCAACGCAGAGTTCTGGGATGCAGCGGTGGCGTTCTCGGAGTGGTGCAACGCCCAGGGCGGCATCCAGGGCCTGCCGATCGAGCTCGTCGACATCGACGGCGGCGTCGTCAACGTCGAGGCGGCCATGACCAAGGCCTGCACCGACGTCTTCGCCATGGTCGGCGGCGGGTACGCGATGGACGATCTCGAGTTCTCGGGCAACGAGGCCTCGGACTTCCACAAGTGCGGGCTGATCGACATCCCCGGCTTCGCCGTCTCGGTCGACAAGGCGCTGTCGAACGGCCAGGTGCAGCCGGTGCCGAACCCGTCCAACGCCAAGTCGGCGCAGTGGATCATCGACTTCAAGAAGCTGTACCCCGAGGAGTCGAAGAAGACCGTCGTCGTGTACTCGAAGGACCTCCCGTCGCTCGAGGCCGTCAAGGTCCAGTTCGACGCCGTGGTCGAGGCCGAGGGCGGCATCGAGAACCTCCCGCCGGTCACCTACGGCCTCGTCGTCACCGACTGGGGCCCCTACGCAGAGAAGGTCATCGAGAGCGGTGCGACCTCGCTGTACTGGATCGGTGAGCCCGGCAACGCCGCCTCGTTCGTCAAGGTGCTGCGCGAGAAGGGCTGGGACGGCGTCTTCCTGAACGAGGCCAACCTCTACGACAGCGTCTTCACCGAGGTCGGCGGAGCAGCCGCCGAGGGCAGCATCGTGCGCACGGCGTTCCACCCGTTCGAAGAGGCCGACAAGTGGCCGGCGATCCAGCAGTACCTCGACAACCTCGAGAAGTACGTGCCGGGTGGCAAGGCGGCGTTCCTGGGTGTGCAGGGCACCTCGGCCTGGCTGCTGTTCGCGGTCGCCGCCGACAAGTGCGCCACCGAGAACGACGGCGTCATCAGCCGTGAGTGCGTGCTCTCCGAGGCCAACGCGATCAACGACTGGACCGCCGGTGGTCTGCACTCGCCGACCGATCCCGGTGTGACCACCCCCGCCGAGTGCGGTCTGATCCTCGAGGTCAAGGACGGCAAGTTCACCCGTCTCTACCCGGAGATCGACGGCGAGGACGACGACGCCAACGGCTTCCACTGCCCCGAGGACGCGATCGTCGAGATCCCCGACGACATGGTCCCGGGCGAGGGTGTCGTCGACCCGTCGAGGCCACCGCTCTGATGACGTGACGGGTCGGGTCCTCCGGGGCCCGACCCGTCCTGCCAGCTTCCTGCCCCTCCTCCCGATGGGCAGGTTCCTCTCAGCGACCTGACGAGATCACGTGGACAAGTTCCTCATCTTCACCATCGCCGGACTCTCGACCGCCGCCATCTACGCGATCGCTGCGTCGGGTCTGGTCGTCACGTACACGACCTCGGGCGTGTTCAACTTCGCGCACGGCGCCTTCTCGATGATGGCGGCGTTCACGTTCTGGCAGGTGCACGTCGCCTGGGGCGTGCCGCTGATCCCCGCGGTGATCCTCGTGGTGTTCGTGATCGGCCCGCTGTTCGGTGCGGTCGTCGAGCGCGTCATCATGCGCGGCATCGAGGGGACGACCGACGTCGTGAAGATCGTCGTGACGATCTCGCTGATGGTCGCGCTGCTCGGGCTCGCCAACGTGATCTGGGAGCCGAACGTCGCCCGTGCGGTCCCCGCGTTCTTCGAGGGCAAGACCGTCGAGCTCTTCGGCGTGATCGTCTCGTACCAGCGACTGATGACCATGGCGGTCGCGATCGCGGTCGCCGTCGGTCTGCGACTCGTGTTCACCCGTACGAGGCTCGGCATCGCCATGCGAGCCGTCGTCGACGACCGGTCGTTGCTGCAGCTCAACGGTGGACGACCCGGCCGAACCTCGATGCTCGCCTGGGCGATCGGCGCCGGCATGGCGGCGATCTCGGGTGTGCTGATCGCCTCGGAGCAGACGCTGAGCGCCACGTCGCTCACGCTGCTGTTCATCAACGCCTACGCCGTCGCAGTGGTGGGTCGGCTGCGCAGCCTGCCCGGCGCCTTCCTCGGCGCAGTGATCCTGGGTCTCGCGCAGTCCTATGCGATCGGCTACATCCCGCAGGACGCGACCCTCGGTGGCGAGACCTCGCTGCTGGGCTTCACGATCCAACTGCCAGAGGTCAGCCTGCAGAGCCTCCAGCTCGCGATCCCGGCGATCATGCTCTTCGTCGTCATGGTGCTGCAGCCCCAGGACCGCCTCCGAGCCCACGGCGTGAGCCGCCGGACCTCGGCATCGACGGCGCCGTCGCAGCAGGTGGGCCTCATCGGCGGGGCGGTGTTCGTCGCCGTCGTCGCCGCGATCGGATCGCTGGTCGCCGCACCCGACCTGAACCTGGTGCTCAACGGCTTCTTCACCGCCATCGTGGTGCTCTCGCTCGTGCCGCTCACCGGCTACGCCGGACAGATCTCGCTCGCCCAGCTGACCTTCACCGGCATCGGCGCCGTGGCCATGGCCTCGTGGGGAGCCAACGGTGAACCGTGGGCCGTGCTGCTCGCCGTCGGGGCGTGCGCGATCGTCGGCGGGCTGATCGCCTTCCCGGCACTGCGACTGTCGGGCATCTACCTGGCGCTCGCGACCGCGGCGTTCGCCATGTTCTGCTCGGCGATGTTCTTCAACCAGGTCACGATCATGCCCGGCGGCAACCGGCAGGTCCCGCGACTCGACCTGGGGCCGTTGTCGATCGACAGCGACTACATGCAGCTCATCCTCTTCGCCGTGGTGTTCGCCGTGCTCGGCAACCTGTTGATCCTGTTGCGCCGCAGCTCGTGGGGTCGTCGCCTCACCGCGATGAAGGACTCGCCGGTGGCCTGCGCCACGCTCGGGCTCAACCTCACCTCGACCAAGGTCGGCGTGTTCGCCCTCTCCGCGGCGATCGCGGGCGCTGCCGGCGCCGTCGCCGGGCGGACCTTCCTGGCCGACACCCTCAGCCTGCCGTCGTCGCTGCCCATCACGATGATGGCGGTGGTGGGCGGCATCGGTGCGGTGTCGGGTGCGTTCTTCGGCGGCATGCTGCTCGGCATCTTCCCGATCGCCTCGGCCATGTTCGCCGCCAACGCCATCGGCGTGTTCGGGTTCATCTCGATCTCGGTGCGCGACGTGCTCGCCTTCTCGCCCGGCCTGATGGGCATCTCGCTGGGCCGCGACCCCGACGGCGCGGCGCCGCAGCTGGCCGCCGGGTTCTCGTCGGTGGCGAAGTCGCCGCCGTCGCTCGTCGCAGCGGGAGTGGGTGGCGTCGCGATCTGGCTGCTCGCCCGTGTCGAGATGATCGGCAACTGGTCCTTCTTCGCCGCAGCGCTGCTGTTCGTGTTCGGTGTCGTGCCGCTGCTGCCCCTGGTGTTCGCACCGGCGGGCACACCCGGCCGACGGGTGCCGATGGCGCTGTGGCTCGTGTTCGCCGTCGGGGTCGCCGCTGCCATCCCGTGGGACACGGCGATCGGCTCCAACGGCATGCGCATCGTCGCGATCCTGGTCTTCGTCGGGATCAGCGTGTTCCTGGCGATCGGCATCCACGGTGCTGCCCCGTCGCTCACGGGCGAGGCCACGGCGCCGCCCGAGCTCTCCCCGGACCTGGTCGGGATCGACCGGCCGCTGCTGCGCTCCGACGCCATCGACGCCGGCCGCGCGCTGGGCATCGACGAGGCCGCCTTCGCGCAGCTCGGACGCTCCGGAGGTGGCTCGTGACCGTGCTCGAGCTCGAACAGCTGTCGGTCCGCTTCGGTGGCCACCTGGCGGTCAGCGACGTGTCGCTGCGCGTCGAGGGCGGCCGGGTGAGCGGCCTGATCGGTCCCAACGGCGCCGGCAAGACCACGACGTTCAACGCGATCTGCGGAGTGGTCACTCCCTCCGGGGGTCGGGTGACGCTCGACGGCAACGAGATCACCAAGGTCGGCACACACAAGCGAGCCCGGCTCGGGATCGGTCGCACGTTCCAGCGCCTCGAGGTCTTCTCGTCGCTGACCGTGCGCGAGAACATCCAGGTCGGCCTCGAGATCCGGCGCAGCTGGTCCCGGCGACGCGCCGCGCTGCCGCAGTACCTCGCCGACGGGGGAGACCCCGCACCCGCCGACGAGATCGACCTCATCCTCGAGCGGCTCGACCTGGGCCCGTTGGCCGACGTGTCGGTCGGGTCGCTGCCGACCGGACACGCCCGACTGGTCGAGCTGGGCCGTGCGCTCGCCGCTCGTCCCTCGATCCTGCTGCTCGACGAGCCGGCGTCGGGGCTCGACGACAACGAGACCGACGCCTTCGGGGACCTGCTCGGCGTGCTCGCCTCGAACGGCCTGGGCATCCTGCTCGTCGAACACGACGTCGCGCTGGTCATGCGGGTCTGCAGCGAGCTGTCCGTGCTCGACTTCGGCCAGATCATCGCCTCGGGGCCACCCGAGGTGGTCCGGGCGAACGAGGCGGTGCTCGCGGCGTACCTCGGTACGGCGCCGACGCCGGGCGACCCGGCCACCACCGATC
The DNA here is from genome assembly GCA_023389745.1 of Actinomycetes bacterium. Classification (GTDB taxonomy): domain Bacteria; phylum Actinomycetota; class Acidimicrobiia; order Acidimicrobiales; family Microtrichaceae; genus JAFAFN01. The sequence goes on from JAEWED010000174.1 coordinate 6,325, forward strand.
CGGCCGGCGCACCCGTGTCCAGCAACGGAGCGACCCCATGACCGAGCTCGCCGACAACCCACCGCTGCTCGAGCTGCGCGGCGTGCGTGCCGCGTACGGCCCGATCGAGGTGCTCCACGGCGTCGACCTGGCCGTCCCGCAGGGGACCGTGGTCGCCCTGCTCGGGCCGAACGGTGCCGGCAAGACCACCACGCTGCAGGTCGCCTGCGGCCTGATGCGCCCGACCTCGGGGGCGGTCTTCCTGGCCGGCCGTGACGTCACGGGCACCAGCCCCGAGGAGCTCGCACGCCGTGGCGTGACCACGATCCCCGAGGGCAAGGGCATCTTCCCGAACCTGACCGTGCGCGAGAACCTGCTCATGGCGACCTATGCCGGCGCCTCGATGTCCCATGTCGAGGCTGTCGCCTACGAGCGGTTCCCCCGACTCAAGGAACGTCGCTCGCAGGTCGCCGGCACGCTGTCGGGCGGCGAGCAGCAGATGCTCGCCATGGCCCGCGGCCTCGCGGTCGACCCGGCCGTCCTGCTGCTCGACGAGCTCTCGATGGGCCTGGCGCCCCTCGTGGTCGAGGAGCTCTACGGCATCGTGTCGCAGATCGCCCGGGCCGGCACCTCGATCCTCGTGGTCGAGCAGTTCGCCCGGACGGTGCTGGGCGTGGCCGACGTCGCGGCGATCATGGTCAACGGCCTGGTCCGAAAGGTCGGCTCGCCGACCGACGTCGAAGAAGAACTATCCGCTGCCTATCTGGGTGGGTGAAACCTGTGAATGACAATGATGCACGTATCGAGCAGTTCAAGGCCGAGATCGAGGACCTGAAGCTGCGCGGAAGCTCGAGCGAGGGGGAGCAGCGCCTGCTGGTGCTGGGTGTCGCCCTGGCGGTCGTCGGCCTCGCGCTCGCGATCTACGGCGGGATCCAGGTGATGAACAGCGGCGGCTCACCCGCGGACCAGCGGGCGTTCACCGCGACCGGCTCGTTCATCGGGATCGCGCTGATCATCGCCGGTGCGGCGCTGTTCATCCGGTACTCGCTGGCTCGCTACATGCGCTTCTGGCTCATCCGGATGACCTACGAGAGCCGTGCCAACACCGACCGCATCGTCGATGCGATCGAGCGCGCGTCGGGCCTGCCGTCGTCGGTCGACGGTGCCCAGGCGCTCGGGGCCAGCGAGCCGCCTCCCTTCAGCCAGCAGGGGAGCTGAACCACTCCGCTCGACACCACCCCGTCGCGACCTGGCACGATTTGCAGGTGCCGGGGGGCGCGTCGTACATTGCGAATGGTTTCACAAGCGCTGCAGCAGCGGTGTCGCGGAGCAGTCGGGCCAGGGGGTCCACGTCCGGCACGGCCAGCGCCTCGAACCACACTCTCCACCATGCCTGATCACACCTCGACCACCCAGGACGCGACCCGCTCGCTCAACCGGTCCCACGGATCGTTCGAGCTCGCGTTCGCTCCCGTGCTCCTGGCGTTGGGTGGACTGTGGCTCGACCGGACGCTCGACACCGTCCCGGTGTTCACGCTGATCGGTGCGCTCGTCGGTGTGCTCGGCGCCTTCACCAAGGTCTATTACAGCTACAAGCACTCGATGGCGGCGCTCGACGAGCAGGGTGCATGGGTCGGCCACGCCAGCAGCGCGCAGTTCCGCGCCGAGACCAAGGCCCGCGCCGATCGCCTGGCCCGCCCCCTCGAGGCGCAGCCCTCGGCCCAGCGGCTGGCGCCCACACCGTCGGACGAAGCGCTCGCCCAGCTGTCGGACGTGCAGAGGTCGGGCGCATGAGCACCGACCCGATGCAGGTACGGGTCGAGGGTCCCTCGCCGGCGCTCGGCGTCGCGTTCGACCTGGCCAAGCGCAGCCTCTGGCTGATCCCGGTCGTCACCATCGTGTCGGTCGCGTTCTGGGGCCTTCCCGGCATCGCCTCGACGCTCTACGGCCTGGCGATCGTCGTGGTGAACTTCGTGCTGTCGGCCTACCTGCTCGCCGTCACCGGCCGCATCAACGCCGCCCTGATGGCCGGCGCCGCGATGTTCGGCTTCCTGGCGCGCCTCGGCCTGATCTTCCTGGCGGTCATGCTCGTCAAGGACCAGTCGTGGGTGGAGCTCGTCCCGCTGGGACTGACGCTGATCGTCGCCCACCTCGTCCTGCTCTTCTGGGAGATGCGCTACGTCTCCGGCACGCTCGCCTTCCCCGGCCTGAAGCCGCAGGCGACGCCCAACCCGTACCTCCCGACCGCCGATTCCTCCGACGCCGCGGCGTCGGACGTCGACGCGGGAGTTCCGTCCGTCCAGTCCTCTCCGAACGCGCAGTAGAAGGAGCCCTTCCGAATGTCAGGCTTCCAGACCCTCGCAGGTCAGCTCAGCATCCTCGCAGCCGAAGAAGGCGGAGGTGGGGGAGTCCACTTCCCGCCGATCGAGGACATCGTCAAGTGGCCAGCGGCCTTCGGTGACGGCGAGTGGTACGGGTTCAACAAGATCGGCCTGATCTCGCTCATCGCGATGATCGTGCCCTTCCTGCTGTTCTTCTTCGCCAGCCGCAAGGCATCGCTGGTGCCGGGCAAGCTGCAGAACGTCATGGAGACGGCGATCGACTTCGTCGAGAAGCAGATCATCCTCCCGGCGATCGGCAAGGAGGGCATGCGCTACCTGCCGATGCTCACCGCGATGGTGTTCTTCATCTGGATCGGCAACCTCTTCGAGGTCATCCCGACGTCGCACATGCCGGCCAACGCCCGTATGGCGAACCCGCTCATGCTGGCCATCACCGCCTGGGTGATGTTCATCGGTGTCGGCGTAAAGCACAACGGCCTCGGCTACTTCAAGTCGGCGCTCTTCCCGCCGGGCGTGCCGAAGGCGCTCTACCTGCTGGTGACCCCGATCGAGCTCCTCTCGACCTTCATCATCCGGCCCTTCTCGCTGGCGGTGCGACTCTTCGCCAACATGCTCGCGGGCCACATCCTGCTCGTGACCTTCTCGGTGCTGTGCATCACCCTGTGGAGCCTCAGCCCGCTGGTCATCGTCACCGCACTGTCGTTCCCCATGCTGGTCGCCTTCACCGGCTTCGAGTTCATGGTGGCCTTCCTGCAGGCGTTCATCTTCGCCCTGCTGACGGCCGTCTACATCGGCGGAGCACTGCACCCGGAGCACTGATCCGGAGTCGGGGCACCGAGTGCACCGACGCCAGCCACACCGCGTTCTGCAACACCTCGTCCTGCAACACCTCGTTCAGGACCACAGCGTCACCGCAACACCAGATCTGCCAACAGACCTGACCACATGGCCGGCGGACCCGGCCACGAACAGGAGTACCAACCCAACATGAGTGCAATCCTCAACACCGCCAACACCGTCCTGGCCCAGCTCCCCGAGGGTGCGACCGCCGCCGACGCCAAGGGCATCAGCGCCGCGACCGGCGCTGGCATGGCCTACGGCCTCGCCGCGATCGGCCCGGGCATCGGCATCGGCTACCTCGTCGGTCAGGCAGTGCAGGCGATGGCCCGTCAGCCCGAGTCGGCCGGTCAGGTCCAGACCACGATGTTCCTCGGCATCGCCTTCACCGAGGCGCTCGCCCTCATCGGCTTCGTCGTCTTCATCCTCCTGAAGTTCGTCTGATCGAACGCCCCGGCGTTCGTTCGTTCCATTCGTCCATCTAGCCGTTCCGTGTCGTACGGAGACCGGAGGAGACCCCGATGCTCGCTCTCGTGAGTGTGCTCGCAGCTGAAGTGGCAGAGAAGACCGAGTCGATCAACCCCGTCGTCCCCGACGAGCTGGGTGAGATCTTCTGGGGTGCTGTCGGCTTCTTCGGCCTGTGGATCCTGCTGCGCTACGTCTGCCTGCCGCCCCTCATGAAGGTGCGTGAGCAGCGGGCCCAGCAGATCATCGCCGACGCCGAGGCCGCCTCCGCGGCCGAGACGGCGGCGGAGCAGGTCCGTCGTGACTACGACGCCACCCTGGCCGAGGCCCGTGCCGAGGCCGGCCGCATCGTCGAGTCCGCCCGCAGCGCCGCCGAGGCGCGTCGGGCCGAGGCGGTCGGCGTGGTCGAGACCGAGGTCGCTGCCCAGCGTCAGGAAGCCGCCGCTGAGATCGACGCCGCACGCACCGCGGCGCTCGGTCAGCTCAAGGGCGACGTGGCGGCTCTCGCCGTGTCGGCAGCGTCGAAGGTCGTGCAGTCCGATCTCGACGTGGCCAGCAACCAGGCGACGGTCGACGAGTACGTGAACCAGGCCAGCGGGACCCGCTGAGCAGGTTGGAGACAGAGATGAACGCAACCCTCACCACAGTGCTCGGCGCCAACGGCTTCTGGCTGCCCCACGACATCAACGAGGTCATCTGGGGCTCGCTCTCGTTCGCGATCGTCGCCTTCCTGCTCTGGAAGTTCGCTCGCAAGCCAGCGGCGCAGATGCTGAGCAACCGCATCTCGAACATCGAGAGCGAGCTCGACCAGGCAGCGCAGACCCGTCAGGCCGCCGAGGCCGAGCGGGATCGGATCAAGGCCGCACTGGCCGACTCCGACAGCGAGGCCGCCCGCATCATCGCCGAGGCCCGCACCAGCGCCGAGCAGCTCTCCGCCGACATCGAGGCCCGCACCGGCACCGACATCGCTGCGGTCCGCGAGCGTGCCGCCGCCGATCTGGTCTCGGCCCGCACGCAGGCCGAGTCGGACCTGTCGGGTGAGCTGTCCCGCCTCTCGCTCGGTGCCGCCGAGCGTGTCGTCGAGACCTCTCTCGACCCGGCGGCGCAGCAGCGCCTGATCGACAGCTACATCAACCAGGTCGGCGCGCAGAACTGACCCGGTCCACGTCCGGTGCCACGGTGCACCGTTCCGATCCGTATCGAACACACCGAGAACAGAAGCGAACGACACGATGAGTGACAACCGCATCACCGCCTACGCAGACGCCGCCTTCGGGATCGCGGCTGCCGAGGGAGCGTTGGCAGAGGTCGAGGACGAGCTGTTCCGGCTCGGACGGATCTTCGAGTCGAACGAGGAGCTCCGCTCGACGCTCACCGATCCTCACCTGCCGGCCTCGCGCCGTCAGCAGATCGTCGAGGACCTGCTCGAGGGCAAGGCGACCACCACCACCGTGGCGATCGTGTCGATGATCGTCGGAGCAGGTCGGGCCGCCGACCTGCCGAAGATCGCCCAGGACCTGGTGCAGCGCTCCGCCGCACAGAAGGGCGAGGTCGTCGCCGAGGTCCGCTCGGCGGTGGCGCTCACCGATGAGCAGCTCGCCCGCCTCCAGCAGGCGCTGAAGGCCCGCACCCAGCTCGACGTCAGCATCAAGAACGTCATCGACCCGACCGTGATGGGCGGCGTGGTCACCCAGATCGGTGACTCCGTGCTCGACGGCACCGTCCGCACCCGTCTGAACCAGCTCCGCGAGGCGTTCTGATCCGCAGGGATCAGCACACCACGCACCCGTACGAACGCCGCAGGAGACACCCACATGGCTGAACTCACGATCAACACCGCCGACATCTCGGCAGCGATCCGCAAGAACCTCGAGGGCTTCACGCCCGACGTCGCTCTCACCCAGGTGGGTCGCGTCGTCGAGGTCGGCGACGGCATCGCCCGCGTCTCGGGCCTGCCCGACGCCGCGGTGAACGAGCTGCTCGAGTTCGAGTCCGGCCTGCTCGGCCTGGCGCTCAACCTCGACGAGGAGTCGATCGGCGCCGTGGTCCTCGGCGAGGTGGACTCCATCGAAGAGGGCCAGACCGTGAAGGCGACCGGGAACATCCTCTCGGTGCCCGTCGGCGACGGCCTGCTCGGTCGTGTGGTCAACACCCTCGGCGATCCGATCGACGGCAAGGGCGCACTGTCCAACGTCCAGGACCGCCGCATGGAGATCCAGGCGCCCGGCATCATGGGTCGCCAGCCGGTGGGCGAGCCGATGCAGACCGGCATCAAGTCGATCGACTCCCTGATCCCGGTCGGCCGTGGTCAGCGAGAGCTGATCATCGGCGACCGCAAGACGGGCAAGACCACCGTCGCCATCGACACGATCATCAACCAGCGTGGCCTCGGCGTGAAGTGCATCTACGTCGCCATCGGCCAGAAGGCCTCGACCGTCGCCCAGACGGTGGCCACCCTCGCCGAGCGCGGCGCCCTCGAGTACACCGTCGTCGTGGTGGCCCCGGCCTCCGACCCGGCGCCGTTCAAGTACCTCGCTCCCTACGCCGGCTGCGCCATGGGCCAGCACTGGATGGAGAACGGCGAGCACGCCCTCGTCGTGTACGACGACCTCTCCAAGCAGGCCGAGGCCTACCGCCAGGTGTCGCTGCTCCTGCGCCGTCCGCCGGGCCGTGAGGCGTACCCCGGCGACGTCTTCTACCTGCACAGCCGCCTGCTCGAGCGTGCCGCGAAGCTCTCCGACGCCAACGGCGCCGGCTCGCTGACCGCCCTCCCGATCATCGAGACCAAGG
>JAEWED010000185.1 GCA_023389745.1 Actinomycetes bacterium
GGGCGAGACCATCGGCGACATCCCGCGCATGACCTGGCACGACGCGATGGACCGCTTCGGCTCCGACAAGCCCGACGTGCGCTTCGGCATGGAGCTCACCGAGCTCACCGACGTGTTCGCCGCCACCGAGTTCAACGCCTTCAAGGCATCGAGCATCAAGGGCATCCGCCACGCCGGCGCCGCAGCCGACACCACCCGCAGCCGGCTCGACGACCTGACCGACCGTGCCAAGCGCTGGGGCGCCAAGGGCCTCGTGTGGATGCGGGTCGAGGCGGCCGACGACGGCTCGACGACGGTCAACTCGCCCGTCGCGAAGTTCCTCTCCACCGACGAGCAGCGTGGCATCGTCGAGCGCCTCGGCGCCGAGGTGGGCGACGTCGTCTACCTGGTCGCGGATGAGTGGGCCAAGGTCTGCCACGTGCTCGGCCTGCTGCGCCTCGAGCTGGGCCGTCCGCCGGTCAACGAGGGTGGGCTCAACTTCCTGTGGGTGGTCGACTTCCCGCTGTTCGAGGCCGTCGACGCCGAGACCGGCAAGCCGGTGCCGGCCCACCACGCGTTCACCATGCCCCACGCGGACGACATGGACCTGCTCGACGGCGGTCCGGAGCAGCTGCTGTCGGTGCGCTCGCAGGCCTACGACCTGGTCCTCAACGGTTGGGAGCTCGGTTCGGGCAGCGTCCGTATCCATCGTCCCGACATCCAGCGGCGCATCTTCGACCTGCTGGGCATCGACGACGAAGAGGCACAGCGCAAGTTCGGGTTCCTGCTCGACGCGTTCCGCTTCGGCGCGCCGCCGCACGCCGGCTTCGCGTTCGGCATCGACCGCCTGGTCGCGCTGCTGCTGGGCGAGGAGAACATCCGCGAGGTCATCGCGTTCCCCAAGACCCAGTCCGGCGGCGACCCGCTGACACAGGCGCCGACCGAGATCGAGCCGGCGCAGCTCGAGGAGCTCGGCCTGCGGTTGTTGCCCCGCGCCACCTGAGTCGATACGGTTCGGCCGTACCTTCACCTCCAACCCTGGGCGGGAGAAGCCGGTCGAATTCCGGCGCTGACCCGCAACCGTAGGTGCCACGGAGCTCCCCTCCACGGCACGAGCCGGACCAACCTCCCGGGATTGGCTCTGATCACCGTCGTGGAACTGCGGCATCGGAGCTCGGATGTCGTCGCCCGCGCGTGGTGGCGGTCCCGGGCGTCGTTGCCGCTCCGAGGAGCAGCCCGCCATGTCCAACCGTCCGACGAACCCCACTGCTTCGACCGCCGCGCGTCGATTCCGCCAGGTCTGCGCAGCGCTCGTGGTCGCCGCGTCGTGCACCACGGCGCTGTCGCTCGCCTCGACCTCGGCCGCGCCCCCGACGAACGATCCCGCCACCGCGGGTGAGTACGCCGCCGGCTGGCTCGCCCGGCAGCTCGACGCCGACATCCCGCTCATCAACTTCGGATCTCCGGACTGGGGTGTCACCCTCGACGCCGCGATCTCGCTGGCGGCCACCGGGACCGGCGGCACGCAGCTCGACGCGGTGTGGGCGGCGCTGGTCGCGGACCGCGACACCGTCATCGACCCGTTCTCCTCGGGCGATCAGCCCGGCCGCCTGGCCAGGGTGATCCTGCTGGCCCATGCGCTCGGCGAGTCCCCGACGGCGGTCGGCACCGCACCGGGCAACGACCTGGTCGCCCGGCTCCTCGCGACGCTGTCGCCCTCGGGCCTGTTCGGCGATCCCGCGACGCTGTCGCCGACCTACGACGGCACCTTCCGGCAGAGCTACTCGATCGCCGCCCTCGTCGCCGCCGGTGAGGCCGTGCCGTCGAGCGCGACGCAGTGGCTGCTCGACCAGCAGTGCGCCGACGGATCGTGGATGCCGTTCCGCGCCGAGGCATCCCCCGGGGTGCTCGAGGCCTGCGCGTTCGACTCGACGGCATTCGTCGGGCCCGACTCCAACTCGACCGCTGCGGCGATCAACGGGCTCGACGCAGCGGGCGTGGGCGCCACCGAGATCGACGATGCGGCCGCGTGGCTCGCCACGGTCCAGAACGCAGATGGCGGCTGGGGTCTGTTCCCCGGCGACGCGAGCGAGCCCAGCTCGACCGGGCTCACCTGGCAGGCGCTGGCGGGCGCCGGATTCGGAGCCGCAGCGGAGTTCCTCGACGGCTCCGCCACACCGCTGCAGACGCTCCTGTCGTTCCAGCTCGGCTGCACCTCGCCGGCAGAGGAGCGGGGCGCGCTGACGTACCCCGGCTCGAACGACGCGCCGAACACCTTCTCGACCGCGCAGGCCACACCCGCGCTCGCGGGAGCGCCGGTGGTCTTCGGTCCGGTGACCGCCGCGGACTCCGTGCCGGTCGTCGACTGCTCGGTCCCGACCACGACCACCACGACCGCGCCGCCCGGCAGCACCGTGGCGCCGACCACGACGACGGTTCCCGCACCGTCCGCCTCACCCGCCTCCGCCGCCGGCACCGCCGCGCGGCCCATCTCGTTCGTCGGATGACGGCGACGCGCCGACGGGAGCCGGTGTCCGGACGCCCGACGGTCGCCGCGAAGCTGCTCGCCGCCGCACTGCTGTGTGCGGTGGGCATCGGGCCCGTCGCGCTGGTCGGCGCCGGTTCGGCCGCAGCCCAGGGCTGCGGACCGGCTCCCGTGGGACGGGTCGCGGTCGCGGTCGTGGTCGACGACGGCACCGGGATCTCGCAGCGCTGCGTCGTCGTCGACGACCGCACCGACGGCTACGCGGTCCTGCGCGCCGCCGGTCACCAGCTGCGCATCGAGGCCGGGTTCCTGTGCGGCATCGACGGCTACCCGGCGACGGGCTGCGGCAACCGCCCCGGCTTCGACGGTTCCTACTGGCGCTACTTCCATGCCACCCCCGGTGGGTCGTGGACCTACTCCTCTGTCGGCGGCGGGGGCTATCGCATGCCGCCACGGTGCGCGATCGAGGGCTGGCGCTGGACCTCGACCGGCAGCACCGACACCCCACCCCGAACGCCGCCGCCCCCGGTGACCTGCGAGGCGCCGCCGGTCACCGCGCCGCCCACCGTGCCCGCGCCGCCGGCGACCAGTCCCGCGCCTGCTCCCGGCGCCCCTGCTCCCGGCGCACCCGCGCCGGTGACACCCGCTCCGGGTGCGCCCAGCGG
>JAEWED010000155.1 GCA_023389745.1 Actinomycetes bacterium
ATCTCGTCCTCGTCGACGGTTGCTGCATCGAACATACGTTCGACACTAACAACGACCACCGACACTCAAACGGCCACGGCAACCACGGCCGCGTGAGGCCGCCGACCGGCCTCGTCGACACCCGGCCGCTGTTGGCGTTCGACCTCCACGAAACCCGCCAGCCGGAGCCGTTCGCTGAGCTCGTCGACCGGCCATCGATACGCCGTCACGACCCGGTGGTCGAAGGCTTCGACCCGGTCGCAGTCGAAGAAGCCGACGACCAGGGTGCCGCCGGTCGCCGTCGCACGTCGCAGCTCGGCGACCACGTCGTCGATCTCATCGGGTCGCAGGTGGATCAGCGAGTACCACGCCAGGATGCCGGCGACGGACCGGTCGGGCACGGGGAGCCGGCGCAACGTGGCGAGCTCGAACCGACTCGAGGGGAACGCTGTCCGAGCGTGCTCGATGAACTCCGGCACCTGGTCGATGCCCACGGTGTCGACACCGAGTGAGCACAGGTGTTCGGTCAGGTGCCCGGGCCCGCAGCCCACATCGAGCACGACGCCGGGACGGATCGAGAGCCGGCGCGAGATCAGCTCGAGGTCGTCGGGATGCACTCCGTCGGCGGTCCCGAGCAGCGAGATGTACTCGTCGGCCATGGCGCCGTACGCGTCTCGAACCGACTCGGCGGGATCAGCGGGCACGGGTTCAGTCGGCGTCGAGGCGGCGCACGACCTTGGCGGGGGAGCCGACGGCGACGCAGTGGTCGGGCAGGTCGCCGGTGACGACCGAGTTGGCACCGACGACGACACGCTCGCCGATCGTCACACCCGGCAGCACCACCACGCCGGTGCCGATCCACGACTGGTTGCCGATGCGCACCGGTTGCGCGGGTTCCATCGCGACGCCGATCGGCGCGTCGGGGTTCGACGAGTCGTGCCCGGCGTCGGTGAGGTAGACGTCGGGACCGAACCAGACGTCGTCGCCGATCTCGATCGACCGGTGCGCGATCACGGTCAGTCCACGCGCGGCCCAGACTCGCGACCCGACCCGGATCATCGGGCCGTCGGCGGGCGACCAGTCGAACTCGGGCGACGCTGCGAGCGTGGCGCCCGGCGAGATCAGCGTGTCGCTGCCGATCGCGATCGCCGGCTCGCCCATGAGCAGGTTGTACGGCTGTTGCACCATGGATCGCTCGCCGAACTCGGCGAAGCCGTGCCGGTCAGCATCACCCGGTCCGACGTAGGCGTAGCGCAGCACCTGGCGGGCTCCCGCCACTGCGAGCACCGACGCCCGGTGGGCGAGCGGGTGCAGCACCTTGGCTCGCAACGTCACGGTTCGCCGCAGGATCGGCTCGGGAATCGGCACCCGGCGACGGTACCAACCCGCCGGGGCCGGGCCGTCAGCTGCCGCCAGAGTTCATCGTGGTCGTGGTCGGGCCTGACTCCGAACCCTCGAAGTAGCCCCGGTCCAGTACGTCGATGCCGCGACGGTCGACCTCGGTCCAGAACTCCGTCTCGTCCATCGAGCGAAGGGAGTCGATGATCGTCAGCTGCTCGGCGAGCGTCAGTGGGGTCACACCGCTGGCCGTCGCCGGACCGAGCCGCACCCGGGCAACCCTGATCTCGACCCCGTCGTCGGTAGTGACCAGCGCAGTCTCCAGGTCGCCCAGGGACTCGACCATGACCCCGGGGCCGAGGTCCGGTCGGAGGACCGATTCGGGAAGAGCCTGCGCGGGATCGACGAGCTGGCCCGCTTCATCGACCTGACGCCAGAGTGTCGCAACGGGCCGAGGCAGTCCGGTGTGGGTGAGCGAGACGTTGATCTCGTCGCCGTCCCGGCTCGCCGCGGTGCGGAGTGTGACCGTCGAGGCAGGCCCATCTTCAGCCGCCGACACTCCGTACCAGCGGCCGACGGTCGCCGGGTCCCAGACCGGGACGAGTTCCACAGGTGGCACGAGCCGCTCGAGCGCCACTCGGACCCGTTCGGTGTCGGTGAGGGCGCCAGCGGTGTCGCCGATCTCGAGGACCAGATCACGCGCGACGTCCATGACCTCCGCGTCGGTGAGCCCGATGTAGCCGAACGAGAGGAATCCGGTCCGTCCGTCGCCGGTCACCTCGAGCCATGACGGGTCCTCGGCGGTTCGACCGTGCAGCAGCGAGTACGTGGTCGACTCGGTGAACTCGCTGGGCGGACCAGCGCCAGGGATGTCGGCGATGCTGCGGCCGGCGGGGCTCACGGCAAGGAGCTGGGTAGGCGCCTCGACGTCGTCAACAGCGATCTGCAGCGGGTACCGGAAGGACGACTCGATCACCGAGGCGACCTCGAACCCGCTGTCATCGGCGGGCAGGCGCCAGATGCCGGACTCCTCGACCACGATCGGGTCGAGGTGTCCCGCTGGGCCAGCGTCGACATGTCCGTTGCCGCGGTCGCTGCCCCACCAGGCCAGGCCACCGGTGACGAGGGCCAGCACGGCAGCGGCAGCCAGCCAGGGTGAGCGACGCGAACGTGGGCGGTCGAACTCGACAGCGGTCGGGGCGGTCGACGCATATGCATCGATCTCCAGGTTGTCGACGGCGCGGTGCAACAGCGCTCGCAGCCGCGCCTCCTCGGTGGGGTCGGGGTCGGTCTGCAGCAGGTCAGACATCGTCGTCCTCCTCGGTCAGCAGGGTGCGGAGCGTCGCGAGCGATCGGTGGATGTGGGACTTCACGGTGCCGAGGGGTAGGTCGAGCAGCTCGGCGATCTCGGCGAGGGGCAGGTCGTCGTAGTAGCGCAGCACCACGCACGCTCGTTCGTCGGGGCGCAGCTGCGACAGGCGCTCCCAGAGCTCGTCGACCTCGGGGTCGTGCACCGCGACGGCGACGGGTTCCGGCCGCCGAACGGAGCGCCGCTTGCGCTGTCGCAGGTGGGACCGCGCTGCGTTCACGACCGCGGTGCGCAGGTACGCACCGGGTCGGTCGAGCTCGTCGATCCGTGGCGCGACGCGGGTGAACGCGTCCATGACGACCTCCTCGGCGACGTCCTGCGAGCCGGTCATCAGCGTGGCGAGTCGCACCATCGGCGCGAACTCGACGCGGAAGAGCTCACTCGCCTCCGGTGGGGTGGTGGTTCGGCCTCTCACACCCTCAACGACGCCGAGACCCCGGACGAGGTTGCATCACAACAGGCCGAACATCAGAGCCAGCCGGACTTCTTGAAGGTGCGGTAGAGGAACAACATGATCGACGCGATCACGCCGAGCACGACGTAATAGCCGTACTTCGACTGCAGCTCCGGCATCTCCTTGAAGTTCATGCCGTAGATGCCCGCGATCAGCGTGGGCACCGCGGCGATCGCGACCCACGCCGAGATCTTGCGCATGTCCTCGTTCTGGCGGACCGACACCTGGGTCAGGTTCGCCTCGAGCGCGCCGTTCAGGATCTCTCGGTCGGCGGTGACCTGGTCGACCACGCGGTGCAGGTCGTCGTGGGTGTCGCGGAAGTAGCGGTGCAGCTCGTCGTTGAGCACCGGGTGCTGCAACGTCGACAGCTTGGTGATCACGTCGACGAGCGGATTGACCGCCTTGAACAGCTCGAGGACCTCTCGCTTGAGGTCGTAGATGCGCTGGGTCGGGCTGTCGCGGGTCTCGGAGAAGACGGTCTCCTCGACCTCGGTGATGTCGTTGTCGATGCCGAGCAGCACGGGGGAGTAGGCCTCGACGACCTCGTCGATGATCGCGTGCATGACCGCACCGGGACCCTGGGCGAGCCACTCCGGGTCGGCCTCCATGCGGGCGCGCAGGTCGGTGAGGGTGACGGCGTCGCCGTGGCGCACGACGACGATGTGGCGCGGTGAGGCCATCATCGTGATCTGGCCGATGTCGACGACCTCGGTCGAGTCGATGTAGCGAGCCGGGCGGATGACGACGGTGAGCGTGTCGCCGAAGACGTCGACCTTGGGTCGCTCGTGGGTGAGCGTCGCATCCTCGAGTGCGAGCGGGTGGATGCCGAACGCACTGGCCGCCCGCTGGAGTTCGTCGGTGCTCGGATCGAGCAGGCCAACCCAGACGAACCCGGAGTTCGAATCGGCCCCGCAGGCATTCGCGAGCTCGGTGAAGTCCTGGGTGCCGTTCAGATCGGGATCGTCCGAGAGGCGAGTGCCGTGGCGGTAGGCGCCTTGTCCGATGATCACTCAAGGAGTCTGCCACCGGGTGGAATGAAACCGTGCGGACCCGGACCGGCGGATCAGTCGCCGAACTCGACCCCCGCGGCGCTGAGGCGCTCGGCGAACTCGTCCTCGCTCATCGCGACGAGGCTGTTGATGATGCGGAGCTGTTCGGCCTCGGACAGGGCCTCGGTCACGATGTCGACCGCGACGAGCGCGAGGTTGGCGGTGATCAGGACGCCGTCGTCGGTGAACACGCTGAGCAGCGGCGGCGACCGGGTCCCGGAGCGGGCGACCAGCGTCTCGATCACGTTGCGGCCCAGATCGGGGCGTCGCCGCATCGAGTAGGTCGGTGGGCCGGCAAGTCCCTGGTCCTGTGCGGCGACGAGGCTCAGGTCGCCCGACAGCTCGAAGCGGAGGAGCTGCGCCCAGGCCGGTGCCCCGTCGGTCCCGGCGATCTGCACGGCCACCTCGGGTCCGCCCGGCCCGTCGCCGGGGTTCGGGACACCCGGATCGCCCATCAAGGTGAGCTCGATCGACGGGCGGGCTCCGGCTCCACCGTGTGTGGTGTTCGAACTGCCGTCCCAGTCGAAGCGGGTTCCGTCGGTCAATGCGAAGCGCTCGGTCAGCTGTTCGATCGACGCGTCGAAGCCCTCGCCCCGAGAGAGGTTCCCGGGTGCGGCGAAGACCTCGGCCAGCACACGCTCCAGCTCGGCCTGTCCGATGCCGGACACCGCGCCGCTCACGACCGCGTCGACCGAGGTCGGCTCGAGCTGGAACCAGATGGGTCCGCTTGTGCCCCAGCTGACGGTGAACCCATTGACCTCGTCGGAGAGCTCGACGGCACGGGCCGTCGCCGGTGGCACGCCGAACTGCTGGTAGGCCTCGACCAGCATCCAGCGCTGCGGGTCGGCCGGGTCGTCGACCGCCAACCGCCCTGGTGCGCTGCCCTCCCAACCAGAGGAGAACCCGGTCGACTGCGCGGCGACCAGCTCGTAGCCGTCGAGGTCCTCGGGCAGGCGCCAGACGCCGGTCTGCTCGAGCACGTGGGGAGCGACGGTGACCGGTTGGGTCGACGGGTCGGCGGGGCCGCTCTGCACGCGCTCGCCGTCATCGGCGGTGAACCACCATCCGGCGCCGATCGCTGCGACCACGACGAGCGCCGCAGCGGCGAGCCATCGGGTGGGTGGGCGTCGCGACGAGTAGCGGACGGGAGCCGCGGGAGCGGGGACCTCGACGCGTGCGGCGGCGCCGCGGAGCAGCGCCGTGAGATCGTCGGCCTGGGCCGCGGTGAGGTCGAGCTCGGCGAGGTCGTCGTGGCTCGGTTCGTCGTGAAGGCTCATCGGTCCTCCTCGGTGAGCACGGTGCGGAGGGTCGCGAGTGCGCGGTGGATGTGGGACTTCACGGTGCCGAGCGGCAGGTCGAGCTGCTCGGCGATCGCGGCGAGGGGCAGGTCCTCGTAGAAGCGCAGGACCACGCAGGCCCGCTCGTCGGGGCGGAGCTCGCCGAGGCGGTCCCACAGCTCGTCGACGCGGTGGTCCGTGGGCGTCGGCTCGACCGGCACGGGCAGACGCGCATCGAGCGCCCGGCGTCGGTGGTGGGAGCGTGCCGCGTTGATCACCGCCGCACGCACGTACGCCGCGGGGTGCTCGATGTCGTCGAGCCGCGGGGCGACCCGCTCGAACGCGTCCATGGTCAGCTCCTCGGCGACGTGGTGGTCGCCGGTCAGCAGCGATGCCAGCCGCACCATCGGGTCGAAGCGCTCGCGGAAGAGCGCCTCGAACGTCGTCGCGTTCGTTCCGGTCGACAGGGTCCCTCCTCGATCCACGCCCACAGTGACGCACGACGTGCCGGGAAGGTTGCATTCGACTCGGAACCTGCTCCTCAACCAATTGGTTGACAAGGGGGCGGTATGGCGCGAAGGTGATCTTCAACCGATCGGTTGAGGATGGGGCGACCGGGGAAGCGCAGCGAAGAGAAGGGTGGACGGTGGCCGACGATCAGCTCTCCAAGGTGTTCTCCGCGCTGGCGGACCCGACGCGACGTGACCTCGTGGCACGCCTGGCGGTCGGCGACGCCACGGTGGGCGACCTGGCGGAGCCGTACGACGTGTCGGTCCAGGCGGTGTCGAAGCATCTCAAGGTGCTCGCGGATGCCGGCCTGGTGACGCAGCGCAAGGAGGCGCAGCGGCGTCACTGCCACCTCGAGGCGGAGGTCCTCGACATGACCACCAAGTGGATCGAGCGATACCGCGAGCGAGCCCAGCAGCGCTACGAGCGCCTGGACGCGGTACTCGCCGACATGAACGGCGATCGAGCGGTCGTCGACGAACCAGAACAACGAGGAGCAGCATCATGAGCACCACCCACACCCGTTACCAGGCGACGATCGAGGCCGACGAGAAGCTCCCGATCATCCGCATCACCCGCGACTTCGACGCCACTCCGGCGCAGCTGATGAAGGCGCACACCGACCCGGAGCTGTTCGCCCGTTGGGTCGGTCCGGACGGGTCCGAGATCGAGATCGTCGACTGGGACCCGACCCCCGGTGGGCGCTGGCGCTACGTCGGCCGCCACGGCGACCAGGAGTTCGGCTTCCGCGGCGCCTTCCACGACGTGCGCGAGAACTGCATCGTGCAGACGTTCACCTGGGAGGGCATGCCCGAGGACGTGTCGCTCGAGACGTTGTGGTTCGAGGACCTCGGCGACGGCCGCACCCGGCTGCGTGCGCAGTCGCTCGTCGACAGCTTCGAGGGGCGCGACCAGTGGCTGGCGAGCGGCATGGAGGTCGGCGTCGACCAGGGCTACGCCAAGCTCGACGCCCTGGTGGCCGAGCTGTGACAGGTAGCGCTCCGATGGACAGCCCCGCCGATGCACACCGCGACGTCGCGACGGCGTTCAGCGCGACCGT
>JAEWED010000255.1 GCA_023389745.1 Actinomycetes bacterium
GGCGCGAGGAACGGACCGGGCAGATCCGGGTTGGTGAACACGCCCGAGATCACGACGCTCACCTCGTCGTCGGGCGCGGTCGCGTCACGCAGCAGGCCCTGGACCTGGGCGGCGCTGCGACCGTTGCGCAGCACCTGCACCGACGTCGTCACCGGCCCGCAGGCGACCGGACGGCAGTACGTGGCGCTCGCACTCGCGAGGGTGAGGTCGTCGCGTGCGAGCACCGCCTCCATCGCCCGGAGCGCTGCGGCCATCACCACGCCGCCCTGGGCGAAGAAGAGGCCCCACGCGTCGGTGATCACCGAGTGGACCAGCGCCGGCCGGTCGTCGTCGACCACCGGGGTGGTGTCGGTCAGGATGTTCGGTGTCGTCACGATGCCCTTTCTGGCACGGCCTCGGTGTCACGGCCTCTTCGGTCACGCCCCGATGACACGGCCTCGGCCCCGGGGCGCGCTGCGCCCTCGTCTGCGGGACAGGGACGGTCCCGGCCCCGGTCGTCAGTCCTTGCGGAACTGCCCGTCCTTGCCGCCGGTCACCAGGTTGTACGCCGATGCGGCGACCACGATCGGCCAGCAGACCAGTCCGATCCAGGGCACGAACCCGCCCTCGCCGGTGATCAGGTTGACCAGAGCGACGACCGTGAGCACCACGGCCAGCACGAGCACGAGCCACTGCAGCATCCGTCGACGTTCGTTGGTCATCCCACGAGCCTACCGACGGGCCCGGCTCGCCCGAACACCGGCTCGCCCGAATGCCAGCCCGACCGGACGCCAGGCCGACCGACCCAGGCGGCGCGACTCAGGCGGCGCGGGTGTTGCCGACCCAGGACTCGTAGAGGCGGCCGTACACGCCGCCGGCTGCGACGAGCTCGTCGTGCGAGCCGAACTGCACGATGCGCCCGGCGTCGAAGACGACCACCAGGTCGGCCGCCTCGGCGGTCGAGAGGCGGTGGGCGATCGACACGGTCGTGCGTCCTTCGGCAAGCCGGGCGAGCGCCACCGACAGCGCCCGTTCGGTCTCGGGGTCGACCGCGCTGGTCGCCTCGTCGAGGATCAACAACCCGGGGTCAGCGAGCTGCGCACGAGCCAGAGCGACGAGCTGACGCTCCCCGACCGACAGCGCGTCGCCGCGTTCGCCGACCTCGGTCGCCAACCCGTCGGGCAGACCGTCGACCCACCAGTCGAGCTCGAGCGCACGGAACGCCTCGACCACCTCGGCGTCGGTCGCGCCGTCACGCCCGTACTTCACGTTCTCGGCGATCGTCGTCTCGAACAGGAAGCCGTCCTGGGGCACCAGACGGATCGCGGTCGAGCGCGACGCCTTGGACACCTCGTCGAGCGGCACACCGCCGATCGTGATCGTGCCCGAGGTCGGGTCCGCGAGCCGCGACAGCAGCTTGGCGAGCGTCGTCTTGCCCGATCCCGTCTCGCCCACGATCGCGACGTTCACACCGGCGGGCAGGGTGAGCTCGACGTCGCGCAGCACCGGGTGGCCCGGCTCGTACTCGAAGCCGACGTCCTTCACACGGACCTCGAGCGCGCCGGCGGGCAGGGCGACGCCGGGTGTCGGCTCGACGACGTCGATCGGCTCGTCGAGCAGGTTGAGCACCTTGTGCCAGCCGGCGAGCGCGGTCTGGGTCTGGTCGAGCACCTCGCCGATCTCTGCGACCGGCTGCACGATCATGTTGGCGAGGAACACCACGGCGATCAGCGTCGCCGCCGACAGACCCCACTCCGGGCCCCACCACACGCCGGCGCCGACGACGGCGGCCAGCGTGAGGCCGCTGAACACGTCCGAGACGGGGAACATGATGGCGAAGAAGAACCGGGCCCGCAGCTGGCTGCGGTACTGGCGGTCGATCGCCCCGTTGAGGCGACTGCGAGCGGCGGGCACGTTCGCGTAGGCCCGGATGACCCGGATGCCGGTCACCGTCTCGCTGAGCTCCGAGAGGGTGTCGGACACCCTGGTCCGCAGGTCGTCGTAGGCGCTCAGCTGGCGCTTCTGCACCAGCTTCATCACCGGCACGATCGGTGAGATGACGACGAGCACGACGATCGCGAGCTGCCAGCTGTAGATCGCGATCACGACGAGCGACACGAAGATGATCGTGAGGTTCACGACCCAGCTGACCGCACCCCACGAGGCGAACTGGGCGAGGGTCTCGATGTCGGAGGTGACCCGGGCAACGAGCACGCCGCGCTTCGACTCGTTGTGGTGCGCCATGCTCAGCCGGTGCACGTGGGCGAACGCGCGGGTGCGCAGCCCGAAGATCACGTTCTCGGCGGTGCGCATGAGGCGCATGTACGTGAACCGGTTCAGCACCGCGAGCGCCACCATGGCCACGACCGCCGCCGCGCCCGCGCCGAGGATGAAGCCCCAGTCGGGCTCCCCCTCGGAGATGCCCTTGCTCAGGATCTGCTGGATGGCGATCGGGATGACCATCTTGCCGAGCGCCATGACCAGGGCCATGCCGATCGACAGGCTGATCCCCGCACGCAGCTCCGGCGTGGAGCGCACGCCGGCGCGCAGCACCTCGAGGGCACCGACCTGGACGTCCTCGTCGCCCTCGACCTTGGGCTGCACCCTCACTGGAGCACTCCGTCGGGATCGAGGTCCTCGGGCATGTCGGGGTCCTCCGCGAAACAGGCGTCGCGTTCGACGGCCTCCTCCACCTCGTAGGCGGTGACCAGCGCCCGGTAGTCGGGGTCGGTGAGCATCTCGGCGTGCGTGCCCGTGCCGCGAACGGCGCCGTCCTCGAGGTGCACGACCCGGTCGGCGAGCAGGATCGTCGACAGCCGGTGGGCGACGACCAGCATCGTCGTGTCGCCCGAGCGCAGACCACCGAGGATCTCGGCCTCGATGACCGGGTCGACCGCCGAGGTCGCGTCGTCGAGGATCAGCACCCGCGGTGAGCCGGCGAGCGCACGGGCCAGGGCGACGCGTTGACGCTGCCCGCCCGAGAGCGTCACTCCTCGCTCGCCCACGACCGTCGCCGCGCCGTGGGGCAGCTGTGACACGAACCGGGCGGCGCGTGCCCGCTCCAACGCGTCCTGCAGGCCCTCGTCGCCGACGTCGCGGTCCATGACGACGTTGTCGGCGATGGGTGCGGCGAAGAGGAAGCCCTCCTGGAACGCCAGCGAGACCGAGTCGCGCAGCTCGTCCGCATCGAGGGTGTCGATCGGGACACCGCCGACACGGATGCGGCCGGCCGAGGGCTCGTCGAGGCGCATCAGCAAGTTGGTCAACGTGCTCTTGCCGGAGCCCGTCGGGCCGACCAGCGCGACGACCTCGCCCGGCGCGGCGTCGAAGGTGACGTCGCGCAGCACCTCGGTGGTGCCGTACTCGAAGGACACGCCGTCGACCTGCAACGACAGCGGTCCGTCGGGCAGCGTGCCGCTCGCCGCGTCGGCGAAGGTCGCGTCCTCGGACCGCTCGGCGGCGAGCGCCTTGGCGCTGCGGCGCGCCTCGGGTGCGGCGCCGGCGTCGCGCCCGGTCTCGTGGCGCGACCGGGTGCCGGTCGCCGAGGGGTCGGTCGGCTCGGCGAGCAGCGCGTCGACCCGACGCACCGAGACCACCGAACGCGGCATCGACTCGAACATGAACCCGACGATGCGCATGGGGAAGGCCAGCCACCCGAACAGGGCGACCGCCTGCACCAGGTCACCCGCGGTGGCCTCACCGCTGTCGATGCGCCACGCACCGGCGACCAGCAGCGCCACCGTGCCCAGGTTGGGCAGCAGGTCGATCATCGGCTGGAACACCGACGTGAGCCGGGCGACGTCGAGGCGTTCGGTCCGCAGCCGGTCGGCGGCCGCCTGGAAGCGCTCGTCCTCGTGCTCCTCGCGGCCGAGGGTCTTCACGGCCAGGGCCCCGTCGAAGCTCTCGTGCGCGATCGAGGAGACCTCGCCGAGACGGGACTGCACGATGGCGGCCGGGCCGTTCACCTTGTTCGTGTAGTAGCGGCTGAGGAAGGCGAGCGCGGGGAAGAGGATCAGCGCCACCAGCGCGAAGTACGGGTCGGTGTTGTACAGGCTGACCAACGAGACACCCAGCAGCGCGATCACACCGATCGAGAACGGCAGGGGCATGAGCAGCTGCGTGCCGGTGGTGATGTCGACGTCCGCGTTGGCGAGCAGCTGCCCGGTCGGATGGCGCCGGTAGGACGACATCGGCATCGTCAGCAGCCGCTCCCCCACGCTGCGGCGCAGCGAGGCCTGCATGCGCGTCTCGGTGACCGAGCCGTACCACCGCCGCACGACGACCGACAGCCCGCGGAGCACCGCGACCACGAACAGCGCGGCGACCGCCCACCAGACCGTCCCGGCCGACACGCCCTCGTCGAAGGCGGGTTCGATGACCTCGTCGGTGATGCGGCCCAGCACGTAGGTCGCGCCGACCACCAGCAGCGCCCACGACACGCCACCGATGAGCGACAGCGCGAACGGCACCGGGTGCATGGCGACGAACCGACCGATGAGCGCGAGGCCCTGGCGGGTCGGCGAGGGGTCGGACGAGCGAGGTCCGGCCGACGGGTCGACGTCGCCGACGGGCGGGGTCTCGTCGTCGGGCGCTGCGTCCGAGGGATGTGCGACTGCGGTCACCGGCTACTCAACACTCCGGAATCGAGGGGCGTTCCAAGGTACCCCCGACGCGAATCTGCCTCCGATTCGATATCGACGATCGAATCGGAGGCAGATGTCGTGTCGAGCAGGGCTCAGAGCTGGATCGACTTGGTCTCGAGGAACTCCTCGAGACCCCAACGGCCACGCTCGCGGGTGTTGCCCGACTGCTTGTAGCCGCCGAAGGGCGCCGCGGTGTTGAACGCCCCGCCGTTGATGTCGACCTGGCCGGTGCGCAGACGACGGGCGATCGCCTTGGCGCGCTCGGGATCCGCCGACTGCACGCCGCCGGAGAGCCCGTAGATCGTGCCGTTCGCAATCTCGACCGCTTCGTCGTCGTCGGAGTAGGTGAGGATCGACAGCACCGGCCCGAAGATCTCCTCCTGCGCGATGGTCATGTCGGGCGTGACGTCACCGAAGACCGTCGGCTTGACGTAGTAGCCCTTCTCGAACTCCTCGGGCTGCTCCGGACCGCCGACGAGCAGCGTCGCGCCCTCGTCGATGCCCTTCTGGATGTAGGTGCGCACACGCTCCTGGTGGGCCTTCGACGAGAGCGGGCCCAGCGCGTGGAACAGGTCGGGCTCGTCGGCCTTGGGATCGACCAGGCGGACCTTGGAGGCCTCCTCGACGATCGCGTCGACGTACTCGTCCTTGCGCGACGCGGGCACCAGCACACGGGTGAGCGCCGAGCACGTCTGGCCCGAGTTGATGAACGACGAGAACACGCCGCCCATCGCGACCGCTGCCGGGTCGGCGTCGTCGAGGATGATGTTGGCGGACTTGCCGCCGAGCTCGAGGCCGACGCGCTTCACGGTGTCGGCGGCGGTGCGGGTGACCGCAGCGCCCGCACGGCCCGAGCCGGTGAACGAGATCATGTCGATGTCGGGGTGCGCCGACATCGCCTCGCCGACGACGGGGCCCTGACCGACGACCATGTTGAACACGCCGGCGGGCAGCCCGACCTCGTCGATGACCTCGGCCAGGATGTAGGCGTTGAGCGGGGTGACCTCGGACGGCTTGAGGACCACGGTGCAGCCCGCGGCGATCGCCGGGACGACCTTGCAGATGATCAGGTACAGGGGGTAGTTCCACGGCGTGATGGCGCCGACGACGCCGATCGGCTCGCGCACGATGAGCGAGTTGCCGAGGGTCTCCTCGAACTCGTAGCCCTCGACGAGGCTGGCGAAGCTCTCCCACTCACCCATGGACAGTCCGGCCTGGACCATCTGGGCGAAGGTCTTCGGCGAGCCGACCTCGGAGGAGATGGTGTCGACGATGTCGTCGAACCGGGCGGCGAGGCCGGCACCGATGTCGCGCAGGTACTTCGCTCGGACGTCGACGGGCGTGTTCGACCAGGTGGCGAACGCCGCCTTGGCCGCGGCGACTGCGGCGTCGACATCGGCGGCGGTCCCCTCGGCGACCTCGGCGATGACCTCTTCGGTGGCGGAGTCCGTCACCGCCGACCGGGTCGTCCCCGTCGAGGGCACCCACTTGCCGTCGATGTAGAAGTTCTCGAGCACCTTCATGGTTCCCCCTTCGACCGGTCTGGGTGCGCCAGCCGGACTCGGATCTTCGGTTGTCTGCTCTTCGGTTGCCTGCGCAGCTACGGGCCGCCGGCCGTCCGGGCGACGGTGGTCGACCGGGCGCTGGCCCCCCGAAACTTGACCGATCCGTCAAGTCGCTGCCCGATGGTACCCCGCGCCGGATCCGGCCGCTCCGCGACGTGCGGGACCACCTCGGGCGATGTCGTTGACAGTGTTGTCAGTCACAACGACTACGCTCTCGGGCATGGGACGGGAGGACCATGGCGAGGAACCTCCGTCCTCGGGCGTGCCGGCGGCGGATCACGAAGGCGGCGGGAACGAGGGCGACGGGGTCGACTCCGGTGGGGTCGACGCGGCGGCGACGCTCGCGCCAGAGGTCGCGCACGTCGTGCCACGACCGGCGGGAGCGGTGCCGACGGTCGTGGTCGAGGGCTACGACCGGGTCGAGCTGATCGGCCGTGGCGGCTTCGCGACCGTCTGGAAGGCCCGCCAGATCACGATGGACCGCGTCGTCGCGCTGAAGGTGATGGACCACCACCTCACCGACGACGAGGCGGTGCGCCGCTTCGCGTTGGAGTCCTCGGCGCTCGTCGAGCTGTCGTGGAACGCCCACATCGTGCACGTCTACGACACCGGCGTGGCCGCCGACGGTCGCCCCTACCTGGCCATGGAGTACCTGCCCGAGGGCACGCTGGGCGACCGGGTGCGGGCCGAGGGCGCCCTCGCGCCCGACGAGGTCCGCCGGATCGGACTCGCGTTGACCGACGCGGTCGGCGCGGCGCACGAGGCCGGGGTCCTGCACCGCGACCTCAAGCCCGACAACGTCCTGCTCGGGCGGCGAGACGACCCGAAGCTGGCCGACTTCGGCATCGCCCGCATCGCAGGCCAGTCGGTGACGTCGACCTCGAGCGCCCAGGCGTTCCGGGGCACGATCCTGCACGCCGCCCCCGAGCTGCTCGACGGTGAGCAGCCGACCGAGGCCACCGACATCTGGAGCATCGGCTCGACGCTCTACACGCTCTGCACGGGTCACGCCCCCTTCGCCCGGAGCGCCGCGGGAGAGGACTCGGTCACCGCGATCATCCGGCGCACGTTGCTCGACGACCCGCCCTCGCTGCCGGACTCCGTGCCCGCCGACCTGGCCGCGACGATCCTGTCCTGCCTGGCCAAGGATCCCGAGGACCGCCCCGCGAGCGTCACGGAGCTCGGCGCCCGGCTGGCGGGGTCGGCAGCCGCCGGGGCGCCCGCCGGCACCTCGGGAGTCAGCGCGTCGGGAGAGGGTGCGTCGGGAGAGGGTGCGTCGGGAGGGGGCGCATCGGGCGGTGCGGCGCTCGGGGGCCGCGAACAGGGTGGACGGCGCCCGGTGCTGCTCGCGGTGGCCTCGATCGCCGTGGTGCTCGCCGTCGGGGTGAGCGTCTGGATGTTCTCCCGCGACGACGAACCGTCCGAGGACGCGACGACCACCTCGGTGACCGAGGAGCGTCCGGCCGTCGTGAGCGAGGAGCACCTGTCCGACGAGGAGCGAGAAGAGATCCTCGCCCGGCCCGAAGGCGTCTCCGACCTCCGACCGCTCGCGGCCACGGGTCGCGCCGACACCTCGGCGTCGCTCCGCGACCGCCTGAACCGCTTCGCGGCGTCGACCACGGCGCCGGCGGTCCGCAACGCGACGGTGCACCAGGACCTGGGCGGCGAGGAGCTCGACTTCGGCACGCTCCCGGCGCAGATGGACTACAGCGCGACCAACAAGTCCCTCAACGACGAGTGCTACAAGGTCTACCTCGAGGACCAGGTCGTCGTCGGTGCCGCCGCCGCCATCTGGTCCGACGGCGTCCAGGGCGTGCTGATCAACTCGATCCAGCTGGAGTCACCCGAGGCCGCACTGCAGTACTACTGGGCGACCGCGTTGTACCACGGCCTCAACGAGGGCCAGTGCTCCGGCTGGCCCGACAGCGGCGTCGCGATCCGACCCGAGGGGCTCGAGGTGCACCGCCAGGAGTTCGCGGTGCAGGCGACACCCGACGAGCTGCTGACCGCGATCGCCAACGACTTCGAGGTCGGTGCGCTCAAGATGGTGCTCGCCTACCAGTCGACCTCGCTCATCGGCGACACCGTCGTCGTCGCCAGCGTCGGGACCTCGGTGGTGGCCGACCCGGCCGAGCTGACCCGCACGATCGACCAGGCGATCAGCGCCTTCTCCGGCTGATCCGGAGCTGCCCGTTCGGCGGGTGGAACCGCCCAGGGACCGGCGGTCCGAAACGGCTCCGGAGGGCGTACCATCCGAAGCATGGGCGACGATCCGACGCCGGAGCAGGGGGCAGAACCGGATCCCTTCGACAACCTCACGCTCGACGAGTCCTTCATCCGCTCGGCATCGATCAACGAGCCGGCGGCCGCCGAGCGTGAGCGGGCCGCTCGCGCCCGGGCGGACCGTGAGGCGAACCTGCAGCGGCTCCTCGCGGACGAGGCGGCGAGCCGCGAGGACGTGCGCTACGGGCAGCACCGCTACGCGCCCGGCGAGTGGGACGACGACTTCCACGTCGACGAGGTCGAGCGCCCGCCGGGTCGCGGACGCACCATCCGGATCGTCGCGGTCCTGGTCCTGGTCGCCGTCTTCGTCGTGTACGGCATCAGCCAGTTCATCTCGAGACGTGATCCGCAGGTGACGACCCCGACGTCGCTGGAGCGCACGACCTCCGACGACCCCGTCGCCTCGGCCGGTCCGTCGGACCCCCGGGTCGAGGTCGTCCGTCCGACGGACTGGCCGCCGGCGTCGACCGAGTCCTCCCCCACTCCGCTCGGCGTGCCCGCCAGCGTGCCCGGCGACGGCGGGCCGCACTCGTACCTGCAGCTCCAGCCCGACGGGACGACTCCCGTCGCCTACGACCCGTGCCGCCCGATCCACTACGTCACCCGGCCCGGCGGTCCGCCCGAGGGCAACGTGCTCGTGCGCGAATCGATCGCCGCGGTGTCCGCCGCGACCGGACTCCGGTTCGTCGACGACGGCACGACCGAGGAGGGCCCTTCGGACACCCGAGCCCCGTACCAGCCCGACGTCTACGGCGAGCGGTGGGCGCCGGTGCTGTTCACCTGGTCCGACCCGGTGGAGTCACCCCGCCTCGGCGAGATCAGCCCCGAGGCGCCGCAGGCCAACCCCGCTGCCTACGCCGGCAGCGTCGCCGTCGGTCTGCCCGGCCCGGCGAACGAGGATCCCGAGAAGGTGTTCGTGACGGGCTCGGTCACCCTCGACGCCGCGGACCTGACCCGCATGGCCGAGAGCCAGGACGGCCGGGCCCGGGCACGGGCGGTGATCCAGCACGAGATCGCACACCTGGTCGGGCTCGGTCACGTCGACGACACCGCGCAGCTGATGTTCCCGACCATCAACTCGAACATCACCGGGTTCAACGACGGCGACCTCGAGGGCCTGTCCGCCCTCGGACAGGGCGCCTGCTTCCCGCAGATCTGACACGCTCCCCGACATCCGTCTCGTTTTCGGGGCGATGACCCCGAAACCGAGACGGATGTCGGGCCAGTTCCGAATTCCGTCTCGTTGTCGGGGCGATCAGTCCGAAAACGACACGGAACTCGGGTCGGACGGGTCGCAAGGGTCGGCGGTGGAAGCCTCGGAACGCGTCGATACCCTCGTTGCGGAGGGGACGTCGCAGCCACGCGGGGTCGTCCGCACCGAGGAGCAACGTGATCGTTCGACGTCCGCTGTTGACCGCTGCCGTCACCGGGTTGGTCGCCGCAGCGGTCGCTGTCGGCTGCGTCCCGCCGGATCAGGGCGAGCCGCCGACCGCTGATCCCCTCCCCGAGGCCCCGCGGCTGCGGTTCTCGTCCGCCCTGCCGGACGACGCGATCGCGATCGTCTCCCACACCAATGCGTCCGGTCATGGCGCGGACTACGTCGTCGACGCCGACGGCGCCCGGCCGTGGGACCCGACGGAGCTCGACGACCGCCGACTCATGGCGCAGGCGTTCGGCTCGCTGTCGAACGACGGGGTGGAGCTCCGGGACAGCGATGACGGCGGGCTCGAGCGCTGCACCGAGTTCGAGGGCGGCGAGTGCGACGACGTCCCACACCTCGGCTTCGCCGGCACGCGAGGGTTCTCGCCCGACGGCTCTCGCTTCGCGGTGGTCGACGACCCCGTCGGGACACCGGTGCTGCGGGTGTACGACACCACGACGCTCGACGTCGTGGTCGAGGTCCCCGTCACCAGCCGTCCCGGCCACCAACCGCCGGTCTGGAGCCCCGACTCCACCTCGCTGCTGGTCCTGGTGCCGGTCGACTCCGCAGATGGGCCGTCGATCGGGTCGCTCGCCACGCTGCAGGTCGCGCCCGCCGCAGAGCCCGTCATCCTTGAGACGGGCCACGACGACTCGTTCGCGGGCGCGCCGATCGGTTGGAGTGACGACGGCACGCTCTCCTACGTCTGGGTGCAACGGCTCGGCCTCGACGTCACGGAGATCACCATCCGGACCAGATCGGCCGACGGTGAAGGCGACGAACGGATCCTCGGTGAGACGGGCTTCCTGTCGTTCTTCGACGCGTTGCGCGACGGTTCCGTGATCGCCGCGCCGCCGATCGACGAGAACGGCGGCGGCGAGGTCCCCCATCTGTTCGGCCCCGCCGCAGGGACCGTCACGCCGCTCGCTCGGCCACAGCTGGCAACCATCGGTGGCGGGCAGACCGGGTCGACCACCAGGATCATCGGCATCGTCGAGCCACGCTGACCCGCAGCTCCGCAGGGGCGACCGACCGTTCCACGGACAGCCCGCGGCCGGTCGCCGTAGGGTGTCGGACGGCGACCTGGGGAGGGACATGCGGAAGGGCCTGTTTTTCGGAGCGACGATCGCGCTCGCCGCGGCGCTCGGCGTGGCGTGCGCACCAGAGGGGCCACCGCAGCCGTCGGATCAGTTGCCACTGGCGCCCGCCATGGCCTGGCCGAGCAGCCTCGCCGATGGGACCGTCGCGATCGTCGACCACGACGGGTCCGGCGGACCGGATGACGCATTCCACGTCGTCGACTCCGGCGGGGCTCGCCCGCTCGTGTCCACCGACCGGGAGTTGCTCCTGCGGGCCCTGGGCCGTGTCTCACCGACAGGCTCGGTGCTCGTCAGCGACCAGGACCGCGACGAGGGTTCCCCGCTGCCGCTCTCGCTGTGCAAGTCGTACTCCTCTGGCGACTGCCGCGTCGTTCCGATCGAAGGACCCGCCAGCAGCTACGGCTTCTCCCCCGACGGCTCACTCCTCGCGGTCGTGATCGGCGGCGCGGCCGGCGACGACCTCCTCGACCGCCTCGAGATCCGCGACACCGAGACGTTCGAGCTCGTGGTGTCCGCGACCACCTCGACCGTCGGGTCGACGGTGCGCACCGTCTGGAGCCCCGACTCCGACGCCGTCGCCATCACTGTCCGCGACGGCGGCGGCTCGATCTTCGACACGTCGCTCGCCACCCTCGCCGTCGCCCCCGGCGCGGTGCCCCAGGTCGTGGTCCCGTCCACTCCGGCACGGTCGGTGTTGCTCGCTGTCGGTTGGTCCGACGACGACACGCTGCAGTTCCAGTGGTGGGACAGAACGCCTGCGTCGCACCTCGGCACGAGGATCGCTGCGGTGCCATTCGACGGCACCTCGACCCACGTCGACCTGGGTCCCTCTCACCTCATGGACTTGCCCGTCGGACTCCGCGACGGCTCGGTGCTCAACACGCCGTGGTCCGCGGAGGGGCAGGTGGTGCACCACCTCCGTTCCGGCTCGTCGCCGCGCCCATTGTCGCTGCCCGTGCGTTGGACCATCGGCGACGACGAGGCCGTCTCGACCACGAGGATCCTGGGCATCATCGAGCCCGGCTGAACCCCAGCGCCACCGCGCCCGACGGCGGACATCGGTCTCCGTTTCGGGGTGCCGACCCCGAAACGGAGTCGGAATTGAAGAGGTGCGGGGACGCTTCCGGGCACTTGTCTTCAACCTGTATGCTTGCGCGCGTTCGAGGCCCGCGACAGAACAGGAACACGAATGGCGAAGATCAAGGTCCAGAACCCGGTGGTCGAGCTCGACGGCGACGAGATGACTCGCATCATCTGGGACTTCATCAAGCAGCAGCTGATCCTCCCCTACCTCGACGTCGACCTGAAGTACTACGACCTGTCGATCGAGTCCCGCGACGCCACCGACGACCAGATCACGATCGACTCGGCGAACGCCATCAAGCAGTACGGCGTCGGCGTGAAGTGCGCCACCATCACCCCCGACGAGGCCCGTGTCGAGGAGTTCGGCCTGAAGAAGATGTGGCGGTCGCCCAACGGCACGATCCGCAACATCCTCGGCGGCGTCGTGTTCCGTGAGCCGATCATCTGCTCGAACATCCCCCGCCTGGTGCCCGGGTGGACCAAGCCGATCGTCATCGGCCGTCACGCCCACGGCGACCAGTACCGCGCCACCGACTTCAAGGCGCCCGACGCCGGCACGGTCACCATCACCTACACCCCCAAGGACGGCTCGGCGCCGATCGAGCACGAGATCGTGCAGATCCCCGAGGGCGGCGGCGTCGTCATGGGCATGTACAACTTCGACGACTCGATCCGTGACTTCGCCCGGGCGTCGTTCCGCTACGGCCTGCAGCGCAACTACCCCGTCTACCTGTCGACGAAGAACACGATCCTCAAGGCCTACGACGGCCAGTTCAAGGACCTCTTCCAGGAGGTCTACGACAACGAGTTCCGCACCGAGTTCGAGGCGCAGGGCCTGACCTACGAGCACCGCCTCATCGACGACATGGTCGCTGCGGCCATGAAGTGGGAGGGCGGCTACGTCTGGGCCTGCAAGAACTACGACGGCGACGTGCAGTCCGACATCGTCGCCCAGGGCTTCGGTTCGCTCGGCCTCATGACCTCGGTGCTCATGACCCCGGACGGCCAGACCGTCGAGGCCGAGGCCGCGCACGGCACGGTGACCCGCCACTACCGCGAGCACCAGAAGGGCAACCCGACGTCGACCAACCCGATCGCGTCGATCTTCGCCTGGACCCGTGGTCTGGCGCATCGCGGCAAGCTCGACGGCACCCCCGAGGTGACGGCCTTCGCCGACACCCTCGAGCAGGTGTGCATCAGCTCCGTCGAGGCCGGTCAGATGACCAAGGACCTCGCCCTGCTCGTCGGCAACGAGCAGCCCTGGCTCACCACCCAGGAGTTCCTCGCCGCCCTCGACGAGAACCTGCAGGCACGCATGGCCCAGGGCTGACGCCCTTCGGGGTTCGTCGAACCAACCCAGAACGCAGAAATCCGACTCGGTTTCGGTGCCGTCGCACCGAAACCGAGTCGGATTTCGTGGTTCTCGGAACGGGTGGTCAGAGGCCGACGACGTCCACGGGGTCCGACGAGGAGTTCGTCGTGCCGTCGCCGAGCTGGCCGGAGCTGTTCTCGCCCCAGCAGGACAGCGTCCCGCCGACGCGCACCACGCACGAGTGCCGGTCGCCGCCGGCGAGTGCGTTGCCGGCGAGGAACTGCGCCACCGGGGTCGACGTGGCGACCACCGAGTCGGTGCCGAGCTGGCCCGCTGCGTTCGACCCCCAGCACGACAGCAGCTGCGAGGTGCTCACGGCGCAGGCGTGGTCGCTGCCGGCGGAGATCGCCGCGATCCCCGAGACCCCGATCACGTCGACCGGGGAGAGCTCGTTGATCGGCTCGGGAGCCGGTTGGCCCGCCGCGGGCGGTGGCGGCAGCGTCGCCCCGTTGCCGAGCTGGCCGTAGACGTTCTCACCCCAGCACGCCGCACCGCCCGTGGTCTTGATCGCGCAGCTGAACGCGTCGCCGGTGACGACCAGGTAGGCCGCCAGGCCGGGCACGTTCTGCGGCAGGTTCGACCGAGCGGTCGTGCCGTTGCCCAGCTGACCGTTCACGTTGTCACCCCAGCACACGACGGTGTTGTTGGCGCGACGTGCGCAGCTGTGGGCGCCGCCCGCGGCGATCGACGTGGCGGTGCTCAACGTCGCGACGCTGCGCGGCGTCGCGGCATTCGAGTACGAGCCCGTGCCGAGCTGGCCGCTGAAGTTGTCACCCCAGCACGAGCCGCCACCGCTGGAGCGCACCGCGCAGGTGTGCGCCGAACCCGCC
Source organism: Actinomycetes bacterium (assembly GCA_023389745.1). Taxonomy (GTDB): domain Bacteria; phylum Actinomycetota; class Acidimicrobiia; order Acidimicrobiales; family Microtrichaceae; genus JAFAFN01. The sequence goes on from JAEWED010000255.1 coordinate 14,276, forward strand.
GACACCGACAGCACGCCGGTCAGGTTGAACGCCTCGACGGGCACGCTCGAGGAGTTCGTCGTGCCGTCGCCGAGCTGACCGGAGCTGTTGAGCCCCCAGCACACGACGGTCCCGCTGCTGCGCACCGCACAGGTGTGGAACCCGCCGGCGTCGAGCGACACGACATCGGTCAGGCCGGTCACGGTCACCGGCACCGTCGAGGGTGTCGTGGTGCCGTTGCCGAGCTGGCCGAAGGAGTTGTTGCCCCAGCACGCCACCGTGGCGTTGGCCGTGCGCACACATGAGTGCTGACGTCCGGCGGTCACCGTCGACGCGGTGCCGCCACCTGGCGGCGTGCTCGTCGAGGTGGAGCCCGGAACCGTCGACGATGTCGTGCCGGGGATGGTGGTGGTGACCCCGCCGCCGCCCGGTGTGCCACCGGAGTCGGGCGGGGTGCACGCGATCAGGACGACGGCTGCGACCGACAGCACCGCCAGGAGGAGACTCCTGGCGGTGCCGGCGGTGCTCCGATGGGGAGCCGTCACGTTCATGCCCGGTCGTCGACCGTGAACGTCAGGTTGAAGTTGCCCACGCCCGCCTCGTTGGCGGCGACCGAACCTCGCACCGACGTGGCCGACGGCCGCGAGAGCGGCTGCAGGAACACGTTGGCGTAGACGTTCGGCTTCGGGTTGCCGGGATCGGCCACCCGCACGCCGCCGGAGTAGGCGTTGAACCAGAGGAAGCGCTCGAGCTGCACGGTGACCCTGGCGGCGGATCCGCCCTGGCCGACGTACTCACCGGAGCCCGTGACGTTCACGACGCCGAAGGCGTCGGTCTGCACCCGCAGGTTGCCCGGCGCAGCGCCTTCGTAGTTGTAGACGAAGCCGCCGGTCGCCGACAGGCGCACACGGTCGGTGATCGTCTGGGGCGGATCGACCACGACCGTCTCGGTCGCCGTCGCCGTGCCGCCACGGTTGTCGGTCACCGTGAGGGTGATCACGTAGATGCCCGGCGTCGTGTAGGTGGTCTGCGTCCGCAGGCCGGTCCCGGTGGCGCCGTTGCCGAAGTTCCACGAGTAGTTCGAGATGACGCCGTCGGGGTCGTTCGATCCGCCGGCGTCGACCGAGACCAGCAGCGGCGCGGGGCCCGAGGTCGGGATCGCCGTGAAGGCGGCGTTCGGACGCACGTTGGCGTTGCTCACGATGATGGAACGGGTGGTCGAGCGGGACACGCCCGCGTCGTCGGTGACCGTCAGGCGGATCGTGTAGCTGCCCGCCGTGGTGTAGGTGGTCGACGCGGTCGGACCGGTCGCGGTCTGGCCGTTGCCGAAGGTCCACGCGTAGCTCACGATCGATCCGTCGGGATCGCTCGAGTTGGCGCCGTTGACGTTGACGAGCAGCGGCGCGGCACCCGAGGTGGGCGTGGCGACGATGACCGGGGTCGGCGCCTGGTTGGGCGCCGTGACGACCACGGTCGTGCTGCGGGCGTTGGTCGCGCCGTCACCGTCGGTCACGGTGAGGGTGACGACGTAGGTGCCCGGGGTGTTGTAGATCACCGACGGGTTCGGACCGGTGCCGGTCTGGCCGTTGCCGTAGTTCCACGAGTACGAGGCGATCGCACCCTCGGGGTCCGACGAGCCGGCGCTGGAGAGCTGCACCAGCAGCGGCGCGGTGCCCGACGACGGCGTCGCCGAGAGCTGCGCCGTCGGCGGCTGGTTCGGCGGACGGGTCACGACGACCTGCGACGTGGCGGTGCCGACGGCGCCGCGGTTGTCGGTCACCTGGAGCGTCACCTGGTAGGTGCCGGGCACGGTGTAGGTCGCCTGCGGGGTCGCTCCGGTGCCGGACTGGCCGTTGCCGAAGTTCCAGGCGTAGCCGGCGATCGTGCCGTCGATGTCCTCCGAGGCCGAGGCGTCGAAGTCGACCGTCAGCGGCGCGGTGCCGCCGTTCGAGGACTGCGTGAACGATGCGTTCGGAGCCGTGTTCGGATCCTCGGACACCTCGATCTGCAGCTGCTGGGTGCCGGTGTCGCCGTCGTCGTCGGTCACCGTCAGGACGACGGTGTAGGTGCCGGCCTCGGTGTAGGTCACCTGCGTGGTGACACCCGTGGCCGTCTGGCCGTTGCCGAGGTCCCACGAGTACGAGGTGATCGAGCCGTCGGTGTCGGTCGACGTCGAGCCGCTCAGGTTGACCGTGTACGGGATCGTCCCGGCGGTCGAGACGACGCGGGCGACCGCGGTCGGCGGCACGTTCGGCGTCGGGTTCACCGTGATGGTCTGCGTGGCGGTGCCGGTGGCGCCGTCATCGTCGGTCACCGTCAACGTGACGGTGTAGGTGCCCTCGGAGGTGTAGGTCACCGAGGCGTTCTCACCGGTGGCCGTCTGGCCGTTGCCGAAGTCCCACGAGTACGAGGCGATCGTCCCGTCGGGGTCCGACGAGCCCGAACCGCTGAAGGACACGGCGTACGGCGCGTTGCCGAGGGTGCCCGACGAGCCGATGGCCGCGGTCGGCGCGATGTTGAGCGGTTCCGCGACGTTGATCGTCACCGTCTCGGTGTTCGTGTCACCGTCGACGTCGGTCACCGTCAGGTTCGCGGTGTAGGTGCCCGGCTCGGTGTAGGTGGTGAACGCGGTCGGCGACGACGCCGTCGTGCCGTTGCCGAGGTCCCAGGCGTAGCTGGAGATGCCGGCGACGGCGGTCGAGCTGGTGCCGTTGAAGTTCACCGTCAGCGGAGCGGGGCCGCTCGTGGTCGACGCGGTCACGTTGGCGTTGACGCCGCGGGTGATCGTCGGGTTGGTCGAGCCGACCAGCGTGGCGGTGTTGTTGCCCGCGGCGCTGGGAAGGCCGAGCTCGTCGTTGATCGGGCCGTTGGCCAGGTCGAGGGGGCCGCAGCCCGCGGCGCCCGGCACCGCGAAGGTGCTGCTCACCAGGGTCGCGGTACCGAGGTCGGCGTCGTAGCCGACACCGGTGAGCGAGCCGCTGGTGCCCGTCGTGAGCGACAGGTTGAGCGGACCGATGCGGCAGTTGCTGCCGAGGCTCACGCCGGAGGCGGTGCCCTCGAGCTTCACCTGCAGCGACGCGTTCACGGTGGCGACACCGGTGAGCGGGTTGAGCGTGCCGGTGGCGTTCGTCGTCGGCTGGATCCGGGCGGTGATCACCGAGCCGGCCGCCTCGAGGTACGCCGGCGGGAAGTAGATGCCGCTCTGCGGGATCGTCACCTGGCCGTTCGGCTGGATGGTCCCGGCGAAGACGGTGTCCTCCTTGGGCTGCACCCCCGAGGCGACCTCGCTGTTGTCGGCGGCGGAGCCGCACTGCGGGTCCGCCGGGAAGTCGGTCAGGCCGTCCTCGTCGTTGTCCTCACCGTCGGAGCACGCCGGGAGCTCCTTGCGCTCCAGCGAGAAGTCGGTGTCCTTGATCATGATCAGGCCGTCGTCGATGCGCAGGTTGAACGGGCCGGCGTTGCCGACCTTCTGCGCGCCGGCGCCGAGCTGCGTGACCGCGAGCCCTGCGACCAGCAAGGCCGTCGCGAGCAGCGCGGCCAGCCCCTTCTTCGTCCTCATGTCGCCCCCAAGGTGTTCGTCGTGCGGAGTGTTGCGGTGGCCATGTGCTGGCTCCTCGTCGGTTCGTCGTGCTGCGTGGTGCGTCGGACGATCGCGGTCGTCCGACGGAGCCGGGGATGTGTCGATGGCTCCGCGGGCACCGGAGTGCCTGCGGAGCCATCGAGCTGCTCGGGCGGGTCACCGACCCGCCCGAGCCCGTGTTCAGACGCCGGTGCCGTTGTCCCAGCTGGTGAAGGCCGAGCCGTCGTTGCCGGTCGAGCCGGCCGGACCGGTCGCACCGGTCGCTCCGGCGCCGCCGGCAAGGCCGGAGCGAGAGGTGGTGTTGCTGGTGCCGGCATCACCCGGGGCACCCACGGCGCCACCTGCGCCACCTGCGCCACCTGCGCCACCTGCGCCCGCCGCGCCCGCCGTGGCGGTCGAGGTGCCGTCGACGGCGATGGAGCCGGAGCCGATGTTGAACGCAGCGACGGACGGGCCGCCCGTACCGCCGGCACCACCTGCGCCGCCGGTACCGCCGGCACCACCGCCGCCGCCACCGCCGCCGCCCTGGCCGTTGGTGATCGAGTGGCCGGCACCGCCGTTGCCACCCTTGCCGCCGGTGCCACCGGTGCCACCCGTGCCGCCCTGGCCGCCGTCGCCGGAGGTGAGCGTCGAGTTGGTCACGACGATGGTCGCGTCGTGGGCGTAGAGGGCGAACGAGCCGCCGCCGGCGTTGCCGCCCTGGCCGCCGTTGCCACCGTTGCCACCGGCGCCGCCGGAGCCCGAGGCGCCGGAGCGCTGGGTGATGGAGAATCCGCGACCCGAACCGCCGGAGCCGCCGCCGTGGCCGACACCGCTCGCGGTGCCTGCGCCTGCTGCGGTCGCCGAGTAGGTCTCACCGGCGGTGACGTCGCCGCCGCCTGCCGCACCGGGGGTGCCGAACACGGAACCGGCGGAGCCGCCGGTGCCGCCGCGGCCACCACCGCCGTTGCCGCTGGTGCCCTTGGCGCCTCCCGGCGCTCCGCCACCACCGGCGTTGCCGTCACGGCCGTCCGAGGCGCAGCAGATGGAGCCGACGCCGTCGACACCGGCACCGCCGGCCGCCAGGCCGGAGCCCACGCCGGCACCGCCGGGCGAGTTGCCGACACCGGGGAACGGACCGCCGGCGTTGCCGTTGGCACCGCCGCCGCCGTTGGTGCCGGCGGCACCCTGGGCGCCCTCGACGCCGTCCTGGGCGGTGACCGTGGAGTTGACCACGTTCACGTCGGAGCCCGACAGGGCCCGCACGCCGTAGGCGCTGGAGCCGGCGCCGGAGGCCTCACCGGAGTCGACGACGGTGTCGACCAGGTTCAGGACCGAGCCGTTGCTGGCGAGCACACCGGTGGCGTGCAGTCCGCCGCCGCCGTTGATCGTCAGGTTGGCGAGCGTGGTGCCCGAGGTGGCGCCGTCGGCGACGACGCCGGCGGAGCCGGCTGCGCCGGTCACGACGGTGGCGTCACCACCGGCGTTCCACTCCTCGTCGAAGCCACCGGTGACGTCGACGCCGTCGACCACGGTGAAGCCGGCGTAGGAGCCACCGGCGACACGGATGCCGACCTTGTCACGGGCCACCGCCTGCGACAGGGCCTCGGTGATCGAGCCGAGCGGGTCGACCGTCGTGCCGGCGCCCGAGTCGTCGCCGTCGGCGCTCACGTAGAGGTACGCGTCCTCGGCGGTGACCACACGGGTCGCGGTCGAGGTCGCACCGTTGTCGTCGGTGACGGTCAGGGTCACCGTGTAGGTGCCCGGGTCGGTGAAGGTGTGCGAGGGGCTGACCTCGTCGGAGGTCTCGCCGTCACCGAAGTCCCAGTCGTAGGACACGAGGGTCCCGTCGGGGTCGGTGGAGGAGGAGCCGTCGAACACGACGGTGAACGGCGAGGGTCCGAAGACGCTCGAGGAGTTGGCCACCGCGGTCGGGGCCTGGTTCGGGTTGACCACGATCGTGACCGTCGTGGTGTCCGACTCGCCGTCGTCGTCGGTGACGGTCAGCTCGGCGGTGTAGGTGCCCGGCAGCTGGTAGACGTGCGAGGGATTCGCACCGGAGCCGGTCTCGCCGTCACCGAAGTCCCAGTCGTAGGACTCGATCGTGCCGTCGGGGTCGACCGAGGCGCTGGTGTCGAACTGGACCGTGAGGGGCTCCTTGCCCGAGGTGGGCGTGGCCGAGGCCAGCGCGGTCGGCGCCACGTTGGGCACCACGTTGACCTGGACGGCCACGGTCGAGCTGGCGCCGTCGTCGTCGACGACGGTCAGCAGCGCCGTGTAGGTCCCCACTTCGGTGTAGGTGTACGAGGCATCCGGATCGGAGCTGACGTCGGTGGTCGACGCCGGATCACCGAAGTCCCAGGCGTACGAGACGATGGTGCCGTCGGAGTCGACGGTGCCGGCCGAGGAGAAGTCCACGGGCAGCGGCGCCTTGCCGATGTTCGGGGTCGCGGTCCCGACGGCGGTCGGCACCACGTTCGGCGGGCCGACCTCGATGGTCAGCGTCGCCGAGGTCGTCACGCCGTCGTCGTCGGTCACCGTCAGCGTCGCGGTGTAGCTGCCGGCTGCGGTGTAGAGGTGGCCGGGGTTGGCCGAGTTGTCGATGGCCGAGCCGTCACCGAAGTCCCAGGCGTACGAGACGATGGTGCCGTCGTTGTCGGTCGAGCCCGCCGACGAGAACAGCACGCCGAGGGGCGCCTTGCCGGCGTCGGGCGTCGCGTTGGCGACGGCGACCGGGGCCTGGTTCTCGTTGACCTGGACCTCGACGGCCGTGGTGTCGGTGTCGCCGGAGTCGTCGGTGACCGTCAGCGTCGCGGCGTAGGTGCCCGACGCAGCGAAGGTGTTGATGGGGTTCGCGAGGGTGCTGGTGTTGCCGTCGCCGAAGTCCCACGCGTACGACACGATGTCGCCGTCGGGGTCGGTCGACGCGGCGGACGAGAACGCGACGGGCAGCGGCACCTTGCCGACGCTCGGCGTGGCCGTCGCGGCCGCGACCGGGGCGATGTTCGCGATGACGTCGATGTCGACCACGGCGGTGTCGACATCGCCGTCGTCGTCGGTCACCGTCAGCGCGACGACGTACTGGCCGACGTCGGTGAAGGTGTGGGTCGGGTCGGCCTCGGTGCTGGAGTTGCCGTCACCGAAGTCCCACGCGTACGAGGCGATGGTGCCGTCGAGGTCGAAGGAGTTCTCCGAGGTGAACTCGACGACGAACGGTGCCTTGCCCTCGGTCGCAGTCGCGCCGATGGACGCCGTCGGCGGGTAGTTCTCCGGCGGGTCGACGACGATCACGACCGAGGCGGTCCTGGTGGTGCCGCCGTTGTCGGTCGCCGACAGGGTGGCCGTGAACAGGCCGCCGGTCACGTAGGTGTGCGCGGGGTTGGGCGCGGAACTCGCCGGGCTGCCGTCACCGAAGTCCCAGGAGTACTCGTCGATGAAGCCGTCGGGGTCCTGCGTGCCGGCCGAGGAGAACTCGACGAGCAGCGGCGCCTGGCCTGCGGTGACGTCGGCGCTCGCCATGACGATCGGCGCCGCGTTGTCGATGCCGCCGCCGTCATCCGGTGGGACACATGCGGACGCGACCAGCGCGAGGGCCGAGCCCAGCGCGAGCAGGATCGCTGTGGTGCGAGGCGCGCGTCGGCGCCCCGGAGACGGTCGTGTGCGCGTTCGCCCGCGCGACGGCCGGAAACGGTCGGTCATCTTGAGATTCCCCTTGTGTCGCCTGTTGCAGCCTGTGCATGTGGCGGATCCGGCGGCAGCACCGCTGGTTCCGTCCCCCCACGAGGACTGAGTGCCATTCAGTCTTCCGAAAGATTCCTACACTGAGGAGACACTTGGCACAATGCTCTCCGAGCAGATTTCGGGTGATTTCACCCGCCTGGTTGCGCGGTGAACAGCGTTTACGGGACGCAACGCGGTGGACTCACCACGTAGAGCGCTATTTGAGGGGTCGACGCGCGATCACGCTGGGCCGGTGCGGTGCAGCGTCGCGTGCTCACCCTCGGACACGGTGAGGTACGACGCGCCGTCGAGCGCGAATCCGAGGGACTCGCCCTGGAGCTCGGGCGGCACCGGGCCCTCGCACGGCGCCGTCTCGAACGCGGACCACAGCGGCTCACCGTCTGCCCGCCGGTACAGGTGCACCGCACCGTAGGAGCGCAGCGCCACGAGCGCGCCGTCCGCGGTGACGTCGGCGGCGGTGATCAGCGTGCCCCGCTCGAGCGGGACCGAGCCCACGGCGTCGAGCGTGGTGGTGGAGCCGGCGGCGAGCCCGGCCGGGGCACGGAAGACCTGGGACGAGCCGGTGCGTGCCCAGTCCTTGGTCACGACGACCAGGTCGCCGTCGATCGGGTCAACGAGCAACGCCTCGACGTCGTGGGCCGCGTCGGGGAGCTCCAGGTGCAGCGTGTCGACCGTGACGCTCAGGTCCTGTGGCGCGGCGTCGCGGTCCAGGACGGGTTCGGTGAAGCGGAAGACGCGCATGGTGCCACGGCCCGACGCGGGGTCTCGCATGACCGCGTTGTCGCCGGTGTCGCCGACGTACACCGTCGCAGCGCCCCCCTGCAGCGGCGGACCGACGGCGATGTCCTCCCAGTCGCGGGCCTCGGCGCCGTCGAGTGTCACCCGTGCGAGCAGCTCGCCGGCGTCGTCGATGGCGAACAGGCGCGCCGAGTCACCGCTGTCGTTGTGGATCCACCAGGCGCCGGGGTCGACCCGGCTGGCGGCGAGCCCCGATGCCTCGGTGATGTCGGGCGAGGCGATCGTGCCGGTGTCGGCCACGTCGATCCGCCCCGAGCAGGCCGCGTCGAACAGCTCGAGCGAGCCGGACGTCGGTGCGCTGGTGGGTGATACAGCGGTCGTCGGCACCGCGGTCGTCGGCACAGCGTCGGGTTGCGTCGCGGCGTCGCTGCCCGAGCACCCGACCGCGACCACGAGGGCCGCGGCGATCGGGGTCAGTCGCCGCCGCCAGCGCCCGGAGATCGGTGGGAAGGGGGAAATCGGTCGCAGCGCTCTGGTCAGGGACGCGGCAGGCCGTCGATGTCGCCCGCGCGCTCGGCCCCGGACGCGGCGCGCCGGTTCTGCTCGACGATCTCGCGCTGCACCTCTTCACGGTGCACGGTGACCTCTCGCGGGGCGTTGATGCCGAGGCGCACGTGGTCGCCGCTCATCTCGAGCACCGTGACCACGATGTTGCCGTCGATCACGATCGACTGGTTCGTCTGGCGGGTCAGGATCAGCACGGTTGCATCCATTCAAGGCTGGTCACCCATGATCCTGGTCGTCGGATCAGCCCGGGACGATGGGTTCCCTGGTGGTGAGTCGAGAGTCTGCGATCACGACCTGACGAGCCGTCCGGGTGATCACGTTCAACACGATAGGGCCGAGGAGGTTCGCCGAGACGGAGCCTTCCTCGACGGTCACCAGGCAGAGCAGCTGCGCCTCGCTCGGGTCGAGCAGTTCGAGCCGGCGGCAGTCCTCGTCGGAGATGACGGGCGCGTAGGCCGGGAAGAACGGCGCGGGCACGACCGCCAGGAACGCGAGGGCCGGGTCGTCGAGCGACTGGAGCCACGAGTACAGCCCCTCGTCGTCGGCGGCGATGAGGGCGTAGCGGTGCAGGTCCGGGAAGCCCATGATGCCGGCCGGCAGGTCGATGATCGCCGCAGAGTCCATCTCGAGTCGGCCGAGGCGTGCCGACTCCACGAGCACGGCGGTCATCGGAGTGATCCAGAGGTCGGGGCTGATCGGTGCATGTCGCTGTCCTGACTCCTCGGAGAGTTGCCTTCGGTCTGGCTTGCTGCGGTCTGGCTTGCTGCGGTCTGGGTTGCTGCGGTCTGGGCGGCAGGGCGCCTGGCGCCGGAGCGCTGCGGGAGGCTGCCGTCGATGGCCTGGTCGGCGGGGATGCGCGCGACCGGCACCCGTCCGAGCGGCGCGCCCGCGGACGAGGCGGTGGCCGGCGAGGCGACGGCCGCCGGAGCGCCGGGGCGGCTGGACGCCGGCGCGTGCTGCGTCCGGGTCGGGCCGTCGACGAAGTGGATCAGCCGGAGCCCGAGCGTGGCGGCCAGCAGGGCGATCGAGAGCGCGACGAGGAACACCGCGGCGAGACCCGCGAGCGAGAGGTGCCCCGACAGGGCGGCGGCGACGGCCGGCAGGGAGACGAGGGTCGCCGCCAGCAGCACTGGGGCGACGCGCCCGACCCGGCGTCTCGGCGGCGACCAGGCGGCCGTGGTGGTGGTCGTCATCGGGTGTGCTCCTGTGCGGCGGCGACGAGCAGTGCGGTCAGGACCGGGTCATCGGCGATGGTCCCGGGCCGGGGCTGATCGCTCACGGGCTGGTCCGGCTCGGATCGGTCCAGGCCGAGCGGGCGCAGCTCGGCGTCGTCGCGCGGCTGCTCGGCGTGTCCGGCGGCGAGCAGCATCTCGGCCCACCGGCGCGACGTCGCGGCCACGCCGTCGATGGTCGCGACGGGCACCGCGAGGTCGAGGAAGTCGATGACCGCGGCGGGGTCGGCGGCGCCGACCAGGTCGATCGCGTGCACCGGGGCCATCGCGGCGAGTCGTCCGGCGACCTCGTCGGGGCGGCGCCACCCGGGCACCGCGACGCGGGTCTGGTCCGGTTCGAGCGCGGCGAGCGCGGCGCTCCCCCACTCCTGGCCCTGGGCGCCGGGGGTCACGACGACGGCCACGACGACCAGGCGCTTCGAGGTGCGCCACACCTCGCGGCGACCGGCGGCCTGCTCCGGCGAGTTGAGGCACATCCAACTGGGTCGACCGGGCATGGCGACCGGCGACATCACGATCACGTCGCCCGCGGCACCACCGGCGGCGATCGCCAGCGACTCGGCGACGACGAGCGCCTCGTCGCCGTCACCGGCCACGGCGATCACACCACGTGCCGGCGAGACGGGCGCGGCGATGGCGAGTCCGTCGACCTGGGCCGACAGCTCGTCGAGCGACATCGAGGCCGCGTTGAGCGACAGCAGCGAGCCCACCCCCGGGACGGGAGCGGCGACGGGAGCCGGGGTCGGCACCGGTGCCGGAGCTGCCACCGGGAGCGGGGCCGCGGCGACGGGCGCTGGTTCGGGGTCGATGGTGGCCGGCTCGTCACCTCGAGCAGCATCCGCGACGAGCGGGTGCACCTGCGGCGGCGGGTCCTCGACCACGGCGTAGGCGGGCAGGAGCGCCTCGTCGTACTGCTGCGGGTCCGCGTCCTCGAGCTGGTCGAGCGCCTCCTGCAGCGCGGCGGCGAACGCGGCTCCGCCGGTGGCTGCGGGTGCCACGGTCACGGGTGCGGCTGGCTCGGATGCGGCAGGAACGGGCGCCTCGTGCACCGGATCGAGCGTGCTTGCGGGCACTGGCGGAGCCGCGGGCGCCGGCGGTGCGGCGGCGCCGAGCGCGACCTCGACCTCGAACTGCTCACGCCCGAAGAAGCCGGCGATCCCGCCGACGATCGCACGGTCGACCCGCACGATGTCGACCGCTGCACCGAAGGTGCGTTCGACCTCGGCGAGCACGTCCTCGAGCCGTCCGCCAGCCAGCACCACGTGCTCGTCGGCGAGCACGGTCGTGGTGACCGGTGTCGCCGCAGCGGTGCCCGGCATCCCGGGGACGGGGGTGGCGGCGCGCCGAGCGCGCCACGATCGATCAGTCCTCGATGCTGACACGGACAGCTCCCAGGTCGTGGATGGTGAACGGGGGGACGAGCTCGTCGAACGACAGCACCGGCACGTGCGGCAGCACCCGCGAGCTGAAGCGGCGCAGGGCCGGTCGCAGCGGCGGCGAGCACACGAGCACCGGGTGCTCGTCGCTCTGCTCGGCGTCGCGGACGGTGGCGACCAGGCCGTTGCTCAGCGCTTCGGCCAGGTCGGGATCGAGGATGACGTTCGTGCCGCGCTCGTTGCGGCTCAGCGACTGCAGCAACGTGTGCTCGAGCAGCGGATCGAGGCTCAGCACCGGCAGGCGGCCGTCCGCGGCACGGCCCGCGCAGATCGCCGGCGCGATCGCGACGCGGCAGGCCTCGGCCAGGGTCTCGGTGTCGCGTGTGGCACGACCCTGCTCGCTGATGACCTCGAGCAGGCGGACCAGGTCACGGATCGGCACCTGGTCGGCGAGCAGCGCCTGGAGCACCGCGTGCACCTCGCTGATGCTGATCTGCACCGCGGTCAGGTCCTCGATGACGGCGGGATCGCTCTCGCGGACCATCTCGACCATGTGCTTGACGTCCTGGCGCGACAGCAGCTGCGGCGCGTGGTTCCGGCAGACCTCGGAGAGGTGCACGCTGATCACCGAGGAGCGGTCGACGAGCGTGCCGCCCTCGGCCTCGGCCTGGCGGCGCAGCTCCGACGGCAGCCACTTCGCGGGCAGGCCGAAGACGGACTCGCGGATCTCGGGGCCCGGGAACCGGTCGAGGTCGTCCGCGATCAGCAGGAAGTGGCCGGGCGGCGCGACGCCGCTCGCGACCTCGACGCCGTGCAGCCGGATCACGTAGCAGCCGAGCGTCAGGTCGATGTTGTCGCGGGTCCGCACCGGCGGCAGGACCAGGCCGAGCTCCATGGCGAGCTTGCGGCGGATGCCGCGCACCCGGTCGAGCAGGTCGCCGCCCGCGGCGCTGTCGACCAGGTCGACCAGGTCGATCGCGAGCTCGAGGCTGATCGCCTCGACGCGCATCGACCGTGCGATCTCGGCGGGGTCGTCGGGCGACGGCGCCGCCGCGGTCGGCTCGGGCGCCGTCGTCGCCTCGGCGGCGGCCGCGTCGGCGGCGGCGCTCGCCATGCGTCGCGCGGCGATCAGCATCACCGCGCCGACGGCGATGAAGGGCACCTTCGGCATGCCGGGCACCAGGGCCATGATGAGCAGCGCGGCGCCGGCGGTCTGCATCGGCTTGTGCTGCTTGGCGAACTGCCCGATGACGCTGCTGCCCAGGTCGTCGTCGCCCGCCGCGCGGGTGACGATGAGACCCGAGCTGATCGACACCAGCAGCGCGGGGATCTGGGTGACGAGGCCGTCGCCGACGGTGAGGATCGCGAAGTTGTCGGCCGCCTCCGCGGGGCTCATGCCCATCTGGATCATGCCGATGACGAAGCCGCCGACCAGGTTGATCGCGGTGATGATGACACCCGCGATGGCGTCGCCCTTGACGAACTTCCCCGCGCCGTCCATCGCTCCGTAGAAGTCGGCCTCGGCCGAGGTCTCCTTGCGGCGGCGCCGGGCCTCGTCGTCGTCGATGATGCCGGCGTTCAGGTCGGCGTCGATCGCCATCTGCTTGCCGGGCATCGCGTCGAGGGTGAACCGGGCCGCGACCTCGGCGACGCGGTTGGCGCCGTTGGTGATCACCACGAACTGGATGACGACCAGGATGAAGAACACCACCAGGCCGACGACGAGCGAGCCCTGGATGACGAAGTGGCCGAAGGCCTCGATCACCGATCCGGCGGAGCCGTTGCCGAGGATCAAACGTGTCGAGGACACGTTCAGGCCAAGGCGGAACAACGTGGCGATGAGCAAGAGGCTCGGGAACGCCGACATGTCCAGGGCCTTGGTCGCGCCGATGGCGGCGAGCAGCAACAGGACCGAGAACGCGATGTTCAGCGTCAGCAGCACGTCCAGCAGCGCGGCCGGCATCGGGATGACCATCAGGGCCACCACGAACACCATCGCTGCGGGGAACACGGTCGTACCGAGGCGTCGCGACGTCATCAGACCTTCACCGAACCGGGCGTCCGTGCCACAACTGCCCCGTCGGCGTCCTGCCCTGGGTCGTGGGCGTCAATCGGAGCGCGGGCTCCCCCGATGAGGGTTCGTCGCGAATCGGCGCCCACCGACGGTGCACGGCGTCGCGGTGGACGACGGCTGGGCCGCCACGCGAGCGCGGTCTCGGGGTCCTCACCCGGCGGGGTCCACGTGTCGGGCACCGCCAGCGACGTGCGACCGCCGAGCAGCGGGCGCCCCTCGAGACGGCGGATGAACGCCAGGACGGTGGCGACCGCCTGGAACAGCGGCGCAGGGATCTCGTCGTCGACACGACACGCCCGGTAGAGCGTTCGGGCCAGGGGCGGCGACTCGACGATCGGCACCCCGCCGTCCTCGGCCGCTCGGCGGATGCGCTGGGCCATGCCGTCCGCACCGCGGGCGACGACCTTGGGCGCGCCCTTCAACGGGTCGTAGAGCAGCGCGACCGCGAAGTGCGTCGGGTTGGTGATGACGACGTCGGCCTCGCCGACCGAGGCGAGCATCCGGTTGCGGCTCATCGCCATGCCGTTCTGGCGCAGCTTCGCCTTGAGGTGCGGGTCACCCTCGGACTCCCGCGCCTCCTGCTTGACCTCCTGCTTGGTCATCTTGGAGTCGCGCTTGAGGTTGAAGCGCTGCCAGGCGAAGTCGGCGACGCCGATCAGCGAGCCGACGACGGCGACGAGCTGGACGAGGCGGAGCACCGAGGAACCCACCTCGGACAGCGCGGGTGCCAGCGCCCAGGTCGACCCGAGCATTCGCCGCGACATCGCCATGACCGACGGGACCGCGACCACGAGGATCACACCGAGCGTGAGCACCTGCTTGCCGGTCTCCCACAGGGTCTTCACCGAGAACAGCCGCTTCACCCCGGCACCGGGGTTCACACGCTCCCACTTCGGCTTGATCGGGTCGGTCGCGAACACGAAGCCGACCTGGGCGAGGTTGCCGACGATGCCCCAGAGCAGCGCGGCGAGCAGCAGCGGCACCATCGCCGAGAACGAGCCGCGCAGCACCTCGCCGGCGAGCACCATCAGCACACCGGGATCCGGCTGCGCGGTGATCGCCTCGATGCCCTGCAGGCCGGTCGCCACGACCTCGCCGACGCGGGCGATCACCGAGGGCAGGAAGAACGTGGCGATGAGCAACGAGGTCCACGACACCAGGGTCGGGCTCTTGGCGACCTGCCCCTTCTTGCGCGACTCCTTCTTGCGCTTGGCGGTCTGGTCCTCTGTCTTCTGGTCGCGGTCCTTCGCCATGGCTCAGACCTCGCGCCCGTTCACCCGACGAGCGCTCATCCCACGATCGCGGCCATGCCGCGCAGCGCCATGTCGACGATGAGCTCGACCGCCCGGGGCAGCAGCATCAAGGCCATGCCGCCCAGGCCCAGCACGACGAGGCTCTTGGTGCCGAAGCCGATGACGAGCAGGTTCATCTGCGGTGCGGCCTTCGCGAGCAGGCCGAGCAGCAGCTCGGCCATGAACAGCGCCGCCATCAGCGGCGCCGCGATCTGCAGGGCGGCGACGAAGAAGTTCGCGAGCCCCTCGGTCAGCGTCGAGCTGACGGTGCCCAGGTCGAAGCCGGACATGGGGGCAGCGTCGAAGCTGCGCAGCAGGCCGCCGATGAACAGGAGGTAGCCCCCGCTCGAGAACAACAGGAGCGTCGCGAGCATCTGGTAGAGCCGGGCGACCGGAGTGGAGCTCGCCTGGCTGAACGGATCGAACGCGGCGGCGCTCGAGAACGCGGCGCTGAAGTCGATCAGCTGGCCGGCGGCCTGCACCGCGGAGAAGAGGATCAGGATGATGAAGCCGAGCGCGGCGCCCATCGCCGCCTGGAACACGATGCCGGAGATGACCGACGCGGTGTCCACGCCGGCGAGGGTCTCGGTCATGCGCGGCGTGACGATCATGGCGAGCACGACGGACATGCCGACCTTGACCCGGGTCGGGACCATCGCACCGGCGAACGGCGGCGCGATCAGCAGGAACGCCATGATCCGCACCGATGCCATGACGAACGTCGCCGCCTGTGCGGGGTCGAGCGTCAGTCCCATCTACCCCACCGTCACTGCAGGAGCTCGGGGATCCGGGCGAACAGGTCGTCGGTCATCGTGATGGTCGTCTGCAGCATCCAGGCGCCGCCGAGGAGGATCACCACCATCACGGCGAAGCACTTGGGCACGAACGTCAGCGTCTGCTCCTGGAGCTGGGTCACCGACTGGACCAGACCGATGGCCAGGCCGACGCCGAGGGTCACCATCAGGAGGGGACCGCCGAGCTTCACGGCGAGCAGCATCGCGTCCAGGCCGATCTGGATCACCTGGGTGTCGCTCATCGCGATCATGGTCAGCCTCCACCTCGGTAGTTCGCGACGAGGGCTTCGGCGGTCAGCGCCCAGCCGTCGACCATCACGAAGACCAGCAACTTCAACGGGAGCGACACGAACACCGGTGGCAGCATCATCATGCCGAGCGACATGAGCACCGCCGCGACGACCAGGTCGATCACGACGAACGGCACGAAGATGACGATGCCGATGATGAACGCGGACTGCAGCTCGCTCAGCACGAAGGCCGGCACCAGCGCGACCATCGACGTGTCCTCGGGCGTCTCGGGCTGCTCGCCGCCGGACATGCCGATCATCATCTCGAGGTCGGAGCTGCGGGTGTTCGACAGCATGAACTCCTTGAAGGGGCCCTCGGCCTCCTTGATCGCCTCGGACTGGCTGAGCTGACCATCGAGGTACGGCTGCAGCGCGGTGTCGTTCACCTGCGTGAGCACCGGTGCCATGACGAAGAAGGTGAGGAACATCGCCAGGCCGACGAGCACCTGGTTCGGCGGGATGGCCTGGACGCCCAGCGCGTTGCGGGTGAGCGAGAGCACCACCACGATGCGGGTGAAGCTCGTCATCATCAACAGGATCGACGGCGCGACCGCGAGCACCGTGAGGCCCAGGAGGATGGTGACCGCCTTGCTCGGCTCCTCGGTCTCGCCGTCGCCGCCGAGGTCGACCTCGATGTTCAGTCCGCCGGTCTCGACCGGTGTGCCGTCGTCGCCCTCGCGGGCCGGGCCGGCGACGCCGTCGAGCAGCGACTCGCCGTCGGAGGGAGCGACGTCGCCCGGCGTCGAGGGATCGGTCGTCGCCGCAGGGGCGCCGCTGGCGCCGCCAGCAGGTTCGCCGGTCGGAGCCGTCGGCGGCGTCGGGGGGACCGGTGCGTCCTGGGCGGACGCGGGGGCGGCCCAGCCCCAGCAGACCAGGGTGAGGAGACCGACCGCGACCCAGGCCAGCTTGGCTTTGGTCGACATGTCGGGGAAGAAGAGGGATGGGTGTGACCGTGGTGCCACCGGGGTCCGATCAGGACTTGCGCACCGTCAACTCTCTGAGAGCGTCGACGAAGCTCATCCCTGTCGGCTCGGTGTCGGCGCTCGGCGCCTGCACCCGGGTCCCGGTCCGTCGGGCCCCCATGGTCATCCCCGCGACGCGTGCGCTCGGGGCAGTGCTGCAACGGGTCGCCGCGCGGGCCGGCTGGCTCGCGGCGACGGCGGCGTCGAGCGCCGGGTCGGCGGTCGGGCCGGCAGTCAGGTCGGCGGTCGCTGACCCGGTGGTCGTGTCGGCTGCGTTGGTCGTGGCGGCTGCGTCGGTCGTGGCGGTCGCGTCGATGGCGGCGGGTGTCGTCACCCAGGAGCCGCCCTCGCCGGGCGCGGTGGCCAGCACGTTCACCTGCTGGTCGGTCACGCCGAGCATGACGGTCACGTCGCCCACGGAGGCGACGACGATCGAGGCGCGCTTGCCGAGGGACTTGCGGTCGACGACCTGGAGCCGGGCCTGCGTGTCACCCGCGGCCGTGGTCCGCAGCAGTCCGCGGCGGCGCAGCACCCAGGTGACCGCGCCGACGAGCGCCAGGACCATCCCGAGGGACATCCCGAGCCGCAGCAGCAGCATGAAGGTGTTCGGTGACTCAGCCATGTGCGATGCCCCGTGGAGGGGTCAGACCTCGCCCGAGCCGACGATCTCGGTCAACCGGATGCCGTACTCCTCGTCGATCACGACGACCTCGCCGCGAGCGATGAGCGTGCCGTTGACCAGCAGGTCGATCGGGCTGCCCGCGGTGCGGTCCAGCTCGATCACCGAGCCGGGACCCAGCTCGAGCAGGTCGGCGACGGCCATGCGGGTCCGGCCGAGCTCGACGGTCACGAGCATCTCGACCTCGGCGAGCGCACGCAGCGCGGCCGCCCGGGGCGGCTCGGCGTTCGCGGACGGGTCCTGCTCCTCGACGACGGGGGCCGAGAGCCCGGCGACCGCAGCAGCTGGCGCCGTCGACACGGCGTCGCCGCCACCAACAGCGCCACCACCGACAGCCCCGCCACCACCGACAGCCCCGCCACCGCCGGCCCCACCACCGACGGTCCGGCCGCCGACGAGCGCGTCACCCGCGGGACCGGTGCTGGCGCCGGACGAGCCGGCACCCGCCGGATCGGCCGCAGTGGCATCGGCCGCAGCGGAGACGTCGTCCGAGGCGCGGGCGACCAGTGCGACCGTGCCGGCATGGCGACCTTCGTGGAAGAGCCCTGCGGCGACGAGCGCGAGCTGGCCGTCGATCGCGAGCAGGTGGTCGAGCGCCGCGGCACGTTCGATCGGCAGCGCACCGCTGACGACGGCGCCCTGGGACCGGGCCCATCCGTCGATCGCGTTCGAGACCACGCCGAGCCACGCCGGCGCGGCACCGGGCTCGGGCTCCGGCGGGTTCGGACCGGCGATCCGGGCCTTCAGGTCGTCGTCGAGGATGACGGCGACCTGGACGACGTGGCCGCCGCCCAGGGAGACCATGACGCCGTGGGCCCCGCCTGCGGGCGCCAGGTCCGACGGGCCGTCCTGCGGCTCGGTCGGGCCGAGGTCGAGCTCGAGGTCCGCGGCGACCGACAGCGCGGTCGACACCGCACGGGTCATGTCGTCGCCGTGGGCGAGCACCGCCTCGATCGGGAGTCGGTCCAGCGCGTCCTGGTCGACGCTGGTTCCGGGTGCCTGGCTGGTGGATGTCATCGGATCTCCGGGTCGAGTCAACGGATGGGTGCGACCACTTGGGCAGCGACTCGCTTGCCCTTGCGTGCAGGCCGCACGGCGAACAGGGGGACGTCGTCGACGGTCGCGGTCAGCAACGCGTCGGCGGGGTGCTCGAGGGTGATCACGTCACCGACGCGCAGGGCGAGGATCTCCTGGCTGCGCATCGCCGTCGGCTGGAACACGACCGACACGTCGACGGGCGTGTCGTTGATGCGACCCGCCACCCGTTCGGTCGCGAGTGCCGCTGCGACCGGGTCCGCACCACGGTCGGACTGCCCGACGATGCCCCCGAGCAGCGGCTCGAGCACGGCGTAGGGGTAGCACAGCGACAGGTGCGTGGCGGTGTCGGCGATGCGCAGGGCGAACGAGACGACCACGACCATGTCCGACGGCGAGGCCAGCTGGACGAACTGCGGGTTCGACTCGGTCGCCACGACGGTCGGCTCGACCCGGGCGACGTTCTCGAACGCGTACGACAGCTCCTTGAGCCCACGGTCGGTGATCATGCGGATCAGGCTCGACTCGATCTCGGACAGCGGTCGCACGGGCACCGTCGCACCGCCGCGACCGCCGAGCATCAGCTCGACGATGTTGAGCGCGCCGTCGACCTGCAGCTGCAGGATGCCGTTCCCCTTGAGGGGTTCGAGCGAGAGGATCGACATGTGCGACGGGATCGGGACGTCCCGGACGTACTCGTCGTAGCTGAGCTCCTCGATCGACTCGACGGTCATGACGCACACCGAGCGGAGGCTCGACGAGAGCATCGTCGAGAACTGGCCGGCGAACGTCTCGTGGATGATCTGCAGGTTCCGGAGGTGGTCCCTGTTCAGCTTGTTCGGACGCCTGAAGTCGAACGTGCGCGTCTGCACGCGTCGTTCGACCGACGACGACTCTCGGGGCGACCGGAACACGGTCCGCTGCTGTGGCACACAGGTGGGTCGGATCCGGGCGCGACCGGATGAGAGTTGGTGCCGGATTTCTTCTCAAGTGGCCGTGCAGGGCCTCTCACTGCACGATGAACTCCGTCACGTAGATCTCGGAGAACTCCTCGGCGAACAACTCGGAGCCGCCGTCACGCAGGAGCTCCTTGAGGTCGTCGCGGCCGCCCGGTGCGGCGATCTCGTCGCCGGTCCGGTCCCCCACCCGGTCGATGATCAGGTCCATGTACCGGCTCGAGCCGCCGTGCTCGGCCCACTCCGAAGCGGGGACGCCCTCGACCAGCTCCACCGCCAGGCCGAGTCGCAGGTAGCGACCGTCGGCGAGGTTCAGGGTCATCGGCTCGAGCTGCACGATCTCGCCAGGCACGACCGCCTCCTCGGCGGCGGCCTCTTCAGCGTCGCTGCCCTTGTCGGCGGTCCTCACCATGAAGCCGGCGCCCAGCAGGCCGACGGCCACGATGAGTGCGGGGATCAGGTTCGAGCGCTTCTTCGGCGGCGGTGCCGGTGCGACGTCGGCGACGTCGGCGGTGTCGACGGGCGTGTCGATGGTGGTCAAGGACCTGCCTCCTCGCTGGTGCCCGGCCGGTCGGGCTGGGCCGCGTCGGCCTGATTCGGAACCTCGGGCGCACCTGCCGGATCGACGGCGGTGGCGGACAGCACCGCGATGTCGACCCGACGGTTGCGGGCCCGACCCTCGGTCGTCGCGTTCGATTCGAGCGGACGCTGCTCCGCGTAACCACCTGCGACCAGACGGGCGGGGTCCATGCCGTGGCGATCGACGAGGTAGCGCAGCACGACCGACGCCCGTGACGTCGACAGCTCCCAGTTCGACGGGAAGCGACCGCTCGAGATGGGCACGTCGTCGGTGTGGCCCTCGATCGAGATGCGGTTCGGCAGGCCGGTCAACGCGACGGCGAGCGCGTCGAGCGCGGCGGACCCGTCCTGGCGCAGATCGGCGGCACCGGGGGCGAAGAGGACGTCGTCGCTCACGATGCTGACCACCAGGCCGCGGTCCTCACGGCGGAACGTCACCGCGTCACCGAGGCCGGCGCCGACGGCGCGGTCACGGATGACCTGCTCGGCCGCGGTCAGCTGGTCGAGCTCGGTCTGGCGGGCCGTCTCGGCCAGGTGCTCGCGTTCGAGCGCGGCCCGCGCGTCGACGAGCTCCCGGGAGCCGAGCATCGTCGTGGTCGTCGTCGCACCGGCGGCGACACCGTCCTCGAGCACCCCACCACCGCCCTCGACGGGCTGGCTGAGGCCCATCTGCGACGAGAAGCCCTGCGCGAACTCCTTCATGCGGGCGAGGTCCTGGTTGCCGATGGCCCACAGCACCAGGAACAGGCCCATGAGCAGCGTCAGCATGTCGGCGTAGGGGATCACCCAGGCCTCGTGGTTGACGTGCTCCTCCTCGTCGTCGTGCGGGGCGCCTCGCTTACGCACTCTTCTTCTCCGCCGCCGGGTCCGCCCGACCTGCGGGCGGCAGGTGGCTGCGCATCAGGTCGTCGAGCATCCGCGGGTTGAAGCCCGACTGGATGGCGAGCACACCTTCGACGATCAGCCGCTTGTGGGCGACCTCCTCCGACGAGGTGCGGACCAGCTTCGCCGACCACGGCAGGAAGACGCCGTTGGCCAGGAACACGCCCCAGAAGGTGGCGATGAACGCCGCAGCGATGCCGTGGCCGAGCTCCTCGGGGTTGTCGAGCTTGCCGAGGGTGACGATCAGGCCGACGACGGCACCGATGATGCCGAACGTGGGTGCGTACACCCCCATCGACGAGATGAGCTTCGCGCCCTGCCGGTGGCGTGCCTGCATGGCCCGGATCTCGGTGTCCATGATCTCCTCGACGGTCTCGGGGTCGGCCCCGTCGATCGCCATCTGCAGCCCGCGGCGCAGGAACGGCTCGTCGAGCGTCGACACCTCGTCCTCGAGCGACAGCAGCCCGTCGCGGCGGGCCTTCTCGCCGAGGCCGACGATCTGGCCGATCAGCTCGTCGGGCTCCTGCTTCGGCGGCTTGCCGACGAACTTCTTCAGCAGCTTCGGGAACCTGCGGATGTCCTCCATGGTCGAGCCGAGGAACGCGGCGCCGAACGTGGGCAGGAACACGATGAGGAACGCGGCCGGCACCGCGAAGAACGCGACGGGCGACACGCCCTTGATGAGGGCACCGACGAACACGCCGATGAGGACGAGCAGGAGCCCGATGAGCGTTGCAGGATCCATGGGTCAGCTCCGTCCGGGCGTGATCGGCGTGATGGGGGCGGTGGGCCGCGTGGAGCCCGCGGCGTCGGCGGTCCGCTCCGAGGGGTCGGGCTCCTGCTCGACGACGAGTCGGAGCCCGGCACGGGTCCGCCCCTCGTCGATCAGGACGCGGTCGGCCTCGGCGAGCACGCGACCCCGGAACTGCACGATGCGTTCGACGACGTCGGCGGGCGATTCCGCCACCACGTACTTCGTGGAGTCGATGAGCGACACGACGGTGTCGCCACTGGACTCGACACGCTCGATCAGGTCGGCGTTGATGCCGAGCTGGGTTCCGTTCAGTCGCGTCAAGAGGATCACGACACGCCTCCGTGCGTCTTCGTCACCGGGTGGCCTCATGCCGCCCGGGGGTCAATCGGTCCGAGCCCCTCTCCGGTGAGGATCCGGAGAGGGGCCGAACGGATCAGATTTCGACCGAGTCGAACGACTCAGCGCTTGATGTTCACGAGCTCCTGGAGCAGCTCGTCCGACGTCGTCACGACGCGGGAGTTCGCCTGGAAGCCGCGCTGGGCGACGATCAGGTTCGTGAACTCCGCCGCCAGGTCGACGTTCGACATCTCGACGCTGCCCGCGGCGAGCAGGCCGCGTCCGCCCTGTCCGGCGACACCGAGCTGGGCGAGGCCGGAGTTGATCGAGGGCCGGTAGGTGGATCCGCCCGCCTTCTCGAGACCCTCGGGGTTGGCGAACGACGCCAGCGCGATCTGACCGATGACCCGGTTGCCGCCGTTGGTGTACGAACCGACGATCAGGCCGTCCTGGCCGACGGAGAAGCTCTCGAGCGTGCCGGCGGCGGAGCCGTCCTGGTCGATCGCGGTCACCGTCGACAGGGTGCCGAACTGCGAGATCCGGTTCGGTTCGCCGGCGGCACCGAGGGTGATCGTGATGTCGTTGCCCGCCGCGAAGCCCGGCAGCGTGCCACCGGCGATGGTGAGGCCGTAGCTCGAGGTGAGCTCGCCGCTGGCACCGAAGGTCAGCGCACCGTTGGTCATGGCGTTGCCCGCCGCGGGCGGGGTCGGCTGGAGCACGCCGCCTGCGTCGACGTAGCGATAGGTCGTCGTCCAGGCGTCGGCGGCGGTCTTGGTGAACTCGAACCGCACGGTGACGGGGTTGCCCTGACCGTCGTACACCTCGATCGAGTTGGCGATGGTGGCACCGATCTCGGCGTCCGACGGCAGGTTGCCGCCGAGCTGGACCGAGGTCGTGCGCGTCGGGGCGATGATGTCACCGACGGGGATGACCACCTGACCGATCCCCGCGTTGGTGTTGACGTTGCCGGCGGCGTCGGCCTGCCAACCCTGGAGGATCGCGCCGCTCTGGGTGACGAGCCGTCCGAGCGAGTCCGGCGAGAACGAGCCGGCACGCGTGTAGAGCTGCTGGCCGCCCTGGTTGACGACGAAGAAGCCGTCACCCTCGATCGCGAAGTCCGTCGAGCGACCGGTGAGCTGCAGCGCACCCTGGGAGAAGTTCGTCGTGGTGCCCGCGACCTTGGAGCCCAGGCCGATCTGCGCCGGGTTGCTGCCGCCGACGTTGGCGCCCGCGGCACCGGCGCCGCGCAGCGTCTGGCTGAGCACGTCCTGGAACACGACGTTCGACGACTTGAAGCCGGAGGTGTTGACGTTGGCGATGTTGTTGCCGACGACGTCCATCATCGTCTGGTGGTTCCTGAGGCCGGAGACGGCGGAGTACATGGATCGGATCATCTGGGGCTCCTGCGGGGTTCGGTGAGCGAGTGGTGTCGGGGAGGGCGGGGGTTCGGTCGGTGGTGGCTGGTCGGTCGATCGGCGCGGCGGATGAGGGTGACGCGTGGTTCAACTGATGCCGGTGACCGCCTCCAGTGGGATCTTCTTGCCGTCGACGCTCAGGTGGACGCCGTCGATCGACGAGGTGGCCGCAGCGACCCGCCCGGTGACGGTCGTGCCGTCGTCGCCGAGCCAGCTCACGTTGCGGCCGATCAGGCCGCTCGCGGCCGACAGGCCCAGGGCACGGGTGGTCGTCTCGCCCTGCTGGGTCAGCAGGTCGAGCTTCTCGACGGTGGTGAACTGCGCGGTCTGCGACATGAACTGGCCGGGGTCCGACGGCGCGAGCGGGTCCTGGTAGCGGAGCTGCGCGACGAGGAGCTTGAGGAACGCGTCCTTGCCGAGCTGGTCGTTCGACGTGGTGCGCGGGGTCGAACCTGTGGTGGTGGGGACGACGTTGCTCGCCGCTCCGACGGGGGTGGTCATGCTGGGGCTCCTCAGAGGTCGATGGCGACGAGGCCGCCGCGGTGGTGTGTGGGCGGTCGGTCGGTCGCCTGGCCGTCGGTGGCGTGACGGTCCGCGGCGCGGTCGGCCCGGCGGGCGGCGTCGCCGCCGCGCTGCGACGGGTTCGACGTCGCGCCGTCGGCGCTGCGGTCGCGTCGTTCACCCAGGTCCAGGTCGCCGAGGTCGACACCGGCGCGGGCCAGTTGGTGGCGGAGATCGGCCAGCGACGACGCCAGTCGCTCGGTGGTCGACGCGGAGTCGGGCGCCAGGTGCAGGTGGGTGACGCCGTCGATCAGGCGAGCTTCGACGGTGATGGCGCCGAGCTCGGCCGGGTGGAGCTGGATCGTCAGCGTCTGGGTCCGCTCGTTGCCGCGCAGCGACGCGCCGAGTCGCGAGCCGAGGTCGCCGAGCTCCACACCCCGCGGGTCGCCCGGAGGTGCTGCGCTCGCCGCAGCGGCCGTCGACGCCGCAGCGGGAGCCGTGGCAGGCGGCGGTGTCGGCGCGGTGACGACGCTCTGCACCGCGCTGGGTGAGACCGCCGGCGCGCTCGCGGCGTTCGGCGTGCCCGGTGCGGGCGGGGTGCTCGGTGCGGACGGGGTGTCGGCGGACTCGCCCGTCGCTGCGGCGGCAGCCGTCGTGGTCGCTGCAGTGGTGGCGGACGGTCCGGTGAGCGGTGCCGCCGTGTCGGCGTCGATGGTGGCTGAGCGAGCGGCGCCGGCGCCCGCCGACGCGCTCGGAGCCGGGTCGGCGGGGGCCGGTGCGACGTCGGTGCCGGTGGCACCCTCGAGCGAGGCAGCGGTGTCGCCGGCGGGTGCCGAGTCGAGGTTCGCTCCGGCCGCCGGGGTCGGCGCGGCACCTGTGGCGGTCGCGGCCGTCACGGCGGCGGTCGTGCCGCCAGTCCCGTCGGCACTGGCCCCGTCGGCGCCGGTCCCGGCTGCCGCATCCTGGGGGGTCCCGGGCACGGCGAGGGTCGGGTCGGTCACCGCCGGAGCGGTGGCTGCCGGAGCGGTGGCTGCCGGCTCGCTGGGGGCCGACTCGGTGGCGGCGGCGTCGACCGCCACCGGGGTCACCGTGTCGTCGGCGTCGCGTTCGACGGACGGTTCGTCGTCGACGTCGACCGGCGTGTCGGCCGCTCGCGTCGTCGGGTCCTGGGTCCGGTCCTCGGTTCGTTCGGCGCCCTGGTCCGGGGCGTCGGATCGTGCCGAGGTCCCCGACGGCGTGTCGGGACGGTCGCGTCGGGTGCGCTGCATCGCTCGCTCGAGCGTGCGGTCGAAGTCGGATCCGCGGGAGCGGCGGTCCCCCTCGCCCGGCGACGAGTCGCGACGTCGCTGCGTCGCGGCCGCGGACGGCACCTCGTGGGGACTCGGCGCAGCGGGCATCGCCACGGGAAGAGCGGTCATCGGCCACCTCCGACGAGGTTCATGATCTTGGACACGTACTGCTGGGTCTCGGAGTACGGCGGGATGCCGCCGTGGCGCCGGACCGCGCCCTCACCGGCGTTGTAGCCGGCGAGCGCCAGCTCCAACGATCCGAGTCGGCCCTGCAGCTGGGTCAGCAGCCGGGCGGCGCCGTCGACGGCCTGGGCAGGGTCGAGCGGGTCGATGCCCATGCCACGGGCGGTCCCGGGCATGAACTGCATCAGGCCCTTGGCACCGGCCGGGCTGACCGCCGAGGCGTTGCCGCCGGACTCCACCTTGGCGACCGCGGCGAGCACGTTCGGGTCGATGCCGTAGCGGGCACCGGCCTGGGCGAACAGGTGGGCGTACGGCGCCAGGGCGGGCGTCGAGGCGACCACGCTGCCGGCCGCCGCGGTGGCTCCGCCGTTCACGCCGTAGCCGTTCACGTCGTAGCCGTTCATGCCGTAGCCATTCATGCCGTAGCCGTTCATGCCCCCGCCGTTCAGGGAGCTGCTCGACGACGCGGTGTCGGGCACCAGGCGACGGATCGCCGTGGGCGTGCGGTGCATGTCGGTGATGCGGACGACGTCGCCGGTGCGGGGGGCGTGGATGATCTTGCCGTCGCCGACGTAGATGGCGATGTGGTCGACCGGTTCGCCGAACGCGACGAGGTCGCCGGGTCGGGCCTGGTCGATGCTGGGCACCTCGGTGCCCTGGCGCGCCTGGTCGCGGCTGACCCGCGGCAGCTCGATGCCGAACTGCCGGTAGACGTGCTGCACGAAGCCCGAGCAGTCCAGCCCGCGCTCCGGGTCGGTGCCGCCCCACAGGTACGGGATGCCCTGGTAGGTCTCGGCGACCTGCACGACCTCGTCACCCATCGAGGTCGAGGTCACCGAGGACGTGTCGGCGTCCCCGAGCGACGAGGTCCCGGTGACGCTGGACAGCAGCGACGCGAAGTCGGCGGCCGACCCGGTCGTGGTGGGGGCGGTGCTCGGCGGGGTGAAGCGGGCCTGGATGGCCGCCATCCGTGCGAAGGCCGGCGCTGCGGCGACCGAGGTCATGGCCGACCTCCGGGCTGATCGTCGTCGGACGCTGCGGCGGGGTCGCTCGGTCGGCCGCGGTCCTCGACGCCGGCACGGCTCGTGGCGAGCTCGTCCAGGTCGATCTGCTCGAGTCGTTCCATCTCGCGGCGGTGCTCGGCCCGCGCTCGTTCGTCGAGGCGTTCCATCGTCCGCAGCGCGACGACCGCTGCCTCCCACTCCTCCTGGCTGCGCCGACGCAGGTCCGAGGCGTGCGCCTCGGCGACCTGGCTCGCGACCAGCGCGTCGAGCATCCGGCGCTGCCGGTCGCGGCGCCGGGTGTGTGCCAGCGGCGTGGAGTCCTCGGCCGGCGCGGTGCGCGCCGCGGCGAAGCGGCTGCGCCGGGTGGCGGTCGCGGCGTGCGCCTCGTCCTCGGCACGTCGGGCCATGGCGAGCTCGATCCGGCTCTGCTCCTCCTGGAGCTGGCGGACGCGCAGCACCGGCTGCAGGCGGAATCGGTAGCCGCGCATCAGACGGTCCCCCCGGCGACGGGCGCGACGGGCGGCGCGGACGGCGCAGGTTCGCCCAGCAGCGCGGCGAGCTGGTGCCAGGCCTCGCCGGGGGCGTTGCGCTCATCCATGCCCTGGCGCAGGAACTCGTCGATGCCGGGGCGCAGTGCGAGCACCCGATCGACCAGCGGGTCGGCACCGGCGACGTAGGCGCCGATGTCGACCAGGTCCTTCACGTCGCGGTGCGCGGCGAGCAGGCGCCGCAGGTCGCGGGCGAGCCGCTGCTGCTCCGAGGTGGTCACCGCGCTCGAGACACGCGACACGCTGTCGAGCACCTCGATCGAGGGGAAGTGGCCCGACGACGCGAGCGACCTCGACAGCACGACGTGGCCGTCGAGGATCGACCGGGCGGTGTCGCCGATCGGATCGTTCATGTCGTCGCCCTCGACGAGCACCGTGTAGATCCCGGTGATCGAGCCGTGCTCCGAGGTGCCGGCCCGTTCGAGCAGGCGGGGCATGAGTGCGAACACCGACGGCGGGTAGCCCCGGGTCGCCGGCAGCTCACCGGCGGACAGGCCGATCTCCCGCTGCGCCATCGACACGCGGGTCAGGCTGTCCATGAGCAGGTTGACGTGGGCGCCCTGGTCGCGGAACCACTCGGCGATGCGCGTCGCGACGAACGGCGCGCTGCGACGCACCGGCGCCGGTGCGTCCGAGGTCGCCACCACGACCACCGAGCGGGCCAGTCCCTCGGGGCCGAGGTCGACGTCCATGAACTCCCGCACCTCACGCCCACGCTCGCCGACGAGCGCCAGGACCGAGATGTCGGCGTCGGTGCCGCGCACGATCATCGACAGCAGGCTGGACTTGCCGACACCCGAGCCCGCCATGATGCCGACCCGCTGGCCACGTCCGAACGGGACCATCGTGTCGAGCGCCCGGACACCCAGGTGCACGGGCTCGCGGACGAGCGGACGACGCAGCGGGTCGGGCGTGGCGTGATGCAGCTCCGCCCGTTCCAGGTGGGCGAGCGGGGGTCCGCCGTCGATCGGTCGGCCGAGGCCGTCGAGCACTCGACCGCGCAGCTCGGCGCCGACCGGCGTGGTGAGCGGCGAGCCCGTCGCACGCACACGGTCACCGATGCGCAGTCCCTGCACCTCGTCGAGCACCATCGCCACCGGGCCGCGGTCGCCGAGCGCCACGACCTCGGCGGGCACCGGCTTCGGCGCCGAGCGGGTGCTGAGCATCATGACCTCGCCGATCGCGGCGTCGACGCCCTCGGTCTCGACGGTCAGTCCCACCACACGTGCGACCCGACCCGACACGTCCGGCGACGCGGCGGCGACCGTCGCGCTGCGCTGCAGGTCGGCGAGCGCCGGCAGCTCGGGAGCCGGAAGATCGAGCGCGGGCAGGTCGAGGCTCACGGGACGAGCACCTCCCGGACCCGGGCGAGCGCAGCGCTGACGCTGGTGTCGACGCGGGTCTGGTCGACGTCGAGCAGGCACGATCCGGGTTCGACGTCCGCGTCAGCGACGATCGCCAGCTCGACACCGGCGAACAGCTCGTCGGCCTCCGCGACCAGACGGGAGGCGTCGTCGGGGTGCAGGCGAACGACCGCGGCGCTGATGGTCTCACCGGCGTGCGGCAGGGCGGCGACCGCTCGACGGATCGCGTCGGCGCCCGGGTCGGCCGCGGTGTGCAGCTCGCGCTGCAGGACCTGTTCGGCGATGCCGAAGGCGAGCTCGGTCGCGGCGCGGGCGACCTCGTCGGCGAGCACGTCGAGGCGGGCGCCGTGTTCGGCGACGGCCCCACGCAGCGCTTCGAGCAACCGGCTCGCCTCACGCTGACCGGCGTCGAGCGCCTCGGCGCGGCCGGTCTCGAGACCGTCGCGGTAGCCGTCGGCGTGTCCCTCCGCGCGACCGTGGTCGAAGCCCGCCCGGTGCCCCAGGTCGAACGCGATCGATGCCTCGCGGAGCTCTTCGGCCGCGGCGACGGCTTCCGGGTCCGGTTCGGGCGCCGGCGGCTCGACCTCGACGATGGCCTCGACGTGCGGGAGCACGACGGGGATCGGCGTCGGCGCGGCGACGACCTCGTGCTGGGCGAGCAGCTCGTCGACCCACGCGGGCAGCGCGCGCTCGACGGTGTCGCCGCCTGTCGCTCCGTCGAGATGGGCCTCATCGAGATGGGCGACGTCGAGATGCGACAGGTCCTCGAACTCGACCGGACGGATCGAGACGTCGGCCGGCGCGCACAGGCGGCTCGCGACGGTCATTCGACGAACTCCTCCATCGAGCGGGCCAGCACGATGTCGCCGGCCTCCTCGAGCTCGCGGATGATGCGCACGACCGCGCCCTGAGCCTCTTCCACCGCCGAGAGCCGCACGGAGCCGAGCAGCGAGATGTCCTCGTCGAGCGTCTCGGCAGCGCGCGAGGACAGGTTCGACATGACCTTGTCGCGCACCTCGGCGCGCATGCCCTTGAGCGCGAGGGCCAGGTCCTTGGTGTCGACGCGACGCAGGATCTGCTGCACCGCCCGGTCGTCCAGTCCGATGATGTCCTCGAAGACGAACATCCGCGAGCGGACCTCGTCGGCGAGGTTGGCGTCGTGGTCGTCGAGGCCTTCGAAGATGAGGCGTTCGGTCGCCCGGTCGGTGCGGTTGAGGACCTCGACGAGCGACTGCACGCCGCCGGCGGTCGACAGGTCGCTCTGCTGGGCGAACGACGCGAGGCGCTTCTCGAGTGCGTTCTCGACCACGGCGATGATGTCGGGCGACGTGCGGTCCATCGTCGCGACGCGGACCGCGACGTCGCGCTGGGTGTCCTCGGGCAGCCCCGACAGCACGAGTGCGGCGGCATCCGGCGCCATGTGGGCCAGCAGCAGCGCGACGGTCTGGGGGTGCTCGTCACGGATGAACGACAGGACCATGCGCGGGTCGATCCGTCGGACGAACTCGAACGGCGCCGAGACGAACGTGCCCGAGAGCCGCTCGTAGATCTCCTCGGACTTCTCCGCGCCGAGGCTCGCCTCGAGCAGCTCGCGGGCGACGGTGATGCCGCCGAGTGCGATGTGCCGGCGGGCCTTGGCCGTCACGTCGAACTCGCCGAGCACGCCGTCGACGACCTCGGGTGGCACGTCACCGAGTCGGGCCACCTCGGCCATGATCTCGGTGATCTCGCTCTCGTGCATCTCGCGCAGCACCTTCGCCGCGCGCTCGGTGCCGAGCGTCATGAGCAGCACCGCGGACTTCTGGGTGCCGGTCAGCTGGTCGGCCGACACGATCGCTCGTGCGTCGGTCGTGGTGCTCATCGGCTCGCCCCTCGTCGGTCACCCAGCCAGTTGCGCAGCAGTGCCGCGACCTCGTCGGGCTGGTGCTCGATCAGCTGCGCGAGGTGCTCGTCGCGCTGCTCGCGCTGGCGGTGCTCGGCGGTGATCGCTGCCTGTTCGAAGACCAGCGGTGCGAGCACCAGGTCGCCCTCGTCCTCGTCGATCTCGCCCTCGAACAGCTCGACGTCCTCCTCGGCGACCGAGAGCTCGACGACGTCACCGTCGTCGGCCTCGTCGAGCAGCGAGCTCGGCGCCGGCGGCAGTTCGGGCGGGTCGGTGAACATCGCCTCGAGCTCGTCGCCACGGCGGTGGCGTCGAGCGGCCCAGCGGTAGCTGAGCGCCGCGGCGATCAGCAGCAGCACCAGCGCCACGACCACGGTGATGTCGCGGATCGTGTCACGACGTTCCGCGGCCGCCTCGGCGGCTTCGGCGGCCTCGAGCTCGCGCTGCGCGGCCTGCTGCGAGGTGCGGTCGAAGGGCATGCGGGTCACGCTGAGCACGTCGCCGCGGTCCTCCTTGATCCCTGCTCCGGCAGCGAGTGCGACGCTCAGCTCGGCGGCCTGCTCGGCGGTGATCGCCGATTCGTCGACGATGACCGCGACCGACAGGTTCTCGATCGCGCCGGGAGCGGTGTTCGTGGACTCGACGACACGGTTGACGGCGTAGCGCACGTCGGCCTCGTCGAGGGAGTACTCGGAGTCGCCGGCCGCACCGGCGACCGCCGGGGTGTCGGGCCCGAGCACGCCGGAGTCCGCGGGGTTGGCGCCGGCGAAGGTCTCGTTGCGGACCGACTCCTCGAGGGTGAGCTGCTCGCCCGCCGAGTTCGGCTCGGGTGCCTCGAAGGTCTCGCGTGAGGTGTTGGTCTCGTCGAAGTCGAGATCCGCGCTGACGGTCACCCGGGAGCTGTCGACGCCGACGACGCCGGCGAGCATGCTCTCGAGCGACGCCTGCAGGTCCGCCTCGAAGCGGGCGGTCTGCTTCTGGCGCTGGCCGTCACCGTTCTCGCCCGACACTCCCTGGCCGGGCGCCGCGAGCACGTTGCCCTCGGCATCCGCCACCGTGACCGCTTCGGGGGTCAGGCCCTCGATGCTCGACGACACCAGGTTGGTGATCGCCCGGACCTGGTCGTCGGAGAGCATCTGGCCGGGGCGGGTCCGCACCAGCACGCTGGCCGACGCCTGCTTGTCGTCGATGGCGAACACCTCGTCGGCCGGCAGCGCCAGGTGCACGACCGCGGTCTCGACGGGTTCGAGCGCCTTGATGGTCGAGGCGAGCTCGCCCTCCATGGCGCGCTGGTAGCCGACGCGCTGGCCGAACTCCGAGGTGGTCAGGCCCTGGCTGTCGAGCACGCCGTAGCCGACCTTGCCCTCGCTGGGCAGCGCCGTGTCCGACAGCGAGAGTCGGGTGTCGTAGACCCGGTCGGCGGGCACGAGGATCGTCGAGCCGCCCGCGCCGAGCTGGTGGGGCACACCCTCCTCCTCGAGCGCGCTGACGATCGCGTTGCCGTCCTCGGGCGACAGGTCGGTGTAGAGCGGCGCCCAGTCCCCTCCGCCGGTCATCTTCGACACGAGCACGACGCCGAGCACGACGCCCAGCACCGCGACACCCGCGACGATCTTCTGGGTGCGCGTGTAGCCCGACGCCATGCGCAGGACGCGGTCCTTGAACCCCGTGGGCTCGTCACCGCCGGGGCGCCAGGTCGGATCGCCGTCGGTCTCGGTCGGGCTGCCCGACACGGTCATCACAGCTGCATCCTCATGATCTCGTTGAAGGACTCGAGCGCACGGTTGCGGACCGCCACGGTCAGCTGCGTCGTGAGCTGGGTCTCGGTCGAGGCGACCATCAGGTCCTCGATGCGGTTCAGGTCACCGGTGGCGGCAGCCCGGGCAAGCTCGTCGGTGGTGCGTTCCGAGGCCTGCAGGTTGTCGAGCGCCCCGGTGAGGGCGGTGCCGAAGTCGGTGGCGGTGCCGGTCGGCGTCGCCTCGTCGGTCGCAGGGGTCCGGGTCAGCGCGGTGATCGGCGCAGCGCCCGCGGCGATCGGCGAGATGGGAGGGATGATGGGCATCAGGCTCTCCCGATGTCGAGGGCACGCAGGTAGGTGTCCCGTGCTCGTTCGAAGACGTTGACGTTCGCCGAGTAGGCACGCTGGGCGATGATCAGGTTCGTCATCTGGGTGGCCATGTCGATGTCCGGGACGCGGACCATGCCGTCGGCGTCGGCGTACGGGTGATCGGGCTGGTAGACCATCCGGCCGTTCGGGTCGCCGAACTCGACGCCGCTCACGTAGGCGCCGTCACCGATGCCCGAGGCG
This sequence comes from Actinomycetes bacterium, assembly GCA_023389745.1. Classification (GTDB taxonomy): domain Bacteria; phylum Actinomycetota; class Acidimicrobiia; order Acidimicrobiales; family Microtrichaceae; genus JAFAFN01. The sequence continues at coordinate 46,595 of JAEWED010000255.1, forward strand.
CCGGGTCCGCCGGCGGCCGACGCGCCGGTCGCGCCGCCGTTCGAGGACTGCGCCACGACGTAGCGCTCCTGGAACGCGGCCTGTCCGGCCGGGTTGATCGTGTTGACGTTGGCGATGTTGTCCGACAGCGCGTCGATCCAGGTCTGGTAGACGCGCATGCCCGAGGCCGGCGCGCCGAGCGAGGAGAAGGGTCCGGACATGACGGCCTCAGCCTCCGATCGCCGTGCGGAGCACGTTGAACTTGGCGTTGATCATCTGGACGGCGAGCTGGTGGCGCAGCGACGTGTCGGTCAGCACGGTGACCTGGTCGGCCACGTCGACGTTGTTGCCGTTGAGGCGGGTCGGAGCGACCGAGGTCTCGGTGTCGATCGACAGGCGTCCGGGACGACCGTTCTCGACGGCGTCGCGCAACGAGTCCTCGAACGAGACCACGTTGGCCTGGAACCCCGGAGTCTCGACGTTCGCGATGTTGTCCTCTGCGGCCCGACGGCGAGCGTCGAGTCCCCACAGGGATGCCTGGAGCGTGCGGATGGTCAGGTCGGAGACCACGAGGAACCTCGCAGAGAGAGTGTCGACCGCCGATCCGTGGCGTGGTGCTCGAGCCGTCCGTGCTCGCCCGGGAATCGGAGTCGCACACGTCACGATGAGGACTCGTCAGGAATTCTCGGATCTCACCCCGCCCCACGACCGCCGACGATCGAAATGACACCTGTTTTCGCTGCGATCGCAGCGAAAACAGGTGTCATTTCGAACCCTTCGGAGCGGGTCAGGTGGCCTGCAGAGCGGGTCAGGGGGCCCTGCGGAGCGGGTCAGACCAGGTGGCCGACGGCGGGCGTGGTGCCCTGGGCATCGTCGGTCCACGCGCCCCGCGGAGCCGTTCTGCGCCGCAGCGTCACGAGCTCCGCGTCGAGCTCGACCATCTCGCCGCGGACCGACTCGGCCCGCGCCGCGCACTCGGCGAGCAGCTGCTCGGCCCGGGCGCGCAACGACTCCGGCAGCGGGCCCAGACCATCGGGTCCGTCGATCGCCGGCGGGACGAAGTCCTCGCCCCGGCGCGTGGCTCGGTCGAACGCGTCGAGCACGTCGGCCCAGCGCTGCGTCGTGTCGACGCTCATCCGACGGCGTCGAACGCGAGGTGTCCCTCACGCTCGGTCGGGCGGACGACTTTCGCGGCCTCGTCCTGCCAGATCTTCGTCCAGGCCTCACGCAGCGGGTCGGTGGCGACCCGGCAGTCGTGGATCGCCTGCAGGTCCTGGTGCAGGTTGGCCCGCACAAGCCGCGCCTGCAGGTACACGTAGATCGACGACAGCTCGGCGGCGGCGTCCCACGCATCGGGGTCGAGGGCGGTCTCGAGCTCGGTCACGATCTCCTGCGCGTGCACCAGCGCGAAGCTGGCGCTGGCACGGTCGCCGGTGCGGATCGAGTCGGCGGCGTCGTCGAGGTCCCTGATCAGCCGGTCGTAGAGCATGACCAGCAGTCGGACGGGCGACACGACCGCCTCGGTGGTCCGGAAGGCGGCGGCACGTTGGTAGGTCGACATCACGAGCTCCCACTGTTCGCTGTCAGGCTGCCGAGCTGTCCGGCGAGCCAACTGCTCTGGTCCTTCAACTTCCCGAGGGTCACCTCGAGGCTCGTCCAGTACGTCCGAAGACGCGCTTCCCGGGCCGCGAGGCGGGTGTCGAAGTCCGCGATCGACCGGCCCAGGGTGTCGATGCGGTTCTTGCGACCGTTCTCGGCCGCCGTCAGGTAGCCGTCGACGAGGTCGTTGGCGCTGGTCACCATCGTGGCGAGCCGCTGGGCGACCCCGGCGGAGTAGTCGACGGTCCCGAGGGACCCTGTGGCCGTGCCGGTGACGTTGACCGTGAGGCCGCCGAGCGTGCCGTGGGTGAACGCGACCTGCAGCTGCTGGCCCGTGCCCACCGCAGCGACGCCGCCGATGGTGCCGGCGACGTCGACGCCCTGGTGCGAGGTGAAGTCCACGCCGTCCCACGCGACCTCGAAGCGCTGCGAGGAGCCGTGGGCCCGGCTGGTGAGCGACAGTCCCCCGCCGTCCTCGGCGACGTCGAGCTGCAGCCCTGCCTGGTCGAGCGCCTGCTGCAGTCCGGCCGCGGCGTCGGCGGCGGACTCGCCGGCTCCGATCTCGTGCTCGACGAGCACGGTGCCCACCCGGACCGCGACGGTGGTCGCGCTGCCGAGCGGCCAGCCGCCGGTCAGACCGGTCGTGGTGGCCTGCTGCGCCGCGGTGGTGATCTCGACGGCGTAGCTGCCGCTGCGGGCACGACCGCCGGCGGACACGAACGAGACGTCACCCGTCGTCGCACCGTGCTGGCTGAACAGGTTGCGCACGGCGGTCGGATCCGCGGCGTACGCCTTGGCGAACTTGTCGGCGTCGAAGCTGAGGCGGCCGCTGCGGTCGAGCGACACACCCGCGGCGCCGGCGGAGCCGAGGCTCGACGCACCGACCGCGTTCGCGACGGACCGGGAGATCTCCTGCGCGGCCCGGCGCAGCGTGGCGTCGCCGTTGAGCGATGCGCCGGTCTTGGTCTCGGCGTTGAACGCGGTGCGCAGCGAGATCTCGCTCAACGCCGCGTTGGCCGCTTCGACGAGGGCCTTCACCGCGTCCGACAGGGCGGTGACGTTCTCGGCGACGTTGACGGTGACCGGTGCGGCCGACACGGTGACAGCGGTGACCGACACGCCGGGCATCAGGTCCGAGAACGTGTTGGACGACGACGTGACGCTGTACGCACCCGGTCCGGTGCCGATGGTCAGCTGCGCGTCGACGCCCTGGGTCGTGACGACGGTGCCGCCGACCGACGGGTCGAGCCCGTCGACGGTGAAGTCGGACGCCGCGCCCGTCGAGGTCGCGGTCATCTGCAGGCGGAACCCGGAGCCGGTGTTGACCGTCGTGGCCCGGACGCCCAGGCCCGCGCCGTTGATCGCGGCGGCGACCTCCTGGAGCGTGCCACCGCCGACGTCGATGGACTGCGGACCGGCGCCGTCGCCGAGGTCGATCGAGATGGTGCCGCCCGAGGCGATGACCGTCGAGGTCGCGGCGATCGTGGTCGCGCTCGACAGCCCGTGGGCGGTGGCGACCCGGTCAACGCTGAACGTCAGCGACCCGACCGTGGCGGTCGAGGTCGCGCTCACGGTCGCGCTCGAGGTGTTGGTGGAGCTGGCGGTGCGCTGGTTCCACTTGGAGGCCGTGGCGAGTGCGTTGGCCGCGGTCCCGAGCGCCGAGAGCTTGGCGCGCACCGAGGCGTACGAGCTCAGCTGGTTCTTGGCCGTCTCCTGGCGGGCGACCATGGCGTCCTGGGGGAGCTTCTCGATCGCCATGAGGCTGGCGATGATCTCGGTGGTGTTCAGTCCGCTGACGAGTCCGTCGATGGCCACGTGACATGCCCTCCTTCTGTCTGATCTCGGCCTTCTGTCTGATCCGGGCCTGGGTGGTCGTGGGGGCGGTCGAGGGGAGAGAGGTGTGCAAAGGGGTCGGGGCGGTCCCGGGCATAGCGGCCCCCGACCCCCCCCCCCA
>JAEWED010000265.1 GCA_023389745.1 Actinomycetes bacterium
TCGATCGCCGTGCGCCTCGAGAACTCCTCGCCGGTCCTGACCGGTCTGCAGATCACGCTCGGCACCGGCGGCAAGGGTGGCAACGGCGGCGCCGGTGCGGCCGGCCAGCCCGGTGGTTCGGGCGGCGCCGGCGGCGCTGCGTTCGAGCGTGGTGGCAAGGGCGGCAACGGTGGCACCGGCGGTGTCGGTGGCGCCTCGGGTGCCGGCGGTGGCGGCGGCGGCGGCGCAGCCATCGGCCTGTCCCGCACCTCGTCGAGCGCGCCGACCGGGACGCCGTCGTACACGGGTGGCACCGGCGGTGCCGGTGGCACGGGTGCCAACACCGGCGCGACGGGCACGGTGAGCAACACGCTCGTCGCCTGAGCCGACACACGACGTTCCGACGCCGAGCCTTCGGCGTCGACCACGGTGGGGCCCTCCGGGGCCCCACCGGCGCGTCCGGGGCGGTACCGGCCGTACGGCGTCCGGGTGCTCGGCGGCTACGGTGCCCGACACGAACGACCGGGGGGATTCCACCATGACGACACAGGACGCACTCGCGCTCGCCGGCACGGCCGCGCTGATCACCGGCGGCGGCAGCGGCATCGGGCTCGCGAGCGCTCGGGCGCTGCGCAACGACGGGTGTGCGGTGACGATCACCGGCCGGACCGAGGAGCGCCTGCGCGAGGCGGTCGAGCAGCTCAACGCCGAGGGCTCCGGACTGCCCGAGGCGCGCTGGTTCGTCGCCGACGCACAGGACGAGGCGGCCACCGAGGCGTCGGTCGCGGTGGCGGCCGAGGCGACCGGTTCGCTCGACTTCGCGGTGGCCTCGGCGGGCCGAGGCGGGCTGGGCCCGATCATCACCACGCCGCTCGAGGAGTGGAACGACATCCTCGGCACGAACCTGACCGGCACGTTCCTGTTGTTCAAGCACGCCGGGGCGAAGATCGCCTCGACCGGTGGCGGCGCGATGGTCGCCATCTCGTCGATCGCCGCGGCCGTCACCCACCCGTACATGGGTCCGTACTGCGTGTCGAAGGCTGCGATCGACATGCTCGTCCGCCAGACGGCCGACGAGCTCGGCCGTGCAGGCGTGCGGGTGAACTCGGTCCGTCCGGGCATCGTCGAGACCGACCTGGTGTCGATGGTGATGGACGACGACCTGGTGATGGAGAGCTACCTGACCAACATGCCGGTGTCGCGAACGGGCAACGTCGAGGACATCGCGTCGGCGGTCCGGTTCCTGCTCGGCCCGGAGTCGTCGTGGATCACCGGGACCTCGACGTCGATCGACGGCGGTCACCACCTGCGTCGGGGGCCGGACTTCGAGCCGGCCGCTCGGGCGTTCTTCGGCGACGCCGCCGTCGACGCCACCGGCTGAGCTTCGTCGATCGAGCTGACGAGAGCCCGAGGTCCGCTCCACCGACAGCGTCAGACCGTCCCGAAAAACAGGACGGTCTGACGAGAGGTCACCGAAGTGTCCAGTTCTTCGGGACGGTTCGGCCATCGGACGTCGTCGGCGTCCAGTTTTTCGGGACGGTCTGACGGGATGTGGCGGGGCGATGCCCAGGTCCAGCATGCAGCGATGTCACACTCGACCCTCCACCGGCGTCGACACGACATGGAGCGCACACCGAACACACCCGAGACCGCTGCTGTCGACGACGCCCACAGCAGATCCGACCCGATCGACCTGGTCGTGGTCGGCGGTGGCCTCGCCGGGCTGTGCGCCGCGGCGACCGCCGCGACCGACGGCCTGCGCGTGCTGCTGCTCGAACAGCGAGGCCTCGGCGGCCGAGCCGCGACCACCACGGTCGACCCCGGGGTCGTGTTCAACGCCGGGCCGCGGGCCTTCTACACCGGTGGACCGGGCGAGGCGGCGCTCGCCGCGCTCGGCATCACGGTGCGCGGCGGCCAGCCCGACTCGGCACACTCCTACGGCGTGCTCGACGGCGCGGTCCACCGTCTGCCGGCAGGGCCGCTCACCCTGCTGCGCACCCCGCTGCTGAGCGCCCGGTCGAAGCTCGCCGTCGGCCGGTTGCTCGCGACGCTCGATCGGATCGATCCGTCGACGTCCGCGTCGCTGTCGATCGGCCAGTGGATGCGGAACGCCGGGCTGCGCGACGACGCGCTCGCGCTCATGGGGACCGTCCTGCGCACCGCGACCTACTCGGCCGACACCGAGACCTTCAGCGCGGACGCGGCGATCCGGCAGGTGCAGCTCGCGCTCGGCCCGGGCGTGCGCTACCCCGACGGCGGGTTCGCCCAGATCGTCGACGCGTTGCGTGACGTCGCATCCCGCGCCGGAGTCGAAGTGGTCGACCACGAGTCGGTGCGCACGATCGCCCCGTCCGCGGAAACAGCCGGAGCCGACGCCTCGGCGCCGTGGACGGTGCAGACCGCGACCCGTTCGATCACGGCGCGGTCGGTGCTCGTCGCGACCGGCGGACCCGACGCGGTCGAGCGGCTGCTGCCCGGACCGCTCGACCGGTCCGGCATCGGTGAGCCGGTGACCGGTGCCTGCCTCGAGCTGGCCGTGCGTCGCCCGCCGGACCAGCCGCTCCTGCTCGGCATCGACTCGCCGCTCTACCTGTCGCGCCACACGCCTGCGGCCGCGGATCTGGCTCCCGACGGCATCACGGTCGTGCACGTCATGCGCTACGGGGCACGCAGCAGCGACGAGGACCGGCGCGACCTGTGGGCACACGCCGAGCGTGCCGGCCTGCGACACGGCGACGTCGTCGCGGAGCGGTTCCTGCATCGGATGGTCGTCACCGGCGGCCTGCCGCTCGCCGAGACCGGTGGCCTGCCCGGTCGTCCGTCGGTGCAGGTCGGCGGGGCGCAGGGCCTGTTCATCGCGGGGGACTGGGTCGGCGACGAGGGTCTGCTCGCCGACGCGGCGCTCGCCAGCGGACGCCGTGCCGCCCAACTCGCGATCGAGCGCCGCACGCAGCTCGTCGGCGAACACGCCACACCGCCGGTGCGCGCCGGTGCACGATGAACTGCGTGGGTGGACCCGAGCACACCGCTGCAGATGTCGATCAGGTCGGCGGTGCCGATCGGGTCGCCGATGCCGATCAGGTCTTCGAGCTCGAACGACCGCGCCTCACCGGCCTCTCGTACCGGATGCTCGGCACGCTGAGCGATGCCGAGGACGTCGTGCAGGAGGCGTGGCTGCGCTGGCGGCGTGCCGACCACGACGCCATCCGCAACCCCGCGGCGTGGCTCACGACGGTGACGTCGCGCCTGGCGCTCGACCGGCTGCGCGCCCAGCGCCGCCGGCGCGAGGAGTACGTCGGGCCGTGGTTGCCCGAACCGATCCGTACCGGTCCACCCTCGCTGGTCGACGACGACCCCGCGCAGGCCGCCGAGCTGGCCGAGTCGGTGACCCTCGGGTTCCTGGTCGTGCTCGACCGTCTCGGTCCCGTCGAGCGGGCGGTGTTCCTGCTGGCCGACGTGTTCGGCGAGCCCTACGCGGACATCGCCGAGGTCGTCGGCAGGTCGCCCGAGGCGTGCCGCCAGATCGCGAGCAGGGCTCGGCGCAAGGTGCGCGCCGAGCGCGAACCTGCGGCCCCGGCCGACGAGTCGCTGCTCGCCGAGCTGATGGGCGCGGTGCTGGTCGGCGACGTCGACCGGGTGATCTCGCTGCTGTCGCCCGAGGTGGTGCTCGTGAGCGACGGAGGGCCGAACCGTCGGGCCGCTCGTCGCCCGGTGCTCGGCCCGGCGAAGGTCGCACGCCTGCTGGTCAACCTGGCGCAGCGCCTACCGGCGGACGGCGAGGTCGCGTTCGAGCAGGTGAACGCCGGGCCGGCGCTGGTCCTGCGCTCCGAGGAGCTGACGTGCGCGCTCACCGCGGACCGCGACGAGCACGGCGAGGTCTCGGTGGTCCGCATCCTCATCAACCCCGACAAGCTCGCCGGACTCGACCGTCCCGTCGACTTCACCTGACGGTCGGGGCAAAAAATAGGGGTCGTCCTCGACAACGGATGTCGACGACGACCCCACTCCCGCGTGCTCGCGGTGGGAGTGGGGTCCTCGTCGACAAGGGATGTCGACGAGGACCCCTCTTTCCGGGTCAGTACTTGAG
>JAEWED010000038.1 GCA_023389745.1 Actinomycetes bacterium
GTCATCCACGAGATCGCGTACTGACACCAGTCCTCCTCGGCCACAGGCCGCCACGACGCCGGGTCACGGTCGGACTTCGAGCGGTTCGACGACGCGGACACGGCGATCAGCGAGCGAGGCTCGTCGAGGTCGTTCGCGAACTCACGTCGACGTGCCGGGTCCCAGGCCCAGGCGCCGCTGCGCCACGCCTCGGCCAGCGCGACCACGTGGTCGACGTCGAGGTCGCCCGAGTTCGCGACGTGTGTGCGGTCGTACGTCGAGAACCATCCGCCGCCGGGGAGCTGCTGGCGCAGCAGCACCTCGCAGCGGGTGTTGCACCCGTTGCCGTCCGCGTCGACCCAGTGGTCGAACAGGTCACGGTCGTAACCGGGCTGCTCGACCTCGTCCGCGACGGAGATCTGCGACAGCAGCCACTCCGCGGTCGTCCTGGCCGACGGCGCCCCGGTCGCGGACGGCGCACTGGTCGGTGGTGCGCTGGTCAGTGGTGCGCTGGTCGGTACAGCGCTGGTCGGTGGTGCGGTCGTCGGAGCCGCGGTCGTCGGAGCCGCTGTGGTCGGCGGCGCGGTCGTGGAGATGGCCGATGAGGCGGCGGTCGACGGACCGGTGCTCGATCGCGTCGCCGCGTCCGTGCGGCCACCGTCGGCCGAGCGGAGCTCGACCGACCCGGGCTCATCTGCACCCGTGAGCCCGAGCGGGATCGAGACGCAGCACACGGCGAGGACCGCCGCGGCGCACAGCGACGTGCGACGTAGCGACCGTCGGGCGGAGGCCCAGACGACCGCCGCGACCGGCAGGGCGAACACCCACACCAGCGCCTGGACCCACCACGGCTGAGCACGCAGGTTCGCCCAGGCCGACCCTGGGCTACTCACACCCGACGCCGTCGTCGTCACGATCGAGGTGTCTCGCGTAGCCGGGCTGGCCCCGGTAGACCGGCGCCGCGCCGGCAGCGCGAGCCGCGTCGCAGTTCTCGTAGTACACGCCCGCATCGACAGGAGGTGGGGGGGCCACCGCGGGAGGCGGAGGAGCGACGGTCGTCGTCGGGGTGGGTGGTGGCGGCGGCGCGACCGTCGTCGTGGGCGCCGCGGTCGTGGGCGCCGCGGTCGTGGGCGCCGCGGTCGTGCTCGTCGTAGAGGTGGTCGTGGTCGAGGTGCTCGGCGACGAGGAGACGCCGGCGAGCTCCGACGTGGTCGACGGAGCGGACCGGGCCGACGCGTCGAGCTCGCCGGACTCGTCGACGACCACGGCACCGATGACCGCCAGGAGCACGAACGAGGCGAGACCGCCGAGCGCAACGGCGAGCCACGGCCACCTCGGGGCCCGCGGCGGCTCGGGCGGCGGAGGCCCTCCCCACGGTGCTGGCGCCGCTGGCGGTGCTGCGACCGCGCGACCCCAGAGCTGCTCGGGCGGGTACCACTTGCCGTCCGCGCCCTGACCCCACGCATCGTTCAACGGTTGATCGCTCATCGCCCAGGCCTCTCCGAGCGCCAACCGTAGCGACCCACAGTGGGCGCTCCGAGGTCCCGATGCGAGGAGCAGGGCCGCCGTGAGGCACGGCGGCCCACCGTGTCAGTCCCGCGGTGCGGGCGGCGTCCAGCCGGGATCGCGTCCGTTCCAGGCGACGAGTCGGTCGACCGTCGACGCGTCCGCGGCCACGGGCACCGCCGGACCGAACGGGTCCTCCCACGGGTAGTCAGGCGGCAGCTGTGCTCTGGTCGCCTCCCACATCGGGGTGCGGTCCGCCATCGGCAGCTGGGAGTGGATCGCGTCCAACGCGAACTCGATCGACCTGGCGTCCCACTCGGGCTCGATGCCCGTGGCGACCGCCAGGTCCCAGGTGTGCACGGCGACCTCGCTCGCGTACACCCCCAGCACCTCGCGACCCGGGAAGACGCCCCAGGGCAGCTCGGTGGGCCGGTCGAGCAGGGCGTCGTCGGTCCAGGCGCGCTGTGCGTCGTGGGCCGCGGCTCGCCAGGCATCGAGCCAGTCACCTTCGGCGACGTCGGCCGCGTCCATCGGCCAGGTCGAGGTCGGCTCGCCCCGCCCCGCTGCGGCCACGCGACGCAGCACCATGACCAGGTGCTCCTGCAGCGGCCCCACCGGCAGGTCGGCGCACGGCGTCGGCGAGGGGTACTGCTCCGGCCGGATCGCCGACATGACCGCGGCCGCGACCTTCACCGTCGCGGCGAAGTGACGGCGCGGGTCGTCCGGCGGCAGCGGGGTCGCGGCCGGCGCCGCGGTCGGGGAGGGACGTGCGGGAGTGGTGGTGTCGCTGTTCGAAGTCATGAGCCCATCATCCAGACCTGAACCGGTCACCTTCTGACCGGTTTGTCTGAAATGCTCGCGACATGCGCGCCGACCGACTCGTGGCGATCCTGTTGATGCTGCAGCGGCGCCAGCAGGTGACCGCCGCCGAGGTGGCCGAAGAGCTCGAGATCTCGGAACGCACCGCCCGCCGTGACCTCGACGCCCTGGCGATGTCGGGTGTGCCGGTCTACTCCCAACAGGGCCGCGGCGGTGGTTGGCGACTCGCGGGAGGCGGCCGCATCGACCTGAGCGGGCTCAGCGCGGATGAGGCCCGCGCGCTGTTCGTGCTGGCCGGCCCGCAGGCCGACGTGTCGCCCGAGGTCCGCTCCGCGCTGCGCAAGCTGGTGCGAGCACTGCCCGAGTCGATGCGCACCGGCGCCGAGACCGCGGCGCGCTCGCTGGTGGTCGACCCCGACGCCTGGGACGGGACCCGGCGGCCGGCGTGGCGGCCACCCCACCTCGACGACGTCGAGTCCGCCGTCGTCGACGGCGAGTGCGTCGAACTGGGCTACTCCGGGCGCAGCGGCGAACCGACCCGACGCGTGGTGCACCCCCTCGGGCTCGCGAAGAAGGGCCGGAACTGGTACCTGGTGGCCGACACCGACGCCGGCATGCGGACCTTCCGGATCGACCGGGTGACCTCGGTGACTCGCACCGGCGAACCGGTCGTGCGACCAGAGGGCTTCGAGCTGTCGGCGCAGTGGAGCGAGTTCGTCGAGCGGGTCGACCAGATGCGCACCCCGGTCACCGCGACGGCGACCGCGATCCCCGAGGCGCTGCAGTACCTGCGGGTCGTCTTCGGCGCGCGCCTGGCCGAAGGTGCGGTCACCGTCGACCCGACGACCGGGGCAGTGGCCCACCGGGTCGAGATCCGTGGCGCGACGGTGCGTTCGATCGCCACGGAGCTGGCCGGGTTCGGCGGCTGGGTCACCGTCGACTCGCCCGTGGAGCTGATCGAGCTGCTCGTCACGATCGGCGAGGACCTGGTCCGTGCCCACCGCAGCGCGCCGACAGGCGCTCCTGCACGAGCGCCGTCGACGGAAAGATCCGCTCCCCCGCCGGACATGAGCGGAGGATGAGCCGGTCGCGCTCCGATGTGGAGCGGTCCTCCGACGAGGAGCAGTCCTCCGACGACGAACGGTTCCGCGCGCTGTTCGCCGCCGACTTCGACGACGTCTGGCGGTTCGCCCGGCGTCGTTGCGCGTCGAGCAGCGACGCCGACGACATCGCGGCGCAGGTGTTCGCGGTGGCGTGGCGTCGACGGGACGATGCGCCGACCGACGACATCCGACTCTGGTTGTTCGGCGTCGCCCGGAACCTGCTCGCGAACCACCACCGCTCGGGCGACCGGGCCCGCCGGCTCGAACGACGGCTCGCGGGCGAGCTCCCGGCGCGACCTCTGGCGACCGTCGGCGACGTCGAGTCCGACGATCGCGGCGAACCACTGCGCGCGGCGATCGCCGAGCTGAAGGAACAGGACCGAGAGGTGATCGTCATGCGGTACTGGGACGAGCTCGCCGTCACCGAGATCGCGTCGCTGCTCGGGCTCACGCCGAACGCCGTGTCGATGCGCCTGCACAAGTCGCGACAGCGCCTCGCCGCCGCGGTCGGCAGGAAAGATCCGACCCTCGATCGACAGGTAGCTGTCGATCCCCGACGCGGAAGCGAGGACGACGATGGACTCGCCTGACGACGAGCTCGGCGCCCTCATCGGTTCGCTCGATCCGACCCGGACCGACGCACCACCGGCTCGGGGATCGACCCGCTACCACTCGATCCTGGAGACCGCGATGAGCACGCACAGCACCGACAGCCCCACCACCGCCGGCCACACCACCGACGAGCACCCCGCCGAGCCGGACCCGTCCGGCGACGGATCGGTGCCGCTCGATCCGCACCGTCACGACGCACGGCGGTCAGGCCCCGGGCGGTGGCTGCTCGGCGTCGCTGCCGCGGCGCTCGTGCTGGGCGCCGTCGGTGGTGCGGTCCTGCTCCGCTCGAACGACGACTCGACGCCGGCGGACACCACCAGCGCGCCACCCACGACCGTGCACGAGGAGATCGTCTCGCTGCGCGCCGAGGTCACCACCACCCCGAACGACGGCTCGGGCACGTCCCGCAGCACCGTACGGGTGAACGGGGACGATCGCGAGTGGACCTCGACCCGCACCTACCCCGACGGGCACACCGAGTCGGCGACCCAGATCCTGATCGGGGGCACCGAGTACGAGACGATCGAGGGTGTCACCACCCGGCGAGCTGTCCCCGTCGAGGAGCCCGCACCGTTCTCGATGTCGTCCGCGATGGTCCTCAAGACGCTGCGGGGCAACTCGACGGTCGTCGACGAGCGCTCGGTCGACTGGGACGGCGACGCCGCGACCCGCCTCGAGCTGGCGCCCGCCGCGCAGCTCGCCCCCGCGCTGTCGACGCTGTCCGCCGGCGTGCTCGCCTGGTTCGAGCTCGAGTACCCCGCCGAGGTCGAGTCGGTCACGGTCTGGGTGACCGGCCAGGTCATCCGGCAGATCGAGGTGACGACCGCTCAGCTGGTCACCCGCTCGACGTTCTCCGACTTCAACGCCGACATCGAGATCACGCCGCCGCCGGGACCGTACGTCGACGCGACGGACTGACGCGACGGACTGACGCGACAACTGCGGTGATCCATCGACACATGGTGTCGATGGATCACCGGAGCTCGCAGCACGGCCCGTGGACTGCGGCCGCGTGTCAGTCGGCGAAGCGGCAGACCGCCCAGCCCGCCTCGTAGGGGGTGTGCATCGTCGGCTCGTAGCGCAGCGAGGTGATCATCCAACCCTGCAGCGAGCGGCACAGCTCGGCGAGCAGTCGCCCCGAGAGCCAGCGCCCGTCGTCGCCGTCAGGGCCGGCCACCGTGGCCGGAGCGATCACCGTGGCCGACACGACCGCACGATCGTCGTGCAACGACACCTCGACGTCGGAGACGAACTGCATCACGAACGGCACCCGTCGGACGTCGTCGGCCCACACCGCGGCGAGCTCCTCGATCCCGTCGGCGCCACCGAAGGTCCGGGCCGCCGGCCCGTCGACGACGAGCTGGACGTCGTCGCTGCACCGCTCCAGCGCGGCGTCGAGGTCGTGGGCGTCACGGGCCTCGGCGAAGGCGAGCAGTGCCTCGATCACCCGGTGCTCGTCATCGAGGCGGGAGACCCGGTCCATCAGGTCGTCAGGAATGGTGGTCGTCATGTCGAAGCTCCTGGTTGCGGGTGGCCCGGTCGGCGGGCGGCGGGTGGGTTGCTGCGGTGAGACGGGCGATCCGCACCGCCCGGGTCCCAGGCGGTGCGGATCGGATCGGGCCTGCCACGGGAGAGGAGTCCGGGGCCGGCCCGACCTACGGGGCTGCGGCGGTCAGATGACCGACTCGGGCAGCTTCGTGGTGCCGTCGTTGAGGCCGGCCGTGACCGAGTCGACCAGCGTCTGCAGCTCGGCGGGCTGGTCCGAGCAGAGCTCCATCTTCTGGATCTCAGGGTCCTCGAGGGCGAACACCTTGGGCTCCTCGGGCAGCGTGTCGTCGATGAAGTCGGTGACCATCGCCGCCATGTAGGCGTTGGTGCTCAGCGTGGTGCCGCCGATGACGATGCCCGGGTGGGTGCACTCGGCGACCGCCTGGGTGATCAGCTTCACGTCCTTGCCCGACTCGGTGATCGCCTCGACCACTCCGGCGGTCGCGGTGTCGAGGTAGGCGTAGATGACGTCCGCACCCTCGGCGATCTGCTGCGAGGCGAGCTCCTTGGCCTTGGCCGAGTCGGTGAAGTCACCGACCATCGCCGAGAGGTACTTGATCCCCGGCGTGATCGACTGCGCACCGAGCTCGAAGCCGGCATCGGAGCCGGCGGTCGGCGGGATGTCGAGGCCACCCAGGTAGCCGACGGTGTCGGCCGACGAGACCGTGCCGGCCACCGCGCCGGCGACGTAGGCGGCGTAGCCCTGGTTGATGACGTAGACGTGCAGGTTCTCCGCGTCGCTGGTCTCGCCGTTGATGATCGAGAACTGCGTGTCGGGGAACTGCGGTGCGACGGCCGTACCCGCCGCGGCGAACTCGGCACCGACGCCGATCACCAGGTCGTTGTCGGCCGCCAGGTTCTTGAGGGCGTCGATCTGCTTCTGCGGGTCGTCCGCGTTCTCCGACACCGAGACCTCGCAGTCGATGGTCTCGCACGCAGCGACCAGTCCGTCGTAGTGGGCCTGGGAGAAGCCCTTGTCGTTGCTCGCCGCCGACAGCGCGATGCCGACCTTCACGCCATCCGAGGACGACCCGCTGCCACCGGACGACCCCTCGGAGTCGTCCGAGGAACAGGCACCAAGTACGAGGACACCTGCGGCCAGCACCGCAGCGATCCGGAACACCCCACGTGATCTCACAATTGCTCCTTCAGTCGGTTCCGTCTGGAACTCTGTTTCCTATGGTCTATTTGATATATGATTCGGGAAGGTTTCGAGCGTGTGGCCATCTGTGACCAGCTGCGCTCGTGGGCCGGCTCACCCGACCGCCGACGCGACGCCGACGCTCCGCTAGCGCCGACCCAGGGGGAACCAGGGCCTCAGCGACCGCCGTTGCGGGAGTACGGCACACCGAGCTCGAGTGGCGAGTCGTCGGTGTTCTGCAGGCTCGCCAGCGCGATCAGCGTCAACGCGTAGGGCAGGGCGAGCCAGATCTGGCTCGGCAGGGTCCAGGTCGGCTGGGCGATCCAGCACCAGCCGGCGATCAGGCAGAGCCCGGCCGAAGCGAGCAGCGCACCCGGGCGCATCCGGTGTCGCAGCGGGCTGGACATCACCGCCGCGACGAGGGCGACCAGGACGACCACGGCCCAGACGCCGCGGGGGATCTCGCCCACCGACTGCAGTCGCAGCTGCAGGGCGTCGACCATGCCGAAGAGCACGCACGCCACCATGACCGTCGTCGAACGCCAGCGACCGAAGATGACCGCGGCCAGGGCGAGGAAACCACGGCCTGCCGTCATGTTCTCGTTGAACATCCCGAGCTGGCCGACCGACAGGAACGCACCGCCGAGCGAGGCGAGCCCGGCGGCGATCGCCGTGGCGACGACCCGGATCGCGGTCACGTTCACGCCTGCGGTGTCGAGGGCCGACGGGCTGTCACCGGCGGCGCGGATCGACAGACCGAAGTTGGTGCGGGACAGCATCAAACCCATCGCCGGCACCGACAGGAACGCCACGTAGACCAGCGGCGACTGGTTGAACAGCGCGTCGCCGATGCCCGGGATGTCGGAGAGCAGCGGGATGGCGAAGCGGCCGATCGGGCCGACCTTCTCGGCGGCGTCGGAGAACATGTCGCGGAACAAGAAGGTGGTCGCGCCCAGCGCCAGCAGGTTGAGCCCGACGCCGACGACGATCTGGTCGGCCTTGGCGATGACGGTGACCAGTGCAGTGGCGAGCCCGACGAGCAGACCGACCACGAGCGCGCCCAGCATGCCGAGCCAGGGGTCGCCGGTCGCCGCGCCGATGGCGTACCCGGCGAAGGCGCCGGAGAGCATCATGCCCTCGAGCCCGATGTTGATCACGCCGGCGCGCTCGGCGACGGTCTCGCCGGTGGCGGCGAGCAGCAGCGGTGCGGCGAGTCGGATCGCGGCGCCCAACCATGCGGCGTCGAAGGGGGTCATGAGCGCACCTCGCTGTGGTCGTGGAGGGGGCTGACGGGAGCACGGTCCGGGTCGCCTGGAGTGTCCGGGTCGAGCGCCGGCTCAGGCACCAGGTCGACGACCTCGACGGGTCCGGGCTCGGGGGCCGCCGACCCGTCGTCGAGGGGGTCGCCCGACGCCCCATCGATGCCGGGCGACCCCGAGCCGTCCC
>JAEWED010000061.1 GCA_023389745.1 Actinomycetes bacterium
CCCAGACCCAGTCCAGGAGCTCGCGTGCGCCGGCGATGACGCCGAGGGAGATGTCGTTGTGGCCGCCGATCGCCTTGGTGGCCGAGTGGATCACCAGGTCGACGCCGTGGTCGAGCGGGCGTTGCCCGAGCGGGGTGGCGAAGGTCGAGTCCACCGCCTTCATCGGACCCTTGATGGCGCCCAGCCGGTCCAGGTCGACGAGGTCGAGCCGCGGGTTCGCCGGGGTCTCGGCGAGCAGCAGCATCGTCTTGCCGGGCACGACCGCCGCTTCCCAGGCCTCCGGGTCGGTGCCGTCGACGAACGTGACGTCGATGCCGAAGCGGGGACAGACCGACTGCAGGAGCATCTGGGTGCCGGCGTAGAGCTGGTGCTGGGAGACGATGTGGTCGCCCTTGGAGCACAGGCCGAGCACGACGGCGGACACCGCGCCCATGCCGGAGCTGAACGCTCGGGCGGCCTCGGCGCCCTCGAGCTCGGCGATCGCGGACTCGAAGGCGTTGACGCTCGGGTTGCCGTAGCGGCTGTAGAAGCGCTCGGCGCCCGTCGAGGTCGCCATGCGACGCCCCTCGTCGACCGTCGGCGTCACGAACGTCGACGACGCCCAGATCACCGGCGCCAGCGCGGTGTCGCTCGCGGAGCGGCCGGTGCGGACCGCCACGGTCTCGGGTCGCCAGTCGGGGGCCGGGGCGGGGCTCGCCTCCCCTGCGGTGTCGCCGTCGATGTCGCCTGCGGTCATGCCGTTCCTCCGGTGGTCATGTCCTGTTCCCCTCTCGGACCTCACGCAGGCCGTCGCCGACCTCACGCAGGAACGAGTCGATCTGTGGTGCGAGCTGTGCGGTCTCGATCAGGAAGCCGTCGTGCCCGTGCGGCGAGTCGATGTCGGCCCACCGCACGTCGGACGGGCCGGCCGCGAGCGCGTCGAAGATCTGTCGCTGCTGCACCGGCGGGTAGAGCGAGTCACTCCGAACCGACGCCACCAGCACCGGGGCACGGACCCGGCCGAGCGCCCGTTCGACGCCACCGCGACCGCGGCCGACGTCGTGCAGGTCCATCGCCCGGTTCAGTCGCAGGTAGCTGTTCGCGTCGAAGCGGCGGACGAGCTTCTCGCCGTGGTAGTCGAGGTAGCTCTCGATCTGGAAGGTGTTGCGGTCCACGAACTCGAGCGGGCCGAGCAGCGACCGGTCGAACCGGTCGGTGAACACCTCGTCGCTGCGGTAGGTGACCTGGGCCATCATGCGGGCGGTGATCAGGCCGCGGTGCGGACCCTCGCCGTCGGGGGCGTCGTAGTAGTCGCCGCCGCGGAACGCGGCGTCGGACTCGATGGCGTGTCGGCCGATGTGGCTCCAGGCGATCTGCTGGGCCGAGGCCTGGGCCGAGGTCGAAGCGAGCACGAGCGCGTCGACCCGGTCGGGGTACATGACCGCCCACTCGAGGGCCTGCATGCCACCCATGGAGCCACCGACCACGGCGCGCCAGCGACGGACGCCGAGGTGGTCGGCGAGGGAGGCCTGGGTGCGCACCATGTCGCGGATCGTGACGATCGGGAAGCGGGAGCCGTAGGGGGTGCCCGTCGCGGGATCGATCGAGGCCGGTCCCGTGGTGCCCTGACAGCCGCCGAGCACGTTGGCGCACACCACGAAGCGCTCGTCGGTGTCGAGCGCCCGACCCGGTCCGATCAGGCCCTCCCACCAACCGGTGTCGGCGTGCCCGGGACCCCGACGCGACGCAGCGTGGCTGTCACCGGTGAGCGCATGGCACACCAGGACTGCGTTCGACCCGTCGTCGTCGAGGGTTCCCCAGGTCTCGTAGGCGACATCGATGTGGTCGAGTGCACCGCCGCCCTCGAGCAGGAAGCGTCGCCCGTCGACCACGGAGTGGAACCGCCGGTCCCCGACGGGATCACCGGGACGCCAGGCGCCGCTCGCCGGCAGGAGGGCCGGGCGGCGCGTGCCGTGGGTCTCGTCGTCGGTTGGGCGTTGGGACACGGCGTTCGGTGCTCGGCTCGTGGAGGTTCCGAGGGACCCCGTCGTGATCCGAGCAACCCGGGCACGCCGCACGGAGCGGCGTCGTCGGACACTTGGTTTGCGAACCGCGAGGGCTGCCACATCCTCGCCGGGTGGCGAGAAGGCACCTTGGGTGTCCGTCCCAGGTTGCCGGACCCCGTGAGGGGCCACTCCTGATGTTCCGGTCACTGTCACACGCGGCGCGCTCGGCGGTCAAACCACATCCCCGGCACGCACCGTGCCACTCGACGCTCACCGAGCGAGCGACCGCCACCACGCCAGCACGGGATGTGCGTCGTCCAGGCCGTGCGCCTCGGTCATCACGACACCGAGTCGGTCGAGCAACGCCGGACGCTCGGCATCCGACGAGGCCATCAGCGACTCGACGAGCTCGGCCCCCTCGTCCCACTCCGGTCCCGGCGACGGGAGGGCGACGTCGAGGACCGAGGTGGCCGACCAGCGCAGCGCGCCGGCCGACAGACCGGCGCCCAGGTGCCTCGCCGCGGCGACGGCTGCGACCGGAGGGGCTGACAGCGCGGCGGTCAGATGGAACAACGACGGCGCCCCGGCGGTCGGTTCGACGCTGATCGTCGGGGTCACCGGGATGCAGTCGCCGACCGGGTCGGGCACCGCTTCGACGACCCGGGTCTGGGTGGCGACGAGCACCTTGGGGATCAAGCGGTCGCGGGACCACGACGCGACGCGGGGTGACCGTCGAGCGAGGTCGTCGAGATCGACGGTGGGCGCGAGCCTCGCTGCGCCGCGCACCCGTCGAGGAGTCGTGCCCCAGGTCAGTCGGGCCACGTCGATCATCCCCACGGTCACCAGGCGGGCGGCGCCCTGCACCGGGCTGCCGTCGGCCAGTCCGTCGGCCAGTGCGTCGGTCAGGGCGTAGAACTCGTCGCGGAACCCGGCCGTCGCGGTCGCCACGTCACCCAAGCGCGGGCCGTCGGGCTCGGGGACCACCGGGAGTCCACGAGGTCCGGCGAGCAGGGGCCCCCAGGTTCGGGCGTCCGGCGTCGGGCCGACGTCGGGATGCTCGACGCCGGGCAGCCCCCAGCTGATGCGGACCGGGGGTGCATCGCCGGCGGCCGCGCGGGGTGCAGCCAGCACCGGCGCGCACACGCGGACGCTCGCGTCGAAGTGCGCGTCGTCACTCCCCCACAGCTCGACCAGCTCGGCCCGAGCGGCGACCGCCGCGCGCACCGGCTCGGTGTCGCGGGTCGAGAGGAACGACTGCGGTTGCAGCAGGCACACGACGCCGTCGCCGTCGAGCAGGTCGAGCGACGCGACCAGGAACAGCGATGCGGTGTCGGCGTATCCGCCGGGGCGACCCAGCAGCCGCTCCGCGGTCGCCCGGTGCGCCGTGCCGCGAGCGGTTCGACCGCCGAGCTGGTTGAGGAACGGCGGATTGCCGACGACCACGTCGATGCCGGCGGGACGCTCGACCGCGGCTGGGGTGCCGGGTGCTGCGAGCGCGTCGCCGTGTTCGACGTGCACCTCGTGCGCGGCGACCGCGGCGCCGAGGTCGTCGGCCCACACGACCAGCGCCCGGCGAGCGACGTCCGCCGCGCCCGCGTCGAGCTCGATGCCGACGAGTCGCGACGTGACGACCTCACGGACCGGCACGCCGCGGCGGTGCAGCTCAGCAGCCG
Source organism: Actinomycetes bacterium (assembly GCA_023389745.1). Taxonomy (GTDB): domain Bacteria; phylum Actinomycetota; class Acidimicrobiia; order Acidimicrobiales; family Microtrichaceae; genus JAFAFN01. The sequence continues at coordinate 3,659 of JAEWED010000061.1, forward strand.
CGGCGAGCAGGAACGCGCCGGAGCCGCAGGCCGGATCGCACACCCGTGTCGGCGTGCGTCCGAGGTGGTCGAACGCCCGGGCCACCAGCAGGTCGGCCAGCGGCGACGGCGTGTAGTGCACGCCGCGAGCCCGGCGGTCGTCGGGCGCGACCGAACCCTCGTGTGCATCGACCAGTTGGCGTGCCCGGTCGCTCACCGCGGTGGGCGACGTCAGGCAGCGGCAGGATCGAAGCCGGCCAGGTCCTTCAGGCGCGGATCGTTCGAGAACATCTCGACCAGCGGCATGTCGAGTCCGAGGCGCTTCTGCATGCGCTTGACCTCGAGCTCCTGGTTCCACAGCGCGAGCGACACGACCAGGCCGGACTCGCCGGCGCGGGCGGTGCGACCCGAGCGGTGCAGGTAGTTCTTGTGGTCCGACGGCGGGTCGTAGTGGATGACGACATCGACGTCGTCGACGTGGATGCCACGAGCCGCGACGTCGGTCGCGACGAGGACCTGCAGCTTGCCGGCGGCGAAGTTCGACAGCGCCTTCTCGCGCATGTTCTGACGCAGGTCGCCGTGGATGGCGGCGGCCTTGACGCCCATGTCCTCGAGCTTGCCGGTGAGGCGGTCCGCACCGTGCTTCGTGGCGGTGAAGATCATGGCCCGGTCGCTGTTGTTGACGATCGCTGCGGCGACCTTCGCCTTGTCCATCTCGTGGACGGTCAGGAACCGGTGGGTCATCTGCTCGACCGTCGCGCCGGGCGAGGCGACCTCGTGGCGGGCCGGGTCGGTCTGGTAGCGGCTGACGAGCACGTCGACCGCGCCGTCGAGGGTGGCCGAGAACAGCAGCGTCTGGTGGTCGCCCTCGACGTTGCGCAGGATCCACTCGACCGGCGGCAGGAAGCCCATGTCGGCCATGCGGTCCGCCTCGTCGATGATGACCTTCTCGACATCGGCGACGGAGAGGTCGCCGCGTTCGATCAGGTCGATCGCGCGACCGGGGGTGCAGACCACCAGGTCGACACCGTCCTTGAGGGCCTTGATCTGCTTCTCGATCGGGTCACCGCCGTAGATCGCGGTGATGCGCACGCCGCGCAGGTGCGCCAGCGGGAGGAGTTCGTCACGCACCTGCGTAGCCAGCTCGCGGGTGGGCACCAGGGCGATGCCGGTCGGTCGACCGGGCTTGGCCTTGGGCAGGATCTGGAGCATCGGGAGCCCGAACGCGAGGGTCTTGCCGGAGCCCGTCTTCGCTTTCCCGCAGACGTCACGACCGGCAAGGATGTCCGGGATGGTCATCTCCTGGATCGGGAACGCAGAGGTGATGCCCCGTTCGGAGAGTGCATGGCACAGGTCCTCGGCCACGCCGAGCTGTTCGAAGGTTGTCGTCATGTCCACTTCAAGTTCGTCGAATGGCGTCCATCGTACCGGTCGGGACGGTTGCACCCGTAGTCACGACGACCTCGACGTGCACCACGAGGGCTCGCGGTGAGCACCCGGCCGATCCCCGCCTCATCGGACCGCACCGATCCGTTGCCGCTCGTCGAGGGCTGGGGGGCGGGCTTCGCCGCCGCAGCGGTGATCGACCCGCAGGGCTCGGTGCACCGCCACGGTGACGTCGACCGGGTGGTTCCCGTCGCCTCGATCACCAAGTTGTGCACCGCGCTCGCCGTGCTCATCGGCGTCGAGGACGCCAGCGTCTCCCTCGACGACCCGCTCGGCCCCGAGGGCTCCACGGTGCGACACGTGCTGTGCCACGCGGGCGGGCTCGACTTCGACGGCGAGGTGGTGGCGACACCCGGCACGCGGCGGATCTACTCGAACGCCGGCTACGACCTGCTCGGCGAGCACCTCGCCGAGTGCTCAGGCATCGGGTTCGACGAGTACCTCGCCGAGGGGGTGCTGCAGCCGCTCGGGATGACCTCGAGCGTGCTCGAGGGCGGCGCCGGCCAGGGGCTCCACTCGAACGTCGCCGACCTGCTGCGCCTCGCGGCGGAGCTCACGTCGCCGACGTTGGTGCACCCGAGCACCCTCGCCGCGATGACGACCGTGCAGCTCCCCGAGCTGGTCGGCGTCGTGCCGGGATGGGGCCAGCACACGCCGTGCCCCTGGGGGCTCGGCCCGGAGATCCGTGGCAACAAGGCGCCGCACTGGACCGGGTCCCGGTGCTCGCCGTCGACCTACGGCCACTTCGGCGGCTCGGGCTCGCTGCTGTGGATCGATCCCGTCGCGCAGCTCACCTGCATCGCCGTGACCGACCGACCCTTCGACGCGTGGGCGATCGGGGCGTGGCCGCCGTTCTCCGACGCCGTCCAGGCCTACTTCTCGGCGTCCGCGTCCTGAGTCCCGGTCCGGCCGGCCGCTGTCTCGTCAGGGGCTGTCTCGTCGGGGGCAGGGTCGTCGGGGGCGGGGTCGTCAGGCGCGGTCTCGTCGGGGGCGGGCTCGTCGCCGGCACGGATCTCGTCGCGCAGCGCCGCGTCCTCGCTCGCCGCGGTCTCGAGCGCAGCCGTCTCCTGCGCGGCCTGCTCGGCGGGCATCGCGGCACGGGCGAGCGGGTCGCCGCCCGCTGCCAGCTCGGCGGTCGCGACCTTGTCGATCGGTGACCCCTTCCAGAACAGCCAGAGCAGTCCGCCGGCGATCAGGAACAACGAGATCCAGGTGTTGACGCGGAAGCCGAGCACCTCGGTCGCGAAGTCGATGCGCAGCGACTCGACCCAGAGGCGGCCGAGCCCGTAGCCGGCGACGTACACCGCGAACCAGCGGCCCGCCTTCAGGACGACCCGACGGCCGCCGAGCACGATCAGCCCGGCGAGCATCAGGTTCCACAGCGCCTCGTAGAGGAAGGTCGGGTGGAAGAGGGTGCCCGGCGGGTACTCCGCCGGCGGTGCGTCGATCTCGAGGCCCCAGAACAGCTCGGTCGGGCGGCCGTAGAGCTCCTGGTTGAACCAGTTGCCGAGTCGGCCGATCGCCTGGGCGACGGGGATGGCCGGCGCTGCGGCGTCCGCGACCTGGCGCCAGTCGAGCTTCATGCGCTTGCAGGCGATGATCGCGACGATCGCCCCGAGGAGCACGCCGCCGGGGATGCCGAGCCCGCCGTTCCAGATGAAGAAGGCGTCGGGCCACCAGCGACCGTCGGAGTAGCGGTCACCGAAGTCGGTGATGACGTGGTAGATCCGGGCGCCGACCAGTCCGGCGGGCACCGCGAAGATCGCGACGGTGGTGATGTCCTCGGGGTCGCCACCCCGAGCGCTGAAGCGCCGCCGGGCGATGGCGACCGCGGCCAGCACGCCCAGCGCGATCACCAGCCCGTACATGCGGAAGTTGAGCGGGCCCAGCGTCAGCTGCTGGAACGGGGGGCTGGGAAGCGCGGCGAGCAGCGCGGGCATCTGCGGGACCTCGGGGATCATGGTCCGGACTCGCGAGGAGCGGACGTGGTGGAGTCGTTGCGTCGGTCGTCGACGTACGGCGAGTCGGCGGCGCCTGCGGGTGCGTCGGAGTCGATCACGACATCAGGGTCGCTGAAGCGCACGTGGGGCCAGTCGAAGTCGGTCGGGTCGATGCAGACCGAGGCGCCGTCGAGCAGCCCAGCGGCCAGGCGACCGTCGTCGGCGAACGGGTCGACGGCGTCGCCGGAGGCGAGTGCCAGCAGGAACGGCTCGGTGTGCCCACCCGAGGCCAGCGTGCGCGCCAGGCACGCCGCCGCGCTCGGCGCCATGCGCCCGTTGCCGTAGAAGATCGCAGCGATGCTCTCCTGCACGTCGAGGCACTCACCCAACGCGGCGACCACCAGGCCGCGCTCGTCGTCGGCGAGCTCGACGTCGTTCAGCGAGGCACCGACGGTCGCCGGCCGATAGCCCAGCTCGGCCAGGCGCTCCGCGCCGAGCGAGCCGACGATGCGTGTGGCGGCGCACTGCGCCTCGGAGCGCTTCGGCGCCCAGTAGTCCATGTCGTCAGGGCGGTTCGACAGGTCGAAGGCGAGCCCCTCGACGAAGAAGTCGGCGGTCAGCACTCCGTCGGCGGGCACGCTCGGCGGCGTCGGGGCCGCAGCGGAGTCGGAGCCGTCGTCGATCTCCGTGGGCTCGGTCGTCTCGCTCGGGATGCACCCGGCGGCGACGAGCACGAGTGCGGCGAGGACCAGCGTCGTGCACAGGCCCGCGGCGAGGTGAGACACCCGCGATCGCCCCGTGCCTCCTCCGTCCATCGCTCCGAGGGTACCGGCCCCGCGATGCCCCGACACCTCAGCCCCCACGCCGCGGCGGGCAGCCCGCCACGAGCTGTCGCAGCAACGCCGCCCACTCGGCGCCGGCCGCGGCGTCGATCGGGATCGACAGCACCTCGGGCTGGTGCTGCCCCGTCGGCACGGCTCCGAGCGCAGGGTCACCGTCCGAGTGGGCGTCGTTCGGCACGGGCGTCGGACCGGTGCCGACGAGCGTCGTCGTCACCACCGCGGCGAGTCGCCGGGTGAACCGCTCGGCAGTGCGTCCGCCGGGAACCGTGCCGGCTCCGCCGACCGGTCCGGGACCTGCGTAGACCGTCGGCACGGGGCTCGAGCGCGGCGGAAGCGTGGCGTGCACCAGGACCCGCTGGCCGTGCAGGACCACCACATCGGCCCAGCGCCGCTCGACCTGCACACCGGAGCGGGCCGCGAGCGATCGTCGCGTCGGGGCGATGACGGGCAGCAGCGACTCGTGCCCGGGCCGGTTCCCCGGCGTCAGCGCCAGGGTGCGGACCTCGAGTCCGTGGTCGACGAGTCGCCGGTGCAGGGCGAGTGCGGCGTCGGTCGCCGGGTCCGGGTCGGTGTCCGCGACGAACTGCAGCACTCGGATCGGCGCGTCGAGACGTGCGGGGTCGGGTCGGGACATCGCCATGGGTGATCGGTCAGGCCGCCGGGGCGAACTGCGCCTGGACCTGCTCGAGGGCCTCGTCCTCGGTGACGCCCATCGCGACGCTCAGCTCCGACACGAGCACGTCGCGGGCCTTGGTGAACATCGTCTTCTCACCGGCGGACAGACCCTTCGACAGGTCTCGCAGCGCCAGGTTCCTGACGACCTCTGCGACCTGGTACACGTCGCCGGACTTCAGCTTCTCCTGGTGGTTCTTGAAGCGGCGGCTCCAGTTCGAGGGCTCCCGCACGTCCTTGCGGGCGAGCAGCTCGAACAGATCGCGGACCTCGTCCTCGCCGATGGGGGCCCGCATGCCGACCTCGTCGGCCTTGTCGACCGGCACCCGCAGCACCAGTTCGCCGTGCGCCATCTCGAGCACCAGGAACTCCTGCACGGCGCCGTCGAACTCGCGGGACTCCCGCTGCACGATCACCGCAGCTCCGTGGTGCGGGTAGACGACCCGATCGCCGACGTCGAAGGACACGGCCGGACGGTACCAGAACGCCCCTACGGCACTGCCGGAGGACGCGGCGCGATCTCAGCGGCGGCTCTGCCCGGTCGTCAGCCCCCAGCGCTCACTGCTTGAAGCGCTCACTTGTTGAAGAGCTCACTTGTTGAAGAGCATGGGCTGGCGGAAGCTCCACCTGGGATCGCCGGGCTCCTCGGGGAAGGCGCCGTTCGCGTCGGGCCAGGTGAGTTGGATCGATGTGGGCCACCGCTCGCCCCAGGTCGCCATGACCTCACGTCCGAGCACGAACCAGTCGCCGCGGCTGCACCACAGCGGGTCGACCAGGTGCAGTCGGAACTCGAGGCCGCCCTCGACCTCGACCGTCGAGCCGGGGATCAGCTGCTCGCCCTCGGCGACACGCCGGGACAGGACCTCGATCACCGCACCGGCGAACGGGGCTTCGAGCCCGACCACAACCAGCTCCGGATGGTCGTAGCTCCGCGTCAGTCCGATCGAGTAGGCCCAGTCACAGCCGGTCTCGTCGCCGACGATGGCCGCCACGCTGTGGCCGCCGCTCTCGATGTCGGCCCTGCACGCTTCGAAGGGATCACAATTCTCCACGGGCACATCTTCCCGACACGTCGTACGCCTCACAATGGGTCACTCGGTCCAACACCATGGTCCGACCGAACCCGGAAGTGGCTCGGATGGTGAACCACCACCACCGCACTGGCCGCAGCGTCAGGAGCAGCCGCTGGTGGTGCCGCACTCGCCGCAGACGTAGCAGGAGCCGGCACGTGTCATCTGGATGCCGCACTGCATGCACAGCGGCGCGTCGGTCGCCACTCCCCTGCCGTGGGTGTCGACCTCGGAGGGTGACGCGGGCGCCGGAGCGGCCGCGGCGGGGGCCGGAGCCGGTGCAGCGCCGGTGAGGTCGATGCTCGGCGCGTTCGGGGTGACGGCCTCCTCGACGCCGGGCAGCGTCTGCTGGAGCCGCTCGGAGGTCCCGAGGATGCCCAGGTCGAGGCGCTCCTCATACGGCAGGTACTCGAGTGCCAGACGACGGAACAGGTAGTCGATCAGGCTGTTGGCGAGCCGCACCTCGGGGTCGTCGGTCATTCCCGCGGGTTCGAAGCGCATGCCCACGAAGGCGTGCACGAACGCACGCAGCGGCACGCCGTACTGCAGGCCGTGGCTGACCGAGATCGCGAAGGCGTCCATGATGCCGGCGAGGGTCGAGCCCTGCTTGGAGACACGGATGAACAGCTCACCGGGGCGGCCGTCGTCGTACTCGCCGATGGTGACGAAGCCCTTGCAGTCCGCGACGCGGAACTCGATCGTCCTGGACCGGCGCGCTCGGGGCAGGCGCTCGCGGGTCGGGCGAGCGACGGTCTCGACCAGCTCGGCGACGACATGTCCGGCAGGGGCCTGCTCGGCAGGCTCGGACGCCTTGGCGGCACCGTTGCCGGTGCTCAGCGGCTGGGCGACCTTGCAGTTGTCGCGGTAGAGCGCGACGCACTTGATGCCCATCTGCCACGACTCGATGAGCAGCTGCTCGATCTCGTCGACGGTGGTCGACTCGGGCACGTTCACGGTCTTGGACATGGCGCCCGAGAAGAACGGCTGGATGGCCGCCATCATCCGCAGGTGCCCCTGGTAGGAGATGACGTTGTCACCCATGGCACAGGCGAACACCGGCAGGTGCTCCACCGTCAGGTGCGGCGCGCCGAGCACCGAGTGGTGCTCGGCGATGTAGGCGACGATCTCGTCGATCTGGGTCTCGTCGTAGCCGAGCCGGTGCAGCGCACGGGGCACGGTCCGGTTCACGATCTCGAGGGAACCGCCGCCCACGAGCTTCTTGAACTTGACCAGGCCCAGGTCGGGCTCGATGCCGGTGGTGTCGGCATCCATCATGAACGAGATCGTGCCGGTCGGCGCGGCGACGGTCAGCTCGGCGTTGCGGGCGCCGACGGCACGCACACCGTCGAGCGCGTCGCGCCACACCTGGGTCAACTGCTCGTTGAGCTCGGGCTGGCCGGCGACCGACGGCACGGCCTGCGCCGCGTCGAGGTGCATCTCGTAGACGTGGTTCCAGCCCTCGGCGTCGTCGCGGTACAGCGGGGCCGGACCGAGCTGGGCGGCGAGCTCGGTCGACCGGACCGCGGCGGCACCGGTGAGCAGACCGGTGACCGCAGCGGCCCACGCACGGCCGGCGTCGGAGTCGTAGGCGAAGCCGAGCGCCATCAGGCAGGCACCCAGGTTGGTGTAGCCCAGCCCGATGTCGCGGCTCGCCGCGGTCATCTCGGCGATCGCCGGAGTCGGGTAGTCCGACGCGCCCACGAGGATGTCCTGCGCGGTGGTCGTCACCCGCACTGCGTGCACGAAGGAGTCGACGTCGAAGCGGCCCTCGTCGTCGAGGAACGTCAGCAGGTTCAACGACGCCAGGTTGCAGGCGCTGTTGGCCAACCGCAGGTGCTCGGAGCAGGGGTTGCTCGCCATGATCCGACCCGCGTTCGGGGTGGTGTTCCAGCGGTTGATCGTGGTGTCGAACTGCACGCCGGGATCGGCGCACTCCCACGACGCCTCGGCGATCGCCCGGAGCAGCGCGGCGGCAGGCACCCGCTCGACGACCTCACCGGTGCTGCGGGCGATGAGCTCCCAGTCGCCGCCGTCGAGCACGGACTGCATGAAGTCGTCGCTGAGCCGCACCGAGTTGTTGGCGTTCTGGTACTGCAGCGACACGGCGTCGGCGCCGTCGAGGTCCATGTCGAACCCGGCGTCGCGCAGGACACGGGCCTTGCGCTCCTCTTTCGCCTTGCACCAGATGAACTCCTCGACGTCGGGGTGGTCGACGTCGAGGATGACCATCTTGGCGGCGCGCCGGGTCGTGCCACCGCTCTTGATGGTGCCGGCCGAGGCGTCGGCGCCCCGCATGAAGCTGACGGGCCCCGAGGGCACACCGCCGCCGCTCAGGCGCTCCTTGGACGAACGGATCTTGGACAGGTTCGCCCCGGCGCCGGAGCCTCCCTTGAAGATGACGCCCTCTTCGGCGTACCAGTTCAGGATCGATGCCAGGTCGTCCTCGACGTCGAGGATGAAGCACGCCGAGGCCTGCTGGGCGACACCGGGGACCCCGATGTTGAACCAGACCGGCGAGTTGAACGAGACCTGCTGGTGCACGAGCAGGTGTCGCAGCTCATCTGCGAAGGCATCGGCCTCGTCGCGGTCGGCGAAGTAGGCATCACGCACACCCCAGTCGGTGATGGTGCCGACGACACGGTCGATCACCTGCCGCAGCGAGGACTCACGCGCCGCGCCGCTCGGGTGCCGGAAGTACTTCTGGGCGACGATGTTCGACGCGGTGACGGACCAGTCGACGGGGAACTCCACACCGAGCGCCTCGAAGACCACCGAACCGTCGCGGTGGTCGGTCAACCGTGCATCGCGCCGCTGCCACTCGACCTGGTCGTAGGGCGAGATGCCACCGACGGTGAACCGGCGCTCGAGGCGCGCACGGAGGCGATCTGATGTCACGGTCATGTTGTTCCTTCCGCGGCCGTACCGGCACAGCGTGGAGGGGGCATCGGCAAGCGAGAAGGTGCGGGCACGGGCGACCGGGCAAAGGCCAGTCGGATCACCTGACTCCTCCGAGGAGGGCCTGGGAGCTCCGACCCCCAGGAGACGAACTGCCGCCGAGACGACCTTTCGCCAGCCACCATTCCGGCCGCCCGCGCCGCGACCCGCGACTGCACACTAGGAACGACGCCCTGTGGGACAAAAGGGGACAACCATGTGAATTCCCCATCATTTTCCCACAGCGGTGGGGACAAAGGTCGGCGGCTGCACCCTGCCGGCACGCTCCACCGATCCCGACCGGTGGGATCGACGTCGAACACACCCACGATCGACGCCATCTCGTTCCCTTTCGGGGTGTTCTGTTCTCCACAGGGCTCGAACATCCTGTGGACGATGTCGGTATCGTGCTGCGGTGCGACGCCTTCTGCCCACTCACCGTGACCACCTGGACGTGGACGACGTCTTCGACCGCACGGAGCGCGTCGGACGCGACGGCCGGCCCTGGCTGATGGCCAACATGATCATGAGCGTCGACGGCGCCTTCGCCGTCGAGGGCCGCTCCGGCGGGCTGGGATCGCCGGCGGACCACCAGCTGTTCCACACCCTGCGCGCGGCGAGCGACGCGGTGCTCGTCGCCGCCGGCACGGCTCGCACCGAGGGCTACCGCCGACCGTCGACGAGTGACCCGGACCTGGTCGAGCAGCGCCGGATCCGAGACATGGGCGACGCGCCGGAGCTGTACCTGGTGAGCAGGGCGCTCGATCTGCCCGGCGACATGCCGCTGCGCGGCGGGCACGGCGCGGCCCCGGTGGTGCTGCATCCCTCCGCGGCCGACCGGTCGGGCCTGGACACGACGGGCCTGTCGCCGCGCGCCGTCCCCGTCGAACCGGGCGGCATCGGTGTGGACCTGACGGCTGCGCTCGAATCGATCGCCGCCGACGGCCACCGGGTGGTGCTGTGCGAAGGCGGACCGTCGCTCCTGGGCACCTTGCAGCGACATGGCCTGCTCGACGAGCTGTTCGTGTCGATCTCGCCGGTCATCGCCGGCGGCGCCCAGCTCGGACTGATGGGCCGCGGACCGCTCGAGGCCCGGCCCGTCACCTTGCGTGCGCTGTACGAGGCCGACGGCATGCTGCTCGCCGACTACCTGATCGAGCACGCCTGACCGAACGGGCCGTCGGCCACGGGGCGTGGTGACGGGAGCGTCAGGTCTCGGGCACCGCGGCGTCGGCCGAGCCGAGCAGCTGTATCTCGCGCTCGAAGTCCTCCGGGTCCTCGAAGGACTTGTAGACGCTGGCGAAGCGCAACGCGGCGACCGGGTCGAGTCGCCGGAGCTCGTCGAGCACCAGCTCGCCGATCTGCGCGGCCTCGACCTCGCCCGCAGGCAGCCGCAGCTCGACAGCGGTGGCCAGCCCTGCGATCGATGCCTCGTCGACGGGACGCCCCTTGCAGGCAGACCGGACGCCGACCTCGATCTTGCAGCGATCGAACGGTGCACGACGACCGTCGCGCTTGAGCACCACCGGCGCCGACTCCTCGAGCCGCTCGAAGGTGGTGAAGCGCGCGGAACACTCCTCGCACTGACGTCGACGACGGATCGAGGATCCGTCGTCTGCCGCCCGAGAGTCGACCACACGGTCCTCGAGCGCTCCACACTCGGGGCATCGCATGGCGACGAAGTTACCCGCAGCATCGTCACCCCGCACCCTCCGATCCCCGGGCCGGCACCACCGGCGCTCAGCGTTCGCGCCGCCGCAGGTCAGCCCTGCGGCAGGACGAGCACCTCGCCCGCATGCAGGACGCCCTGGGACGACACGGCACCGGGGTTGAGCTCGACCAGCTGCTGGACGACGTCACGCGGGTCGGACTCGGGCGCCAGGCGACCGGCGATGGCCCAGAGCGTGTCGCCCGGGGCGACCTGGTAGGTGTCACCGGTCAGCGGCGCCGAGGCGGCGCCCTGGACCGAGAAGGCGCTGACGGCGGCGCCCGCCACCTGGAGCGCACAGAACACGACGACGACCAGCGCCACCGCTGCCAGGACCCTGCGGCGAAGGAAGGTGCGCCGCAGCTGCCGTCCGGCCTGGGAGCGGCCGCCGTGGATCACCCGCAGCGGAGCGCCGCGGCGGGCTGCCGGGCCACCGCCGAAGGAGTCGCCGCTGGCCGGAACTGCGAGGCCGCCGAACGACTCGCCGCCGAACGACTCGGCGATGTTGCTGCCCGTGTGGATGTCGATCACTGCTGCCATGTCGGCATTCTCCTGATGGGGTGTGACACTGAAGCTGCCCGGGGGCCGATGGGGACCGAACCGAACGGACGTTCGACAACAATCAACACGAACAGCTGTTCGATGTCAAGGGTTCGATCGAACGGACGTTCCACCCTTCGAGGACCGGTCGGTGCTACGGTGCCAAACACCTGTTCGAACGCGCCGGGAGGCTCGAATGTCCGACAACCAGCTCACCCCACGGCAGCAGGAGATCCTGGTCTTCATCGAGCGCACCGTCGGCGAGCGGGGCTATCCGCCCTCGGTTCGGGAGATCGGCAACGCCGTCGGCCTGGCCTCGCCGTCCACGGTGCACAGCCATCTCGACACCCTGCAGAAGCTCGGCTACCTGCGTCGTGACCCGACCAAGCCGCGGGCCATCGAGGTCACGGCCGACACCGCGAGCGGCACCACGGCCGAGCGCCGGCCGACCCGCCACGTACCCCTCGTCGGCGACGTCGCCGCCGGTGTCGGCGTGCTCGCGCAGGAGCAGGTCGAGGAGCTGGTCCCCCTCCCCGCCGACTTCACCGGCGACGGCGAGCTGTTCATGCTGCGGGTGCGTGGCGAGTCGATGATCGACGCCGGCATCCTCGACGGCGACTTCATCGTCGCCCGTGTGCAGACCAAGGTCACCAACGGCGACGTCGTCGTGGCGGGCATCCCCGGCGACGAGGCCACGGTGAAGACCTATCTCCGTCGCGACGGTCAGGTCGTGCTCGAGCCGTCCAACCCGACGATGGAGCCGATGCACTTCGACCCGTCCGAGGTCCAGGTGTACGGCAAGGTCGTCACGGTGCTGCGCAAGCTCTGAGCACCGCCACCCGCCTCAGTTCGAGTGCAGCGCGGCGTTCAGGCCCTCGGACCAGGCGCCGCTGCGGGGCAGGACCTCGACGGCGCCGGTCGCCGAGTTGCGTCGGAACAGCAGGTCGTCGGAGCCGTTGAGCTCCTTGGCCTTGGCGGTGGTGCCGTCGGGCAGGGTCACGATCGTGCCGGCGGTGACGTACAGGCCGGCTTCGACGACGCAGCGGTCACCGAGCGAGATGCCGATGCCGGCGTTCGCTCCGAGCAGGCAGTTCGAGCCGACCGAGATGACCTCCTTGCCGCCACCCGACAGGGTGCCCATGATCGAGGCGCCACCGCCGATGTCGGAGTCCGCGCCCACGACGACGCCGGCGGAGATGCGCCCCTCGACCATCGCATTGCCGAGCGTGCCGGCGTTGAAGTTCACGAAGCCCTCGTGCATCACCGTCGTGCCCTCGGCAAGATGCGCGCCCAGGCGCACCCGGTCCGCATCGGCGATGCGCACGCCGGTCGGCATCACGTAATCGACCATGCGGGGGAACTTGTCGATCGAGTGCACCGACACCGCCGTGCCGGAGGCACGCAGACGGACACGTGCCGCTTCGAACGACGCGACGTCGCAGGGGCCCTCGCTGGTCCACACGACGTTGGAGAGCAGCCCGAACTGACCGTCCAGGTTCAGCCCGTGAGGTGCCACCAGGCGGTGCGACAGCAGGTGCAGCCGCAGGTAGACGTCGTGAGCGTCGACCGGCGCCTCGTCGAGGTCCGCGAGGAAGGTGACGATCGCGGCGGTGCGAACCGGCAGGGACGGCGTCGAGGGAGCGGCCGCGGCCAACTGCGAGAGCACCCGCAGGTTGGGATGGTCGTCGCCGTCGTCGAGCATCGGTGCGCAGCGGGCGAGGATCTCGGCGAGGTGCGCGGCGGTGAGCTCGTAGGTCGCCGCTCCCCCGTCGTGCCCGACGACGTCGGCGACGATGGCCGCCGAACCGAGGTTCTGGTCGAGGTTGACCACCGGGAACCACGAGTCGAGCACCGCGCCGTCCGCGTCGGCGAAGGTGGCGGTGCCGATGCCGAACGCCCGTGGCTCGGCGTAGCCGTCGCGTCCGCGCAGCGTGGCGACCAGCTCCAGGAACTCGTCACGATCGGCAGGGCGAAGGGCGGGGCTCACGGTGTTCCTCCAGGGGGTCGACTCGACCCGAGGAGCGTAGAGCCTGGCTCGGCGACTCAGGGACCCGTGGCCAGCAGGTCGTCGAGCGCGGCGAAGGTGCGATCCAACGAGGCGCGTTCGACGCGCTCCTCGGCGGTGTGGGCGAGCGTCGCCTGGCCCGGTCCGAGGTTGACCGCAGGGATGCCGTGCTCGGCGAAGCGAGCCACGTCGGTCCATCCGAGCTTGCTGCGGATGCCGAGGCCGTGACGCTCGACGAGGGCCTCGATGCACGGGTGGTCGAGTGCGGGATAGGCCGCCGGAGCGACGTCGAGCAGCTCGAGGGTGTCGCCCTCTTCGAGATGCGGCGCGAGCAGCTCGCGCACGTGGGCCTCGGCCTCTGCCGGTGACCGATCCGGTGCGAACCGGTGACCCAGCTCGAGCACCGCTCGGTCGGGCACGACGTTGCCCGCCACTCCGCCGTCGACGCTGACGACCTGGAGGGCCTCGTGGAACTCGCAGCCGAGCAGCACCGGTCGGCGGGGTTCGTCCGCGGCGATCGTCGTGAGCACCGGGGCGAGGCGGTGGATGGCGTTGCGCCCCATCCAGGCTCGGGCCAGGTGGGCCCGAGCGCCCTGCAGGGTGAGGCGGAACCGCATCGAGCCCTGGCAACCGGCCTCGATCTCGCCGTCGGTCGGTTCGCCCAGCACGGCGACGTCGCCCTCGAGCAGGTCGGGGCGCTGCTCGAAGAGCTCCCCGAGACCGCTGTGCACCGCGGCGACCTCTTCCCGGGCGTAGAACACGTAGGTCACGTCGACGGCGGGCTCGGGGCGGGTGCGGGCCAGCTCGAGCATGACGGCCAGGCCGGCCTTCATGTCGGCGGAGCCGAGTCCCCACAGCACGTTGCCCTCGATGTGGGGCGTTGCGTTGCCGTTCGCCGGGACCGTGTCGGTGTGGCCGGCGAGCACGACCCGGACGGGCCGGTCCAGCGTCGTGCGTGCCACCAGGTTGTCGCCGACGCGGGTCACCTCGAGGTGCGGCAGCGCCCGCAGCTCACGTTCGATCACCTCGGTGATCTGCTGCTCTTCGAAGCTCTCCGAGGCGATGCCGACCAGCGCGGCGGTGCGCTCGAGCAGATCGACCCGGTCCGGGACGTCAGCCATCGAGGGCACTCGGGCGCGCCGCAGCGGCACCGGACCGAGGCATCAGGCCTGGCCGGGCGGAGGCGGCGGGGGCGGCGTGTCCGGGCCCTGCGGCGGGGTGGCCGGCGGGGGCGGCGGAGCGGACGGCGCCGGAGGAGGCGGGGTGCTCGGTGCGGGCGGTGCGGGCGGAGGTGGGGTGCTGGGTGCGGGCGGGGCGCTCGGCATCGGCGGCGGGGCGCCGGGGGTGGCAGGCGGGGCCATCGGGGGCGGCGTCATCGCCGGCGGAGGCGGGGTGTAACCCGCGGGCGGCACCGCACCACCGCCGGGCGGGGGCGGGGTCGGGGCGCCCGGCACGCCGCCGTAGGCCGACGGAGCGCCGCCGACGGGACGGTTCTTCTTCCACTTCGACCGCTGGACCAGACCGACGATCAACAGGATGAGCCCGATGAAGAAGAGCACGGCACCGATGCCCAGACCGGCGAGCCCGGTGACGATCTTGTCGAGGTTGAACGAGACGACGACGTACTCACCGGTGGCGCCGCCCTCTTCGCCGCAGCGCACGAAGTAGTCCTGGCCCGACTCGGTGTCGAACTCGAAGGCGAGGTCGAAGCTGCGTCCGTCGAGGTCGACGTTGGCCGAGGTGCCTTCGCTGGGCGACGAGAACTCGATCGGCGTGCCGTCGGCCGACTCGCCCTGGCACACGGTCGAGGACTGGGTGCTCAGGATGATCGACGAGTCGCCCGTGGCACGGAACGTGGTCTCGTTCCCGAGCGGCGTCAGACCGGCGTCGTCGGCGACGTCGGCGATGTCGCTCGCGAACCCGACGAGCGACGTGCAGCCGTAGCCGCAACCGCCGAGCGCGAGGACCAGGAGCACGACTCCGGCGAGGAGCAGTCCCTTCGGTGCTTTGGTCTGGTCAGCCACGATGTGCGGTCCCTTCCTCGTGCACCGGCGGGCGTCGCCGCGGCGCGTACGGACGTTCTCAGTATGGCGGTGTCATCGAGGTGCCCGGTGGATGATGGCGTCGATGCGCTCGTCGGGCTGCACCACCGCGATGCGCACGTACCCAGGGTGAGCGGGTCCGTAGAACTCACCGGGGCTGACGACGACGCCGAGCTCGGCGGCGAGGCGCTCCGCGAGTCCCCACGCGTCACCCTCGGGTGCCGGCACCCAGAGGTAGAAGCCGCCCCCGGGCAGCGGGGCGTCGAGCCCCAGACCGCCGAGCACGTCGGCCATCGCCCGGAGCCGGCTGCGGTACCGGTCTCGTTGCAGGTCGACCTCGCGCTGGTCGCCGAGTGCCACGACCGCGGCGGCCTGGGCCGGACCCGGCACCATGAAACCGGCGTGCTTGCGGACCTCGCTCAGGTAGGCGACCAGCTCCGGGTCACCCACGTAGAAGCCCACCCGCAGGCCGGCGAGGTTGGAGCGCTTCGACAGGGAGTGCACGGCGACCACGCCCTCATGGCCCGAGGCCAGGATCGTCGCACCGGGCGCCTGGTCGGCGACCGCCGCGTCGCCCTCCCAGGTGAACTCGGCGTAGCACTCGTCGGAGAACACCGGCACGCCATGGGTCCGACCCCAGGCCGCGACGGCGGACAGGTCGTCGAGGCCCCCGGTGGGGTTCGCGGGCGTGTTGCTCCACAGGCACAGCGCCCGTTCGGCGTCACCGGGGTCGATCGTGCTCAGGTCGAGCCGCCACTGGTCGTCGACGGCCACCGGTACCGCCCGGCACCCGGCGAGCTGCGCACCCATGGCATAGGACGGGTAGCTGACCTCGGGGTACAGCACGGTGTCGCGCGACGGGTCGCGCAGGCGCAGCCAGTGCGGCAGCCCGGCGACGAGCTCCTTGGAGCCGATGCAGGCGGCGACGTCCGCCGGCGACACCTCGACGCCGAAGCGTCGATCGAACCACCCTGCGACCGCCTCGCGTAGTGCGGGAGTGCCGATCGACGGCGGGTAGCCGCGTTCGGTCCCGGACCCGGCGAGCGCGCGGAGCACCGCGGCGGACGGCGGATCGCACGGCGTGCCGATCGACAGGTCGATCGCTCCCCCGTCGTGTGCCCGGGCCCGTTCGATCAGCGGCGCCAGTCGGTCGTAGGGGTACGGCGGCGGAACGAAGCCCGCTGCGCTCACGGAGTCCCGCCTCTGCCCGAGGCGAACGCCGCGCCCGCCGCGTCGGTGGCATCGGGGTCGGTGACATCGGGGTCGGTGACATCGGCGTCGGGGGCATCGGGGTCGGGTGCGCCGGTGAGGAACGGCTCGAAGCGGCCGATCTCGGTGCGGTCGATCCTGGCCGACACCGTGACACCCCGCTCGTCCGCGGTCTCGGAGAGCACCTCACCGGAGCGGTGCAGCGCGGCGAGGACGTCACCGCGTTCGTAGGGGACGAACATCTCGACAGCCGGCATCAGCGAGCGCAGACGATCACCGATGCGCAGCAGCAAGTCGTCGACGCCCTCGCCGGTGCGCGCCGAGATCGCGACCGACCCCGGATGCTCCGCGGCGAGCCGTGCCGGCTCGTCGGACATGTCGGCCTTGTTGAACACGAGCAGCTCGGGCAGGTCACCGCCGCCGATCTGCGAGATCACGTCACGCACCGCGGCGATGTTGCCCATGGGGTCGGCGCCGGCACCATCGACGACATGCACGAGCAGATCACCCTCGTTCACGACGTCGAGGGTGGACGCGAACGCCTGGACCAGCTGGTGGGGCAGCTTCCGCACGAAGCCCACGGTGTCGGTCAGCAGCACCGCTTCTCCCCCGGGCAGCTGCAGGCGACGCGTCGTCGCGTCGAGCGTCGCGAACAGACGGTCCTCGACCAGGACACCTGCCTCGGTCAGTCGGTTCAGCAAGGTGGACTTGCCTGCGTTCGTGTACCCGACGATGACGACGTGGCGCAGGCTCGAGCGTCGCCGGGCCTTGCGCTGGGTGTCGCGGTGGTGGGCGATCTGGCGGAGGTCCGCCTCGAGCTTGTGGATCAGACGGGTGATCCGGCGTCGATCGATCTCGAGCTGGGTCTCACCGGGTCCACGTCGGGTGCCCACGCCACCGGCCTGCTGCGACATCGAACCGCCCTTGCCCCGCAGCCGTGGCAACCGGTACCGGAACAGCGCGAGCTGGACCTGCGCCTTGCCCTCCTGGCTGTGGGCGTTCTGGGCGAAGATGTCGAGGATCACCGCGGTGCGGTCGATCGCCGTACGACCGAGCTGCTTCTCGAGGTTGTACTGCTGGGCGGGGGTGAGCTCGTCGTCGAAGACGACGGTGTCGCAGTCCGTCGCCAGCGCGAGCTGCTTGATCTCCTCGACCTTGCCCTTGCCGACGTAGGTCGCGGCATCGGGGCTGAGGCGGCGCTGCACGACCCGGGCCACCACATCGGCACCGGCGGTGTCGACGAGCAGCTCGAGCTCGTCGAGGGACTCCTCGACCGCCTCGTCGTCGTAGGGCGGAAAGCTCACGCCGACGACGATGATGCGCTCGCGGAACGTCCGCTCGATGAACGCCGAGGTCTCGCCGCCGAACTCCCCGAAGCCACCGCGGTGCGTCTCGTCGACCGACGCGGTCTCGTGCGGCCCCGGCTCGTGCTGGTGGGTGCTGTCGGGCGCGGTCTCGTGCTGGGAGCGGTCGTCGGGCCGGTCGGTCACGCGTGGACCTCGGCGACGAAGACCGACGGGCCGGTCAGCAGCAGCGTGTCGTCGGTGACGTCCACCACGGCGGCGCCGCCGGGCATGGCGACCTCGACGTGCTCGCCGACCAGTCCCCAGGAGTGGGCGGCCGCGACCGCAGCCGTCGCCCCCGAACCGCACGCCTCGGTGACGCCGGCGCCTCGTTCCCAGACCCGCAGCGTCATGCGGTCCGCGGCCCGGACGTCGACGAAGTGCACGTTGATGCCGTCGGCGTACTCGGCCTCGAGGCGTGCCCCGTCGGCGGCCAGGTCGACCGCGTGCGGGTCCTCGACGTGCAGCACCAGGTGCGGGTTGCCGATGTCGAGCGTGGCCCGGTGCAGCGCCGCGTAGGCCACCGATGCCGGCTCCAGCGACGGGCCCGGTCGGACCTGCCCCATGTCGACCTGGATCCAGACCTCGCCGTCGGCATCGCCGCGCACGGTCCGCAGCGCCCGGACACCTCCGGCGGTCTCGATGCGAAGGCTGCCCTCGCTGCGACCCGCGGCACGCAACAGCGCCTGGGCCAGGCATCGGATGCCGTTGCCGGAGATCTCGGCCTCGGACCCGTCCGCGTTGAGCAGCACCATGCAGGCGTCGTCGCCCTCTTCGGACGGCTCCAGACCGAGGATCAGTCCGTCCGCTCCGACGCCGCGACGCCGATCGCACAGGGCGCGCGCCACCGCCGGATCAGGTGCCAGGCCGGGGTTGTCCTGTGCCAGGGCCACCAGGAAGTCGTTCCCGAGGCCGTGGTGCTTGGTCATGCGCAACACGTGCTCGCTCCAGAGGTGCCCGCTGCCGCGGCGGTGCGGCGAAGGGGCGGAACCACCGTAGCGGGGCCGACGCAGCGTTCCGGACCGGGTTTCGGTCGATCGGCGCCGTTCCTCGGCCCGTGACGGGTCACCCGCGGCGGGGCCGGAGCACCGAGGGCGCTCAGCTCGCAGCGCGGTGCCAGTGGCGGTCGAGCGCGTCGAGCACCTGGGACGGATCGCCGGTGTGCTCGAACCACTCGATGCGCGGGTCCCGGCGGAACCAGCGGATCTGACGCACCCCGAACTGGCGTGTGCGGTCGATCGCCAGCCGCAGCGCCTCGTCGAGGTCGCGCTCGCCCCGAAGGTGCTCGGCGAGCTCCCGGTAGCCGAGCGCCTGGGCGGCGGTGCGCGACATCGGCTCGGGTCGGGCGAGCAGTGCACGGACCTCGTCGAGGAACCCTGCCGCGATCTGCGCCTCGTACCTGGCCTCGACGCGGGCGGCGAGCAGCGTCCGGTCGATCTGCAACCCGGTCAGCACGAACGGCGTGTCCGGGTACGCGTCCAGCCCCGGACCGAAGCTCGAGAACGGCCTGCCGGATCCGACGGTGACCTCGAGGGCGCGCAGCACCCGGCGACGGTTGCCCGGCTCGATCCGCGAGGCTGCGACCGGGTCGAGCTCGCGCAGCCGTGCGAGCAGCACGTCGGTGCGGGGCTCGGTGTCGAGCTCGGCGGACACCTCGGGGAACCGCCCGGGAAGCTCGAGACCGTCGACGAGCGCCTGGACGTACAGGCCGGTGCCGCCGACCACGATCGCCGCGCCGCCGCGGGACTCGACGTCGTCGAGCACGGCGTTCGCCGCAGCCCGGAACTCGGCGACCGAGTACTCCTCGTGGGGGTCGACGACGTCGACGAGGTGGTGCGGCACCTCGTCGCGCTCGGCGGCGGTCGGGCTCGCGGTCCCGATGTCCATGCCGCGGTACACCTGCATCGAGTCGACGGTGACGATCTCGACGAGCTCACCGCGCGACCGGCGACGGCGGGCCAGCTGCAGTGCGACCGACGACTTCCCCGACGCGGTCGGCCCCACGAGCACCAGGTGGTGGCCGGCCCGTCGTTCGGTGCCGGACCCGCTCACGGCGTCGGCGGTCGCGTCGGCATCCCGGGCGTCGTTGTTCCCGATGGGGTCGTCCACGGGTGTGCTGCTCACGCCCGGCCGGGGTCGAGCTCCAGCGCGAGGGAGTACCAGTCGAGCTGCAGCAGGTCGAGGTGGTCGTGTCCGTAGGCGTCGAAGAACGGGGGGAGGAACGCGGGTTCCAACTCGGTCACGATGCTGCGCGCCGCGACCGCGAGGTCCCGGTTGCGGTCCGCGACGGCCAGGTGCTCCCAGCTGTCCAGGCCGATCGGGTTCCAGCGCTCCCAGCGGAACACCCCGAGCGTCGGACGTCCGTGGGTCAGCACCGGTGCGCCCGCTCGGGACGACGCTGCCCCGGCGCCCTGGTCGAGCAGTTCGACCAGCCGGTCGACGGCGATGTGGCGGTACGCCGCGCCGACCTCGAGGTCCGCGAGCTCACCGCGGTCGAACGCGGCACGGCGATCGTCCGCGATCGTCCGCGCGTCGAGCACGGTCGCGCCCTCGGGCACCGGCAACTCGTGCAACCTGGCGAGCAGACGTCCGAGCTCGGCGACGGTGCCGGCTGCATCCGTGCGGTACTCGACCGCCAGGGCGGAGCTGGTCTCACCATGCCCGGTGTCGAGACTGTCGGTGTCGACACTGTCGGCATCGAGACGGGCCGCGCGCACGACCTCGACCAGCGACGGCTCCATCGGGGGGTGCGGACTCACCCCGCCGCGACCGGGATGCGTGTGCGGTGCTGCGCGGGAGCGACTACGTCGACCAGGTGGCCCGACAGGTGCGTCGTCGTCGCGTCGGCGATGTCGACCTCGACGTAGCTGCCGGGCCGGACCGCGACGTGGCTGTCGAAGTGCACGAGGCGGTTCTGACGGGTGCGGCCGCTGAGGCGGGAGGGATCACGTCGTGACGGACCGATCACGAGCACCTCTTCGCGCCGGCCGACCCGCGCCAGGTTGGCGAGTCGTGAGGACCGCTCGACGACGGCACGCAGGCGCTCCATGCGCGCCGCGGCGACCTCTCGGGGGACGAAGTCGCCGGTCATCTCGGCCGCCTCGGTGCCCGGCCGCGGCGAGTAGACGAAGGTGAACGCGCCGTCGAAGCGGGCAGCGGCTGCGACCTCGAGAGTGGCCTCGGCATCGGCGTCGGTCTCGCCGGGGAAGCCGACGATGATGTCGGTGGTCACTGCGAGCTCGTCGATGCCGGCCCGGGCAGCCGCCAGGCGGTCCAGGTAGCGCTCGGCGGTGTAGCCCCGGTGCATCGCCGAGAGGATGCGGTCGCTGCCCGACTGGAGCGGGAAGTGCAGGTGCTCGCACACCGACGGCACCTCGGCCATCGCGGCGATCGTCTCGGGTCGCAGGTCCTTGGGGTGCGGGCTCGTGTAGCGGACACGCCGGATCCCCGGCACGTCGCCGACGGCTCGCAGCAGGTCGGCGAAGAGCGGCCGGACCTTCGTCGCGTCCTCGGCGACCCAGCGCTCGCCGAGCAGGAAGGCCGGATCGTCGGTCCCCGACGCCGCTGCCTGCTCGCCGCGCATGCGAAGGGTCAGGTCACGGCCGTAGGAGTTGACGTTCTGACCGAGCAGCGTGACCTCGGTGACGCCGTCGGCCGCGGCGCGAACCACCTCGTCGAGCACGTCGCCGAACGGTCGGCTGATCTCGGGGCCGCGCACCGCCGGCACGATGCAGAACGCACAGCTGTTGTCGCACCCGATCTGGATCGTCACCCAGCCGGCGTACCCGGACTGGCGCACGACGGGCAGCGCCGAGGGGAACAGCTCGTGGTCCTCGGCGACGGTCTCGTTGAGGATCTCGACGACCGGATCACCGCTGCGCTGGTGCTCGTGGAGCAGATCGACCGCCCGGTGCACGTTGTGGGTGCCGAGCACCACGTCGACGTGCGGTGCACGCTCGGCGAGCTGCTCTCGGTCCTTCTGCGCCAGGCAGCCCGCGATCATGATCTCCATGTCGGGACGGCGGTCCTTCAGGCTCTTCAGGTGGCCAAGGGTGCCGTAGAGCTTGTTGTCGGCGTTCTCGCGGATGCAGCAGGTGTTGAGCACGACCACGTCGGCGTCCTCGACGTCGTCGGTGACCTGCATGCCGTCGGCCTCGAGCAGGCCGGCGATCCGCTCGGAGTCGTGCTCGTTCATCTGACACCCGAAGGTGCGCACCAGGTACTTGCCGGACATCCCCTCATCGTACGGGCGCCGGGCGTCGCGACCCGAACCGCCGTGTGCTCGACCGCCGCCCCAGCGGCGCTTGGGCACACCGCACCCGGACCACCGCGGTGTGGCCGCCGGTCGAGCGCGACATCGAGCGCCCGTGCGCGGAACAGCTCCTGCCGACGGCAGGAGCTGTTCTCACCGAAGATGCGCTCCGCTGTTCCAGCCGGTGGCTGTGGCTGGAACAGCGGAGCAGGGGTCGCGTGGCCCCAGCGCCACGTCGACACGTCCCTCCGAGCCCCCGTTCGCCTTCGGGAGTCCGGGATCGGGACGAACTGGAGACGCTCAGTCGAGCGAGATCGGCACGTCGTCCGGGTCGACCGCACCGTCGGGCAGGTCGATCTCTTCCTGCTCGCCGATGCCGACCTCGGTCAGGATGCGCTCGGAGATCTCGACCATGATCTCGGGGTTCTCGATCAGGAAGTTCTTCGCGTTCTCGCGGCCCTGGCCGAGCTGCTCACCCTCGTACGTGTACCAGGCACCCGACTTCTTGACGATGGAGTGCTCGACCGCCAGGTCGATCGCCCCACCCTCACGGCTGATGCCCTTGCCGTACATGATGTCGAACTCGGCCTGCTTGAACGGCGAGGCCATCTTGTTCTTGACGACCTTCACACGGGTCCGGTTGCCGACGACCTCGACGCCGTCCTTGATCGCCTCGATCCGACGGATGTCGAGACGGACCGACGAGTAGAACTTCAGCGCACGACCACCGGGGGTGGTCTCGGGCGAGCCGAACATGACGCCGATCTTCTCTCGCAGCTGGTTGATGAAGATGCAGATGGTGTTCGTCTTGTTCAGGTTCGCCGTCAGCTTGCGCAGCGCCTGGGACATGAGACGGGCCTGGAGGCCGACGTGGCTGTCGCCCATCTCGCCCTCGATCTCGGCACGGGGCGTCAGCGCCGCGACCGAGTCGATGACGATGACGTCGAGCGCACCGGAGCGCACGAGCATGTCGGTGATCTCGAGGGCCTGCTCACCGGTGTCGGGCTGCGAGATGAGCAGCTCGTCGACGTCGACGCCGATGCGGCCGGCGTAGGTCGGGTCCATCGCGTGCTCGGCGTCGACGTAGGCGCAGATGCCGCCGTTGCGCTGCGCCTCGGCGACCACGTGCATGGCCAGCGTCGACTTGCCCGAGGACTCCGGGCCGTAGATCTCGATGACCCGGCCACGGGGCAGGCCACCGATGCCGAGCGCGATGTCGAGTGCCAGGGCGCCGGTGGGGATGGACTCGATGTCCATCGAGGTCTTCTCGCCCATCTTCATGACCGAGCCCTTGCCGTACTGCTTCTCGATCTGACCCAGGGCCATCTCGAGTGCCTTCTCTCGCTCCACTGCCATGTCGTCCTCTTTCGGTGGTGTCGCCTGCCGGCCGACCGCTCCAAGCGGGTGCCGGTGTTCCGGTGCCGGAACGGTGGGGGAAACAGCGCCGGAGCGATGGCCGCCCGGAGGGTTCCGGAGGGGTGTCGATCCGTCGGGGGTGACCGTACCGACGGGGTGTGACACCGAAGCGCCGGAACGACACGAATGTAACTCGAACAGGCGTTCGACTCAAGGACCCTCGACGGATTCCCCTGCTGCCACCAGCTTCGCCCGGCGCGACCGCCAGAGGGCGGCGCCACCCAGGAGCGCCACCACCACCACGGCGACCACCGCACCGACCGGGGAGCCGCTCCCGCCGCCGTCCGCTCGACGGGCCTCGGCGGCACGAGCGGTCGCGATGCGTCCGTCGGCGGCCCGCTCCTCGGCGCCGTCCGCACCACCGGTGACGTCGCCGTCCGCGTGAGCGCCCTCGACCTCGGCGGTCGTGCCGTCCTCGGCGCGCTCACCCGGAGCTCCGTCCGCCCCCTCGGCGCCGGG
>JAEWED010000062.1 GCA_023389745.1 Actinomycetes bacterium
ATCTCGGTTCGGGCCGGGGTGGTGGGGCGGGTGGTAACGGGCCCCTCCACCGTACTGATCAGGGTTCCCAGTGGTCAGGTCGGCAGGCGTTGCTGACCACCGTCACACCCTGTTCGTGCTCGTCCGCTGTCCCGGTCCACGAGCCCGGGTCCGCAGCCCCGGGGGGAGGGCAGCGGACCCGGGTGACCGGTCAGGCGGTGACGAGGCGCCGGTACTGGACCGGGACCTCGACCTCGGGCATGACGTCGCCGGGACGGGGGTTCTTCGGCGGACGTCCCCGACGCCTCTTGCTGAGGACGATCCGGCCGGCCACGAAGAGGTGGCCGCCCCAGACGCCGTACTGCTCGCCGCGGTCGACCGCGGCGTCCAGACATCGGGTCCTGACGGGACACGCCAGACAGGTCCTCTTCGCGTCACCGATGTCGTCGAGGTCGTCCGAGAAGAACATCGCGGTGTCGAGGTCGCGACAGCGGGCATCCAGGGTCCACAGATCGGCGGTGGCCAGTCCGAAGGCGGCCTCGTCGAGTGCGGTGCTGGTCGGTCGGTCGAAGTCGATGGTGGTCATGTGTCGCTCTCTCTCGTGGGGGCCGGGCTGGCGGGGTGGATGGGTGTTGGTGGGCTGGTGGGGCTGGTGGGCTGGCGGGGCGGGTGCGCAGGGGCAAAAAGAAAGGAACCGCCGGGTGGTCACCCGACGGTTCCTGAGTCCGTGCCTGCGCTGCAGCCGCTGTGGGCTTACTGCGGAGGGGCTCCCCGTCGGGTTGATCCAATGGCCGTGAAGTGGCCCTTCGAGGCCGGCTTCATGCCGTACGCGCCATTGGTCACGATCGTGCAGGAGGTCACACCGGCACGCAGGCGCGCAGCATCGGATCGCCACGTGGCGTTCAGATGGAGCTGCGCTGCGTTCAGCATCGGTCGGTGCCTTCTGTGAGGTCGTGGGACGGGAGTGTGCGTGCTCGATCACTCGCCGCGAACGGGAGTGCCGGTCCCGGAAGTGCACCATCTCTGGCGGCGGGGCGCAAGCGATTAAACGAAAGTCAGGGCCGAAATCCTCTGGAATCCTTAGATGAGTCCCGAACGAATCCCGAAACCACTCCCGAAATGACACCTGTTTTCGGGGTGATCACCCCGAAAACAGGTGTCATTTCGGGACGTTGTGATCAGGCGGTGGGGCGGTAGCGGGCCAGGCCGTCGTCGTCGAAGGAGCGCTCCATGCGACCGTCGAGGCGCAGGTGCTCCAGGTGCGCATAGGTCTCGGAGTCGGCCATCGGCCCCCACGAGCGGGGTCGGAACAGCCGGTGGGAGTACTCCACCACCGGCGCCTCGCCGAGCTCGTCGCCGAGTCCGGCGAGCAGCTCCAGTCGGTCGTGGTGGTGCTCGATGATCTCGTCGACCCGTCCTGCCAGGTCCGAGAACGGCAGGCCGTGTGCGGGCAGCACCGTGCGGACACCCTCGATCGCGGCGACCCGTCGCAGCGCGTCGAAGAACTGGGCGAGGGCGTCGGCACGCGGGGTCAGCCCCGAGATGTGCGGCGTGATCGTCGGCAGCACGTGGTCGCCCGACAGCAGCGTGCCCTCGACCGGGTCGAAGAGGCAGATGTGGTCGCCGGTGTGGCCGGGGGTGTGCACGACGACCCACTCGGTGCCGCCGATCGTCAGGATCTCCTCGTCGACGACCTTCACCGTCGGCTGCAGCGACAGCAGGCCCTGCTTGGACAGCGTGTCCCAGGTCCGCATGTGCTCGAGCTCCTCGGCCGAGGGGCGGAACCCCTCGCCACCCCACGGCGTGATGCGCGCCGGGATCTCGGGGAGGTCTCCGTCACCGAAGAGCACGTCGCGCAGCCGTGCGTGGCCCTGCGACCCGGCCTCGCCGACCGCCCCGTCGCCGACCGCCGCATCGTCGGAGGCGGCAGCGGTGTCGTGCAGCTCCTCGAGATCGGCGTCGTAGGACCGGTCACCGCGGTCGAACGGCGTGACGAAGTCCTCGTGGGCGACGACCGCGCAGTCGTGCTCGGCGCGCAGTCGGCCCGCACCGCCGAAGTGGTCGGGGTGGGAGTGCGTGACGAGCACCGTGTGCACCCGCTCGACGGGCACACCCGCCCGGGTCAGGCGCACCACCAGCTCGGCGTGCGAGTCGGGGCCGGGCAGCCCCGGGTCGATCAGCGTGACGCCGCGGTCGTCCTCGAGCGCGTAGCAGTTCACGTGCCCGAGTCCGGGCAGCATGATCGGCAGCTGGATGCGCACGACCCCCGGTGCGACCTCGACGGCGTCGTGCTCGGCCTCGAGCTGCTCCTGCTTCACGCCAGCGCCTCCTCGAACGCCAGCGCCTCCTCGAACGACAGCTCCCTCACGCAGGCGCCTCGCCACGGAACACGTGCTCGCGCCAGTAGCGCAGCTCGTTGACCGACTGACGGATGTCGTCCATCGCCCGGTGCGCGGACTGCTGCTTCTGGTAGCCCGCGAACTCCTTGGGGTACCAGCGGCGGGCGAGCTCCTTGATCGTCGACACGTCGATCGACCGGTAGTGCAGGAACTCCTCGATCTCGGGCATGTAGGCGGCCAGGAACCGTCGGTCCATGCCGATCGAGTTGCCGCACAGCGGCACGGTGCGAGGCGTCGAGATGTGCTGCTGCAGGAACTCGAGCGTCGCCGCGGCGGCCTCGTCGACGGTGACCGTCGAGGCCTGGATGCGTTCGAGCAGCCCGCTCGAGGTGTGCATGTCGACCACGACCTGGCTCATGCCGGCGAGCTGCTCCTCGGTGGCGGCGACGACCAGGTCCGGACCCTCGGCGACGATGTTCAGGTCGTCGTCGGTCACGAGCGTCGCGATCTCGACGATCACGTCGCTCGTCGCGTCCAGGCCGGTCATCTCGAGGTCCATCCAAGCGAGCACGGGCACAGGGTACGGCCAACAGGGCCGGGAACCAGAAGCGGGGCGCCCCCGGAGCCGCTCCGGTCGGCGCCGCTATCCTCGCCCGATGCTCCACGTGCCCGTCCGCCGACTCGACCCCGAACTGCCGCTGCCCGAGTACGCGAAGCCCGGCGATGCCGGTGTCGACCTGCGGGCCACCGAGGACGTGACGCTGGCTCCCGGCGGTGGCCGAGGCCTGGTGCCGACGGGCGTCGCGGTGGCGATCCCGCGTGGGTACGCGGGCTTCATCCAGCCACGCAGCGGCCTGGCGTTCAAGCACGGCGTGACGGTGCTGAACACCCCGGGCCTGATCGACTCCGACTACCGCGGCGAGCTCAAGGTGCTGCTGGTCAACACGGATCCGACCACGCCGTTCCAGGTGACCCGCGGCGAGCGGATCGCCCAGCTGGTGATCCAGGCGGTGGAGCACGTCGAGTTCGTCGAGGTGGACTCGCTCGACGAGACCGAGCGCGGCGAGGGCGGCTTCGGCCACACCGGCCGCTGAATCGCGCAACGCCCCGACTTCCGCTCTCGATTCGGTGTCCCGGCACCGAATGCGAGACGGAATTCGGGTGACGGGTGCCAGCGGCCAGCGGCCAGGGGCTCAGCGGTCGACGGGGCGGAACGTGGGGCCGTCGGGCACCAGCTCGTGACGTCGCGGTCCGTCGTCGCCACGGACCCAGACGACCAGTCGGAGCGGGGTGTCCGGCTCCGAGGTGTCCCACTCGAGCGCGCTGAACGCGCCCTCGAGCACACCGCAGCCGGAGTTCGCGTACTTCACCGGTTCACCCGCACGGTTCTCGGGCCAGAGCATCGGGAAGTGGGTGTGGCCGTAGACGAGCCACGGCCACCCGTCGTCGGGCTCGGTGTCGGCCAGGCGGGCGAAGAGCCGCTCCTCGTCCATGGAGTCGAAGCGCCGGTTGCCGCCGTAGCGCGGGTCCACGCTGATCAGCCGGTTGCGCGCCCGACCGCCGAGCAGGCGTCCGAGGCCCTCCTCGTCGGGCAGGCCGTCGACCTTCGGGATGGCGGGCAGGTCGTCGAGCCCGGTGATCATCCAGGTGACCGCCCGGCCGAGCGGCGCGAAGCCGGGACCGTTCCACGAGTCGGTCAGGTGGCCGTGGGCGACGACCGCGTCGACCCCGGCGATGCCGTCGCCGGGTCCCTTGCCGTCGGGTGACAGCAGGATCGTGTCGGCGACCTGGGCGCCCGGCAGGTGGTGACGCAGGTAGTCGGCCATGTAGGGGTCGGTGTAGGCGTCGTCGTGGTTGCCCATCGTGCGGGCGTAGCGGCCCTCGGCGCAGAACGACTCTCGCAGCATCCGGTAGATGTCGGCGTTGTTCGCCACGATCCGGTCGAGCTGCTCGGTGAGGATCGTGCGGCGTGCGTCCTCACGGTTCGGGCCCCGTGCGGCGGATCCGGTGAGGTATGCGACGTCGTAGACGGTGCCCCAGGTGGAACCGCCGACCATCCAGAAGTCCTCGACGTCGCCGTTCTCGATCAGGTGCCAGCCGTCGGCCGCGTAGCCCTCGAGCACCTGCAGGTAGAGCCGCTTCACCCGCTGGCGCTCCGGCCAGTCCAGGCGACCCGGGATGCAGCGGTGCAGGTCCGAGGTGATCAGGTAGCGGTGACCCGACGAACGGCGGACGGTGCGGTGACCCGGCAGCGGCGGCGTCCGGTCCTCGGCCAGGGCGTGCAGGTGCTCGGGGAACGCCTCGATGCGCGCCGTCGTGATCCGGGCGGTGCGCATGGCGGCGACGGTCATGGTCGGCACCGCGACCGGGGCGCCGATCAACCCGACCGCGGCCTTGGTGACCGCCCACACCGACGCGGCCCGCCCGGAACGCACCTCGGCGTCGACGAGCAGGTCCTCGGCCTCGAGGCCGGCCGCGGGATCGACGTCCGCGTCATCGCGCTCGCCCTCGTCGACCCAGGCGCTGTCGTCCAGACCGTCGGCGCCGGTCTCGGTCCGGGGCACGGGCGAGTCGATCCGGTCTGCCCAGCTGCCGGCGCGCAGCAGGGCGCTGGTCCAGGTGCGCGCCGCTCGATCGGCGAGGGCTGCGAGCGTGCCGGCGTCGCCAGGACGGTCGTCCTCGGGAGGGTCGCCCTCGGGGTCGGGAAGCGGTTCGGCCTGGGCCATCTCGTCAGCTTGTCACGGTCGAAGTCCGACTCGACAGAGGGTGATCCGCCCTGTCTGGGGACGTTCGCAGAGAGAGGTGCCGGGGCCGGCGTCGCTGGAGGGAGTGGGAGAGAAGCGACGCCGGCCGCCGGCGACCAGACCGGACTGGGACCCGGTCAGGAGTGGCGGAGCTCCCTAGGGGAGCTCGATCGTGGTCTTGCCCTCGGCAACATTCTCGCGTTCGAAGGTCGTGTCATCGGTGTCGGCACAGCCGTCGGTGAGACCGGACACAGCCGTGCCGGTCAGCGCGTACTCACCGCCGGGGATGGTCGGGTCGAGCCGGTAGACGAAGCTCGAGCTGGCCTCGCCGGTCGGGAGGGCGGCGAGCTCGGCGGGGTCGTAGCGGTCCAACGTGCATCCGGCGTTGATCTCGACGCCCGGGGGATTGAGGGGGACCTCGACCGGGCCGGTTCCTGTGTTGCAGCCCGACCCCTCGGCGACGAAGTTGCCTGCGGGGTCGGTGAGCTGCAGGTAGACGCACTGCTTCGAGTCGTCGTGGACCGGCTGGGTCGGGTCCTGGACGAGCACCATCGAGGTGGCCGAGTCGATCGTGACGGTCATCACGTCGGGCATCGGCACGGTCGACGTGGTGGTCGTGGCGCCTTCGTCGGCAGAGACGATCGCCTCGGTCGTGGTCGTGCCCTTGTCGGCGAGCTCGGTGATCGTCGGGTCCTCGGGGCCGCCGTTGGTGACGAGCACCACGGCGACCGCGAGTGCGACGACCGTGCCGCCTGCACCGGCTCCGAGGGTGTAGCGACGACGACGGCGCAGTGCGCGACCGCGCTGCACGATCATGTCGTAGCGGTCGGGTGCCCCGACCGGCGGGAAGCTGTTCGAGCCGCCATTCGAAGTGCCACTGCCGTCACCCATCTGCAGCTCCGATGTTCTCGATCGCGAATGGATCGTCGGCGAGCTCGGCGCGCAGCTTCGTGGTGGCGCGGTGAAGGTGCGTCTTGACCGAGCCGTTGGACATGCCAAGGGTCACCGCGACGTCGTCCTCGGTCAGATCGATCAGGTACCGCATCACGACGACCTCCTGCTGGCGGCCCGAGAGACGGTGCAGGGCGTCGGCGAGGTCGGTGCGCAGCGCCGCGGTGTCGGCCGACGGGTCGGAGCGACCTGCGGCGCGCTGCAGCGGCGGTCGTCGCGCCTCACGTCGAACGTGGTCGACGGCCAGGTTGCCGACCACCCGGAGCAGCCAGGCGTCCGGGTTGGGGTGCTGGAGCACGACGCTCCACCGGGCGTAGGCACGGGCGAACGCCTCGGCGACGATGTCCTCGGCGACGTCGCGGTCACCGATGAGTCGACGCGCGGTGCCCACGGCACGCGGCTGCATGCGCTCGTAGTACTCCCGGAATGCATCGTCGCCCTGACGCTTTCGCACTGCTCCACCCCCTCTCAACGTCCAGGCTTGCCGACGCGTTGACGCCACTCCAGAAATATCTCGGCGTTCCTGGCCGCCGGTCTCCCACGCCCATCGGCGCCGGGCCGAACCCTACCGGCCACAGACCTCCGGAACGGGGTCCTTCGGCGCCGCTTCGGTACGCTCGGCCCGTGTCGGTCCTCGACGGTGCGTTCTGGGTGGTGAGCCTCGTGCTGCTCGCGTCGGGGGTCACCAAGTTGCTCGATCCCGCCCCCCTGGGGGCCGCGCTCGTCGAGCTCGGCGTGCTGCCCGCCGGCGAGCCGGCCCGCGGCGCGCTCGCCGGTCGTGTCCTGGGTGCGGTCGAACTGCTCGTCGGCGGCGCGGCGCTGGTGGTGGGCGGCCGCCTGACCGCCGTGCTCGTCACGCTCTCCTATCTGGTCTTCACCGTGATCGTGGCCGCCTCGTGGCGGCGCGGGCTGCGCTCGTGCGGCTGCTTCGGCGCCAGCTCGTCACCGCCGGCGGCGCTCCACGTCGCACTCAACGCGGTGTCGACCTGCGTGGCGCTCGGCGCGGTCCTCGCCCCGGCGCCGGCGGTGGCCGACGGGCTGGACGCATCGACGTGGAACCCGGCACTCGTCGTGGCGCTGGTCCTGGCCGGCGCGGTCGGCGTCGTGGTCGCGGACACCCGATGACCGGGCCCGTCCCAGAACCGGCCGGACCGGGCGCGCCGGTGCAGGCCGCTGCCGACGCCCGGGTGGCGACGGTGCTGGTCGTCGCCAAGACGCACCTCGACGTCGGGTTCACCGGAACTGCGGCCCAGGTGCGAGCGCGCTACCTCGACGAGTACTTCCCTCGCGCCATGGCGGTCGCGGAGCGGCTGCGCGACCGCGGCGGCCCCGAGCGGTTCCGCTGGACCACCGGATCGTGGATCCTCACCGAAGCGCTGGAGGCGGCGGACCGGGCGCGCCGGGCGGATCTCGAGCAGGCGATCGAGCACGGCGACCTGTGTTGGCACGCGCTGCCCTTCACGCTGCACACCGAGTACTGCGATCGGTCGCTGCTCGAACACGGTCTGAGCCTGTCCGCCGAGCTCGACCGCCGATTCGGCCGCCACACCCGCGCCGCCAAGGTGACCGACGTGCCCGGCCACACCCGTGGGCTCGTCTCGGTGCTCGCCGACGCGGGGGTGGACTTCCTGCACGTCGGGGTGAACCCGGCCTCGGCGTGTCCGGAGGTGCCGCACCGGTTCCGCTGGGTCGACCCTGCGGCGGGCGCCGACGGCGACCGGCGGTCGATCCAGGTGATGTACCAGCCCGGCGGCTACGGCGACGTGCAGATCGTGGACGTCCCGGGGCCTTCCGGTCCCGTGGCGGTCGTCGTCGACCTGACCGGCGACAACCTGGGACCGCGCCGGGCCGACGAGGTCATCGCCCAGTGGTCAGCCCTGTCGCATCGGTTCCCTTCGGCCCAGATCGCGGCAGCGACCCTCGACGACGTCGCCGCGGTGATGGCCGCGACGGCCGAGACGTTGCCGGTGCTCGACGCTGAGATCGGCGACACGTGGATCCAGGGCGTCGGCAGCGACCCCGGCAAGACAGCGGGCTTCCGCGAGCTGTGTCGACTGCGTCGCCGCTGGATCGACTCCGGTCTCGTCGCGGCCGACGACCCGTCGCTGCGGGCCGCGTCGACGTCGCTGCTGTGCGTCGCCGAGCACACCTGGGGCCTGGACCAGAAGACGCACTGGCCCGACACCGCGCACTGGTCCGCCGATGCGCTGGCGTCGCTGCTGCACCCTGGCGACTCCAGCGCGATCTCCGGTGATCCATCGACACATCGTGTCGACGGATCACCGGAGTTGGGCCCGGACGCGGCTCGGGCGTTCGCCGAGAGCTGGGAGGAGCAGCGGCGTTACCTCGACGCGTTCGTCGACCGGCTCGACGAGGGCGGTCGCGACGACCTGGCCGACGAGGCACGACGGGCGCTCGCTGCGACGCGCACGGTCGTCGCTCGGGTCGCCGACGTCGGAGCGGTCGAGCGCGTGACCTTCGGGGGTGCCTCGGAGCCGAGTCACGACGAAAAGGAACCGGCGACGGCTCGGCTCCGCGACCTGGCGGTCACCTTCGACGTCGACGGCGCGGTCATCGGACTGCGCAGTGCTGAGACGGATGACGCGGACGAACACGATGCGGACAAACAGGGCCTGGCATCGCCCGACGCGCCGTTGGCACGGCTCGAGTTCCAGACCTTCGACGCCGCCGACTTCGAACGCTGGTACTCGACCTACAACGCCGGAACGGCCGATGAGGACGAGTGGTGGGCTCGGTGGGACAACACCAAGCCGGGCCTCGACGGGTCCGGCGCGCTGTCGCGCTGGTGGACGCCGCGGCTGACCGAGGTGGTCGAACAGGGGGACGCGGTGGTCGCCGTGCTGACGTTCGACGCACCCGCCGATGCACCGGTCTCGCTGCCGGCCCGTGCGGAGATGACCGTGAGCCGTGTCGACGGCGACGACGCCGCGGTCGAGTTCGAGCTGCAGTGGTTCGACCGGCCCGCTGCCCGATGGCCGGGCGCGGTCTGGTGGACGTTCGCCCCGCCCGTCGAACGGCCCGAGCAGTGGCGGATGTCGAAGCTGGACGAGTGGGTGTCGCCCTTCGAGGTCGTCCCCGGCGGAGGTGTGCACCTGCACTGCGCCGACCGGGTGCGCCACGCCGCCGGTGTGGAGCTGGAGCTGATCGACAGCTCGCTCGTCGCACCGGGGCGACCCAGGCTGCTCGAGTGGCCGCCCGTCCCGGTCGATCTGTCCGACGGCTGGCACGTCTGCCTGCACGACAACGTGTGGGGGACGAACTTCCCGATGTGGGATGATGGCGCGCACAAGTTTCGCGTGCGCCTCCGATGGGCACGTGCCGGTGCATGGAGGACGTCGTGACCTTCGGTGCGATCGAGATGCAGGTCGTGTTGACGATCCTCGGCGCGGTCGCACTCGGCGCCGTGTTGTGCGTGCTCGCGCTCCTGTTGGTGCGCGGCCGCTTCGGGACCGCTCGGCGGCGGGTCGTGTTCGACCTGACCGAGGTCGCCTCGCACGATGTGCCCAAGGGTGCGGCGCTGCGCCGCTCGGCTCGCTGCATGGGCCACTCGGCCGACCGTGCGCCCGTGCGGGGCACCGGCGTGCTGTGGCTGACCGACGACACGTTGGGCTTCTCGGTGCGCGAGCCGCGCACCGTGTTCACCATCGATCTTGTCGACGTCGTGTCGGTGTCGGCTCGCCAGGTCGTGCGGCGGCCGGGGGTGCGAGCGATCCGCAGCAAGGACCGGCCGTTCGTCGTCGTGGAGTGGGGGACCGGCGACGGCGGCACCGCGATGGTGTCGTGGCGGCTCGATCCCGAGGTCGGCGAGGCGTCCGAGCAGGAGTGGGTCGAGGCGATCGACCGTGCCCGCGTCGTGCAGGAGATCCGCGCCGGCGCGCAGCCGGTCGACTGGCCGTCGGTCTGAGTGCCCGTCCGGCGAGCGACCGTCGGGCTGGCAGGTGGGCCCCGTGGGGCTCGAACCCACGACCGATGGATTAAAAGTCCACTGCTCTACCAACTGAGCTAGAGGCCCGGGACTGCAACAGTACCGACGAGATGCAGCTCGAGAGAACGGTGGTACCAGCACCCGGGTGGGGCAGTGCCGCCGGGGGCGCCGTCAGAAGAGTTGGACGTTCGCCGCCGTCGGGCCGCACCACCCCCTGCGCAGTCGAACCTCCGTGCGGGTTGCGAAGTGCTTCCCTGCGAGGTCTTGGACGTCAGAAGCAGCGCTGGGCCACGAGCTGCTGGCCGATCAGGCTCTGTCGGGAGACGACGACGGTGCGACCGTCGGAGCTGCTCACCATCCACGAGAACTGCGGGGTCAGCTCGGTGGCCTCGGTCGCGACCGTGAGGACTCCGGCCGTCGGGTGGGACTCCACCACCTCGCCCAGGTCGTGCCGGGACACCCATCGGGTGGCCAGCAGCGACCCTCCGGGGGTGACGGCGTTGAACTGCAGCTGGGGTTGGCCCGGCTGACCGGTGGTCTGCAGCTGGAGCGCCACACGGCCGGTGCCGGTGGTCCGGTCCCACACCACGAAGCTCTGCACGCCCGGGACCTGGGTCGCGTCGAATCGGCGAAACGCCAGGTAGCGGAGGTCGTCGCTGATGCCGGTCGCGTACAGCTCCGTGCCGGGGAAGGCGGCCATGGCCGCCGACGCGTCGGCCGCGAGGTCGGTCACCGCGCCCGTGGCCGTGCTGATCAGTCGGTAGCCGTCGAGGAGGACCGAGCCGTCGCTGGTGGGTGCTCCGACGACGGTGGTGTCGACCACGGTGGACAGCACCGCGTCGGTGGTCGCGTCGGTGACCACCAGCACGTGGCGCAGCACTGGGGCGGGACCCGAGCTGTCGAGGAAGGACTGCCGCCACAGCACCCGTCGGCCGTCGGCGGAGAGCGCGAACGCGTTCATCGGGTAGGGCACACCGGGCGGCGGCGAGGAGACCACCGGCACAGGGAGGTCGGACACGGAGCCGGTCGTCGCCCGCCAGCGGCTCAACGTGGTCTGCGGAGCGTCCTCGGTGGCGGCGGTTCCGGCGGTGCCGAACACCACCTGCGACCCGTCGGTCGGAACGGACACCAACAGGGTCCCGGACACCACATCGGCGACGGGCAGCGAACCCACCGGCGTGCTCGAGCTGTCGGTCCGGGTGCGCCGCAGCGACAGGTCGAAGCCGGCACCCACCACGCGTGACGCCACGAGCCATTCGCCGTCGGGTGACACCGCGCGGGGCAGCGAGAAGTACACCGGGTCGGCCGGTTCGAGCGGCACCTCGGTGCGGGCCGGGCAGGCCGCCAGGCGCGGCGTCGGCTCGGGGGCGCACGCGGTGGCACCCAACGACGCGAGGGCGACCACCAGCGTGGCGGCAGCGAAGGAACGGACCTGGCCGCGTCGCCGCGGGACCCATTGCTCGAGAACGCGGTGCTCGGACATGGTCGCCTCCTCGCCCGTCGAGGTCGCCGCGGGCTTCACCGCATCATCCGACAACTGCTTCCCGCGCGACAGGGCCCAAGGTCCTGCCTCGACGCGCGTCGACGATGACCACCCCTGGCAGCCGGCTGACTGAAGGGCCTGGCTCCGGCGCCTCGTGCGTCGCCCCTGCAGCAGGGTCAGGCCAGGAGCTGGAGGGCCTGGGGAGGCGGAGCCCCCGTGCGCTGTCGACCCTTGCGTTGGGACCACAGGAAGTCCCCGGTGGGGGTCACCCACCAGAACCACTCGTCGTCGGTGGTGCCCATTCTCCAACCCTTGCGATGCGAGACGCCGTGGTGATAGCGGCACAGCGAGGCGAGGTTGGCGAGGTCGGTCGGTCCGCCGTCCTGCCAGTGGTGGACGTGGTGGGCGTCGGTCCACGAGGCGGGTGCGGTGCAGCGGGGGAACACGCAGCCGCCGTCGCGACGGTCCAGCGCTCGGCGGAGCGCTGCGGTCACGAGTCGTTGCAGCTCGCCGACGTCGAGCACGGTGCGGTGCAGGCCGAAGACGACACCCCGGAGCAGCGGATCGCACATGATCGTGCGTCGTCCGGTGTCACCGATCGGGATGCCATCGTCGTCGACGAGACGACTGGGATCGGCTGCGTCGAGGTGATAGATCGTCTCCGGCGCAGGACCTGCGCCCTTGTGCCGGTCGGCCCGGTCGGCACGTGCCATCTCGTGCATGCCCTGGGCCATGAGCCGGCGATGGCTGGGCGTGGGCAGATCGCTGGGAGCGACCTCCTCGTCGCGGCGCCGGGCGTGGAACAGCGAGTCGGCTCGGGCTGTCACGGCGTCACGGATCACCGCGCCGGTGACGGCATCGAACTCGCCGCGCAGCACCCAACGGCCGTCGAGCCCGCGAGTGAACGTGACGGTGTTGTCGGCGCAGGGATCCTTGGGCTCGGGGCCGTCGGCGTCGAGGCACGACACGAGGGCGATGAGCTTGGCTCGCCACAGGTCGAAGGACAGCTCCTGGGCATCGGCGATGAGGTCGGGCACGATCGGCAGCAACAGCTCTGTGATCCGACTGTTGTTGAGCGCTGTGACGAGCGCTCGAGCGTGTTGTTCGCCGACCCGACCCGATGCCATCGCGTCGGCGACCTCGGGCAGCCGGTCGCGGAGGTCGGCGGCGAGACGTACCCGGGCCCGGGCGACGCCGCTGGCCTGACCGGTCGCGTCTGCGAACCAGGTGCCGGTGCGCAGGCCGTGCAGTTGGTTCAAGGTGTCGCGTGTCTCGAGCTCTCCCAGGACGGCGAGGCTCGTCGCGTCGAGCACGCGGCGTGCTGCCTCGAGGTCGCGTGCCGCGCGGAGCAACCCGTCGTCGGACAGTTCGGCCATGTCACGCTCGGCAGCACCCGTCAGGATGTCGAGGAGACCCGAGAGATCGACGCGACCTGACAGGCGTTGAGCGAAGTCGTCCTCGTCGAGGCGGTCGTACTCGGCCGCGAGTCCCGCACGCCATGCCTGCAGCACCGCCAGACCGCTCACCGAGGAGTCGTCGTCGGGTGGCAACCGGTCGGCCGCACCGGAGGGATCGTCGGTATCGAACATGTGTTCGATGATATCGAGGGGCACTGACACCGAAGCCTCGGCGGGCGAACGCTCCGGCGTCGTTGGACGGAGTCGGTGCGGTGGACGGCGACTTCCGGCTGACGTCGGAGTCGCTTCGGCGAGACGGATCAGGTCAGCCCGGTTCGTTCGGCTCGGCCGGCTCCTCGTCGCGTGCGATCTGTGATCCCGGGGAGAGCTCGTCCTCGTCGCTCGAATCAGCTGGTGGCGGGGACTGGTCGGTCGATGTGTCGTCGGTGTCGGACATCGGTCCTCCTTCGAGGTTCGTCCAGAGCGACTACCCCGGAACCGTCCTCGCCGACACCGCCGAGGCGCTTCGTCGTCCACCGAGAACACGAGTCCTCGCACTCGACGCAGCATCGGGCGCGGACTGTGCGGTAGACACCTCGTCCATGGCATGGGATCTGCGAGTCGACCGAGCTGACCTCTCCCGAGCGACGGTGGTCGAGGTGCCGTCGCTCGAACCGGGGCCGGGTCAGGTCGTGCTGCGCGTCGACCGCGTCGGCATGAGCGCCAACAACGTGACGTACGCGGTGTTCGGCGACGCGATGCAGTACTGGGACTTCTTCCCCACGAGCGACATCGACGGCGTGCCCCAGGGGCGGGTGCCGCTGTGGGGCTTCGCCGAGGTCGAGCAGAGCACGGTCCCCGGAGTGCTCGAAGGTACACGGCTCTACGGCTACCTGCCGACGAGCAGCCACCTGATCGTGCAGCCCGCGAAGGTCGACGCCCATGGCTTCCGCGACGCGAGCCCGCACCGCCAGCACCTGCCGACGCCGTACAACGGTCTGACGACCACCACGGCCGACCCCGCCTACGACCCCGAGCTCGAGGACCTCCAGGTCCTCTACCGCCCGCTGTTCATGACGAGCTTCATGCTCGCGGACTACCTGACCGACCACGACTGCTTCGGGGCCGACTCGGTGGTCATCAGCAGCGCCTCGAGCAAGACCGCGTACGGCACGGCGTTCCTGCTCGACGGCGTGCACCGCGTCGGTCTGACCAGCGAGGCGAACCGCGCGTTCACCGAGTCGCTCGGCTGCTACGACGAGGTCCGCACCTACGACGAGGTCGACGAGCTCGCGCAGGTCCCGACCGCCTACGTCGACATCGCCGGCGACGCACCGTTGCGCCGACGGGTGCACGAGCGGGTGTCGCCGGTGCACTCCGCGGTCGTCGGCGCCGCGCACCACGACGCCGCCCCCGACCTGACCGACGGCGGGCTGCCCGGTGGTGCGCCGACCTTCTTCTTCGCCCCCGACCAGATGCGCAAGCGCTACACCGACTGGGGCCCGCACGGGGTCGAGGAGCGACACGCCGAGGCGTGGGCGCGCTTCGCCCCGGTCGTCGCCGGCTGGGTCGACGTCGTGGTGGGCGACGGTCCCGAGGGGCTCCGCGCGGCGTGGCTCGAGACCCTCGCTGGTAGCGCATCACCGAGGGACGGGCTCGTCATCCGCCTCTGAACGCGGCGAGTTCGACGCAGCGAGCTCGCCTCGCCCGGTCGAAGTGACGGGCCGCCGCCTGCGGCGCGACGACGTCGAAGGACTTCCGGATGTAGGCGGGGAAGCCGATCTCGTCCCGGATCGGACTCGGTGGGACGAGGGCGGCATCACCGAGCGACGCGTGATCGCCACAGCTCAGCGCAGCGGGTTTCCCGCACAGCAGTTTCTTGCTCAAGTATCTGGTTGGATCGTGCCGATCAGATCGCATGCGCCGAGCACTGCTCCTCATCCTCCCCGTCGCCCTCCTGACCCTGGGTGCCTGCGGTGCTCGACCGCAGGCCGTGGAACCCTGGGCCGGCGAGATGCTGAACGCCGTGAACGCGAGTCGGGCCCAAGCGGGTGCACCGCCGCTGCAGCTGTGCGGAACGCTGCAGGCCGCGGCTCAGGGGCACTCCGACTTCCAGGCCTCGGCGTCGCAGATGACCCACACCGGCTGGGGCGGCACGACGATGAAGCAGCGGGCCGAGAACGCCGGCTACCGGGGCTGGACGGCGCTCGCCGAGAACGTGGCGGCGGGCTCGCCCGACGTCGGTTCGGTGATGGGCAGCTGGCTGCGCTCGTCGGGACACCGGACGAACCTGCTGAACCCGAACTATCAGCACGTCGGCTTCGGCCTGGCCCGCGGCGCCGACGGCACCCCGTACTGGACCCAGGACTTCGGTCGCAGCGGCAGCTGCTGATCGGCGACGCGTCGAACGGCGCTGGGCACAAGAACGTTTCGAGGTCTCCGTCGTCCGCCGACGGAGGCCTCGGGCGCGTTCGGACGCCGCTCTTCGAGTCAGCGCTCGCCGGGCTGCGACGCGTGCTCGCGCTCTCTGTCGATTCGCTCACTTGCTCTGTCCCACATCACCATCGTCAACGTCGGTGGCGGGGGCGGAGTCAGCGCAGCAGGAATCCGGTCGGCACCGTTCAGGTCGTCACCGGCGACCGGTGGCAGCCTCGTCTCCTGGGGGCCACCCGTGATCCCAGGCGCACTCTCGTCTTCGAGGTCAGTTGGCGGAGGTGTCGTGTCGATCCCTGCCTCTTCAGCAGCGGTCTTGCCGGACTTGGGCAGTTGAGGGGCCTTGGGGCTCCAAGGTCTCAGTGGTTGGACCACGCCTTCGTAGAAGCCATCGATCGCCGAGAGAACCGAGTCGATGAAGGCACCCCGTCCGGTCCCTCGCTTCGTGCCCAGTGCGGAGAGTGCAGTCAGCCGAAATGCTCGGAACCCGCGCTTCTGTGGGTCGATCAAGACGGTTGGATCGTCCCGCACGGTTCCCAGCAGCTCGCTCGTCGACGCCTTTGTGCCGCTCAACAATGCGTCGACTCGGAGCTGGGCAGGCGCATCGGCGAGCTGGCGAACGAGCCAGTTCACCCTGGTCTGGTGGCGCCCCTCCTGAGGGGCGGCGGCCTCGATCGACACGGAGATCGTGCTGGTGCGGACGTCGGCACACACGTCGACGTCGCTGATGGCATCAGGGATCCGCAGCGTGCCGGAGAGCGTGCCAGTGGTGACGAGCTCGTTCACGAACCGGCTGAGCCTGCTCGCCGGATCCGCGATCTCCCGCCGCGGAATCACGACCTGGACGTCGGCACCGAGCTCGCGGCCGAGCCGTATGGCGGCGAACCGCAGGAGTTGGTCCCAGCGTGACGCAACTTCGAGCAACCCCTTGTCGTTCGCCCGCAAGGTGCCCGCCACCGCCGCGTCCCGAACTCCGACCCAGCTTTGACCCATGTCGTCGAAATCGAGTGCGCCTGACCGTGGGTGCTCGAGATAGCGGATCAGCTCGCCGAGAATCCACGATTGATCAGGATCCTCCACGCCGCGATGCACCCGGGTCTGGACCGCCGCCGTGACGATCTCGGCCCAGGACAGATGATGGAGCTCCACCTTTCGAAGCTTGCGTCTGTCGACCGTGACCGGGTGCACCCCGGGTGCTGGTGCGAGCTGATTCGAAATCGTGATCACGCAGTCGAAGCTCTGATCCCGCGCTGCATCGAGATAGTTCTCGACCTGCTCACGCTGGAGCTCGCCGGAACCCGTCTTGACCTCGACCAAGGCTGTCCACTGGGTCTTGCCGCGAGTCACCTGAGGAGGCCGTCAGGAATGACGGTTCTTCCTCGTCGAGATGGAGCGGGACTTCGATGAAGCACTCCAGAACGCCTGCCGGGGCGCCGAACCGCTTGAGTGTCGCGACGCGGAACTCCCGCACAGCGTGCAGTACGGCAAGCAACGCCGAAGTAGCGCGCCGCTCCGCCTCGTCTGGGCCGTTGATTCCGGACGTCGGAATGAGACGCGCCGGTTGCCATCCATCGTTCTCCATCGAGCCTCCCGAGCAGTACCTGATTCAGGATGCCGGGAAATGCGACAAATCGTTCGCTTGGGAGAGGTTGTGGTCAACGGGAGTGCGCGCTCTGCTACTTCTTCGTGCTCTTCGCCGAGGCCTTGCCGCCCTTGCGCCCGGCGGCCTTGTGCTGCGCGGTGGTCCCGCCCTGGTTCGACTTCCCCGAACCCGAGTGCGACTTCTTCCCACCGTGCTTCGACGCGCCGGGGGAGTTCGCGATCTTGGCGGCGCGCTCCTTCGACATGCCCTTGTCCTTCAGGGCTTCGTACTGCTTCTCGTTCTTCACGTTCGACGACTTGCCCGGCATGGTCACTCCTCGGGGTGGTCCCAACCGGTCAGGTCCCCGAGTGGGTGTCCTTCGAAACCGGCCCGCCGGTCGACGACCGTCGACGCGTCAGGGGTGGACCTCGACGAGCGCCCCGACCGGCAGGTGCTCGAACACCAGCTGCGCCTGGGCGTCGGCCATGCGGATGCAGCCGTGGCTCACCGGCGCCTGGCCGAGCGGTGTGGGCAGGTCCTCGCCGGACGCCTTCTTCGGGATCGAGTGGAAGCCGATGCCGCCGTTGAAGCGCACCATGTCGTTCATGTAGACGCCGTTGCCCGAGAAGGCCCGAGCGCTCTTGGACTGCACGTGGAAGGTGCCCTGCGGGGTGAGCCCGTTCTTGCCCGACGAGATCGGTGCCTGGAGCACCACGTTGCCGGCCCCGTCGTAGAACGTCGCGGTCTGCTGCGAGAGCGAGACGACCGCCTTGGCCCACGCCCCGCCGCCCGCCGCGGGGTCGTTGTGCGGTGCGGTCGCCGCACCCGCGGCAGCGCCGTCGCCCGACGGTGCGGTGCCCGACGGAGCGCCGGCTCCGGGCACGGTCGTGGGCTCGTCGGTCGCGTGCTGCGTCGGCACCTCGGGCAGCGACCACGAGATCGGCTTCGCCGGGGCGTCGAGCGACGCCCAGGTCTTGGTGCCGACGACGCCGTCGGGTGTGAGGCCCTCGGAACGCTGGAACGCCATCACCGCCTGCAGTGTCTTGTCGCCGAAGAGTTCGTCGGCGGCCCCGATGGGCGCACCGAGCTCGATCAGTCGCTGCTGCAACGTCGTCACGTCGGGTCCCGTGTCGCCCTGGTGGAGGAAGTGGCGGCCCTTGGGGTCCTTGGGTGTGTCGTCGCCGAGCGCCAGATCGTGCCCCTCGGCCTCCTCGTGGCCCTCGGGCTGCACCTCGAGGTCCTCGGCGCCGGCCGCGGTCGTGGTCGACGCCGAGGAGCCCGACCCGGCGTCGGTGTCGACCGTCTCGCCACAGCTCGCAGCGAGCAGGGCGAACATCGAGAGGATCAGCGTGCGGGCGAGCATCGGGCGGCGGGGGTGGGTCGGTGCGATCACCGGAGCGACGGTATCGCCGCGCTCCACCGATCCCACGCGCTCCACCGATCCCACGCGCTGTGTCGAATCCCACGCGCTGTGCCGATCCCACGGGCGCTGTGTCGAACCGCGAGCGGGACGCGAGTGGGACGCGAACGACGCTGGCCACCCTCGGGTCGATGGGGCACTCCGATTCCGATCCGACCCCCGACCGGATGCTCATCGTGCGACACGAACGACTCGACGAAGGGTCGGTGTCCCGCGAGCGCTTCTGGCTGGGCGACCTGAACGCCGCCGGCGACGACGTGGCCGGCGCCCTCGAGGTCTGGGTCCACGCCGACTCCGCTCGTCTGGTGCCGGTGCTGCTCGACGGCGGTCCCCCCTCGCTGGAACGTCGACTGGTCGGTGCCGCGCTCCGGGAGCTGGTCGGTCGGGGCGTGACCCGCATCGACGTCGAGGGGTCAGCCGGCGACGGCGTCGTCGAGGAGCTGCGTCGACTGGGCTTCGACCTGGTCGGAGGCACCGGGACGTGGGAGTCCGGCGGTGCCGGTTAGGGTCACGACGCCCGAGCGACCGACGGCTCGTCCCGGTATCGTCACGACGTCGCCGCATCGCACTCCCGGTTCAGGGGCACGCATGAAGTACTCACTCCTGGGCCCTCTCGAGGTGTACGACGCCGCCGGTGCTCGCCGACGCCTGGGCAGCCCGAAGCTCCGATCGTTGCTGACGCTGCTGCTGGTCGACGCGAACCGGGTCGTGCCCCTCGACCGCCTGATCGATCAGCTGTGGGCCGGTGAGCCTCCGGCGTCGTCGACCGCGACGCTGCAGGCCTACGTGTGGCAGCTGCGCAAGCTGCTCGAACCTGATCGTCCCAACCGGGCGCCCGCCGAGGTGCTCATCACCGAGCCGCCGGGCTACCGCCTGGTCGTCGGCGAGGGAGAGCTCGACGTCGAGGACTTCGAACGTCACGTCGCCCGGGGCGCGGCGCTGGTGGACGCGGGGGATCCGGCCGCGGCGGTCGAGCCGCTCGACGCCGCGCTGTCGCTGTGGCGCGGCACCCCGCTGGCCGACCTCGCCGGCGAACCCGCGGTGCTGTCGTTCGTGACCCGCCTCGAGGAGCTGCACCTGCTCGCACAGGAGCGGCGCATCGACGCCGAGCTCGCGCTCGGCCACGCCGCCGAAGCGGTCACCCGCGCCGAGACGCTCTCGGCGGCGAACCCGCTGCGGGAGCGGCTGTGGGCCCAGCGCATCCTCGGTCTGTACCGCAGCGGCCGGCAGGCCGACGCGCTGCGGACCTACCAGGAATGCCGCCGGCTGCTCGGCGAGGAGCTCGGCATCGAACCCGGGCGCGAGTTGCGCGAGCTCGAAGAGGCCGTGCTGCGACAGGACGACGCCGTGCTCGCATGGACCGCTCCCGTTGCCGGCACGGTTCCTGGCCCCGAGCCCTCGTCGCCGGCACCGGCGACCCCCGAGGTGATCGAACCGGCCCCGGCCGTCGACCCGAGCACTGCCGCTCCCACCGCGGCCGACGCTGGTCCCGAGCCGCTCGCCGCTCGACCCGTCGCACGTGGCGGGTTCGTCGGACGCGACCACGAGCTGTCGGTGCTGCGCGCCGGTCTCGACGCCGTGGCGGCCGGACGCGGCAGGGTGATCGCCCTCGAGGGCACCGCGGGCATCGGCAAGACCCGGATCGTCGAACAGCTCGCCGACGAGGCGTCGGGTCGAGCCCTCGGTGTCGTCTGGACCCGCTGCGTCGCCGACGCCGGTCGACCGCCCCTGTGGCCCTGGCACGAGTTGCTCACCCAGATCGCACAGCGTCCGCACGCCCAGCCCGTCGACACCCAGCCCGCCGATCCAGTGCCCGCGTCGGCCCCCGTGCTCGCCGCAGGGGGCGAGGCCTCCGCGGACCCCGAGCACGACCGGTTCATGCTCCTGTCGTCGACGGTCGATCGTCTCGTCAGCCACGGCCGCAGCGATCACCTGGTCGTCGTCGTGGACGATCTGCACTCCGCCGACGCGGCGTCGTTGCAGCTGCTCCGCCTGCTGCTCGATCGGATCGACGACACCGGTCTGCTCGTCGTGGTCACCACGCGTCGCACCGACGCGCAGGACCTCGCCGCCCTCGACGAGACGCTCTCTGCGATCGGCAGGTCCCGCTCCGGTGAGCGCCTCGCTGTCGGGCCGCTCGGCGCCGGCGATGTGGACCAGCTGGTCGCGGCCGTCGCCGAGGACGGCGACGCCGCGTTCGTCGGTCCTGTCGATCTCGCCGCGTTCAGCCGGACGCTGCACCAGCGGACCGGCGGCAACCCGTTCTTCCTGACCGAGCTGGTCAAGCTGCTGCGCAGCGAGCGGCGTCTGCCCGACGGCGCACACGACCCGCTCGCCGATCACGACCAGATCCCCGCGTCCGTGCGCGACGTCATCCGCCGGCGTGTGCAGCGCCTGCCCGACGACACACAGACGCTGCTGAGCATCGCGGCGGTCGCGGCGACCAGCACCGGGTCGGTCGACGTCGAGCTGCTCGCACGGGCCTCCGGCGTCGACGTGGACCGTGCCGCGGCGCTGATCGAGCCGGCCGTGTTGACCGAGGTGGTCGTCGAGGCCGGCGACGGGTGGAGCTGGAGCTTCGCGCACGACCTGGGC
The DNA here is from genome assembly GCA_023389745.1 of Actinomycetes bacterium. Taxonomy (GTDB): domain Bacteria; phylum Actinomycetota; class Acidimicrobiia; order Acidimicrobiales; family Microtrichaceae; genus JAFAFN01. Next base: position 20,870 of record JAEWED010000062.1, read on the forward strand.
CGCGACTCGATCCTCGCATCGCTGACCAAGCTGCAACGCTCGAAGCTGCACGCGCGGATCGCCACGACCCTCGAGGAGCTGCACGCGAACGGCCTGCCGCCGGTCGACGAGCTCGCCGCCCAGTACGCGGCAGCCGGACGCAGCGCGCCCGCGGACCGCGCCGCGACGTACGCCCGACTGGCCGCCGAGGCGGCGCGGAGCCGCTACTCGTGGGACCAGTCCTCGCTCAACCTTCGACGCCTGGTCGCAGCGCTCGACCGGGACCCCGACGTGAGCGTCGCCGAGCGCATCGACGCCCGCATCGAGCTCGCCCGGGACCTGCGCCTCAACGGCGACCTGGCCGCGGTGCACGCCGTGCTCGAAGAGGCGATCGGTCAGGCGACCGCACTCGGCGACGTGCCTCGACTCGCCAGCGCGACGTCGGTCTACGGTGGGGTGTCCCTGTGGAACTGGCGGGACCTCGGCGTCGTCGATCACCGCATGGTCGGACTGCTGGACCGGCTGTCGCAGGCTCCCGAGCTGGGGGACCGCAGCCGAGCCGAGACCCTCGGAACCCTCGCCGTCGAGCTCTACTACGGCCCCGAACGCCGGCGCGGCATCGCGGCGGGCACCGAGGCGGTCGAGATCGCTCGTGAGCTCGGCGATCCGGAGCTGCTGAGCCGGACGCTGAACAACTTGATGATCGCCTCGTGGGAGCCCGGTTACGACGAACCTCGCATGGCGCTCGTCGCCGAGGCGCTCGACCTGGTCGGGTCCGGTCTGCCGATCCACGCCGAGGCCATCGCCCGGATGCACCGGCTGTCGCTCTCGCTGCGCCAGTGCGACGTCGAGACGTACCAGGCCGACCTCGTACGGGCGTCGGACATCGCCGCGACGCTGTCCATCCCCGAGATCGAGGCCCAGGTGTCGTACCAGCAGGCGACACGTCTGCTGCTCGACGGCGACCTCGATGCGGCACGTGCGAAGGCCGAGGAGAGCCGAGAGCGCATGGCGGCCACCGATCTCTGGGGAGCGACGTGGTGCGCCATCGTCCTGCCGTCGTGCGCGGCATGGTGGGAGGGCACGCTCGGCACGATGGCCGACGAGCTGGCGGCCGCGTGTGCCGACCCGACGTATGCCGGGTTGCGGGCGTTGCCCGTGATCGCCCTGGCGGAGTCCGGCGACCGCGCCGGCGCCCGGGCGCTGTTCGACCGCTGGTACGGCGACATCGAGCCCGGCTGGTCGAGCGACTTCGGCGTCTACTCGTGGGCGATGGCCGCCGCCATGGTCGATTCCGCAGAGGTGCCCGACCTCTACGAGCAGCTCACCCAGTTCGCCGGGGAGCTGGTCACGGTCGGCTCGGCGATCGGCTGTTGGGGCGCTGCCGACCTGGTGCTCGCGTCGCTGTCGCTGCGCAAGGGTGACGACGAGGCGGTCGAGCGTCACCTCGCGTCGGCCGAACGGCTCGAGGCGCGCTCCGGGTTTCCCCTGCTCGCCGGCGCCACACAGCGCTGGCGTCGCAACGCCGCACGCGCCTGAGCCGGGCCGGGTCGATCGCTCGACCCGACCCGGCCATCCCATCCGACCCGGCCATCCGCTCGGCGGACCCGGACCGCCCGGCTCAGTCCGTCGCGGTGCCGCCGGGCTGGACCGCGGCCCGGTGGTCGACACCGAAGCGGAACCGGCCGTCGACGTCGAAGCGAACCGCACCCCGCAGCGCGGCGGCGGCTCGCGGGTCGGTCCCGATGCCCCTGCGGCGCTCCGCACCTTCGGCGAAGTTCAGGTAGGTGTCGGCGTCGACCGCGTCGCCGAGTGCGTCGAGCAGGGCCGTGAGCGCGGGCGCCGGGCGAGCCGGTGTGCCCGGTGCCGGGGCGGGTCGGCGAGCACGACGCAGTTCAACAGGAACTCCCGCTCGCGGTGGCCCATCGAGGTCAACGCCGAGCCCTTCGACACGGCGCCACCCAGGTGGCGGATCTCGGTCAGCACGACCGGCGGCGGCCCGTCGCTCGGGAACGAGCTTGCTGCGATCGTCGCCGCGATCTCCCGGTCGGGCCGTCGCATCCAGCCGCCACCGGCGGACGACGGCATCGGGTCGACGGGATCGTTGCTGATGCTCGCCGCCTCGGTGAACGGCATCGTGCTCCACACGTCGATCAGCGGCGGGTGCGCGAGTCGCCAGCCGTCGAGCAGCTCGCGGCCGGCGGCCAGGTCGCCGCTCCAGCAGCCGCGCACGATAGTGAACGACTGGCCGCGCAGCGGTTCGGGCACGTCGGGCAGCGGGGGGAAGTTCATGAACACGACCGACGACGTGAGCTCCTCGGGAGCGTCGGTGACCCAGCGGGCCCAGGCGTCGACGACCTCGGGTGCCGCCTCGGCGGGGTAGATCAGGTTGCCGGCGTACACGTCGGTCACGGGGAACAGGTCCATCTCCATCGAGGTGACGATCCCGAGGGCGCCACCCCCGCCGCCGCGCAGCGCGGTGAACAGGTCGACGTTCTGCGTGGCGTCGGCGCGCACGACGTCGCCGGATCCGGTGACGACCTCGAAGGAGCGCACCGCGTCGCACGCCGGGCCGAAGCGTCGGGCGAGCCAGCCGAGCCCACCGCCGAGCGTGTAGCCGATCGCTCCGACGGTGCCGGCAGAGCCGAGCAGCGGCGCGAGGCCGTGCTGCTGGGCCGGGGCGAGCACCTGGTTCCAGGTGGCGCCGGCGGCGATCGTCGCAGTGCGACGCTCGGGGTCGATCGTCACCGCGCTCATCGCGCCGGTGAGGATCAGCATGCCGTCGACGGGCAGCACGGGCCCGTGGCCCGTCGACTGCACGCCGACCGCCAGGTCGTGCTCGACAGCGAAGCGGACGGCCTTGGCCACGTCGTCGGTGTCGGCGGCGATGACGGTGACGGCGGGGTCGTGGCGCAGCGCGAGGTTCCACGGCAGCGCCACGTCGTTCGCTCCCGCCCGGTCGACGACCCAGCCGCGCACGGCGGCAGCGAGCACGTCGAAAGGGTGCGCGGCGTCAGAGGCGACCTCGGCGGGCTGGGGCTGATCGGCCGGCACGTCGTTGGACTGCACGTGGTCGGTCTGCACGTCGTTGGACTGCACGTCGTTGGACTGAATGGTCATGGTGGCCTCCTCGGCGTCGATGTGGGATCGACGATGCAGGGGCGCGCTTCGCGGACGGTCGGAGACCACTGGCCCCGGACTTGTTGCGGCCCGCGAGGCGCATCCAAGACGACGCGACCCGGACCCAAGCCGCGCACGAACGCGTCGTCGGACGATCTGGTCCTCATCGGAACAAGGAGCACACGACATGCACGTCACCACGACGAACCAGATCACCACCCGCTCGACGACGCGACGTCCCGTCCGTCGCCTCGCCGCTGCGCCGCTCGCCGCCCTCGTCGCGCTCGTCCCGCTGGCTGCGTGCAGCAGCGACGACGACGCTGCAGCGGCGACGACCACGACCGAGGCGCCCGCCTCGACGAGCACCACGCACGCGGATCACGCCGAGCCGGGTGAGTACGAGGTGACCCTGTCCGACTACGAGTTCACCGGGCTGCCGGACGAGGTCGCGGCGGGCTCGAAGCTCACCGTCGTCAACGCCGCCACCACCGAGCTGCACGAGCTCGTGGCGATCCGCCTGCCCGACGACGAGGAGCGCTCCGTCGAGGAGCTCGTGGCACTGCCCGAGGAGGAGGTGGCTTCGATCCTGGGCGGCGGCCCGCCTGCGGCCGTGCTGCTCGCGCCCCCGGGCGGCGAGCAGATCGCGGCGGTCGGCGACGGCACGCTCAGCGAGCCGGGGCGCTACGCCATCATCTGCTCGATCCCGACGGGCGTCGCTCCCGAGGTGTACCTGAAGGCCGCCGCCGAGTCGAACGGTGCGCCGCCGCAGGTCGAGGGCGGAGCCCCGCACCTGGCCCACGGCATGTTCGCGGAGCTCATCGTCAACTGATCGGCAGTCGGCTGACCGGCAGCCGCCCCGATCGGGAGAGGGCGTGTCCGGGGCGGCCGTTTCGGCCGACCTGGGCACGCGGTGGATGCGTAGCGTGTGCCCGCGACCGACGCCGGTCGCGGGCACACGTGGGAGTTGCCGATGTTGGAACCTCTGACCGAGTTGCCGGACGGGGTGATCGGCTTCACCGCCGTTGGTGAGCTGCACTCCGACGACTACGAGCAGGTCCTCATCCCGGCGATCGAGCAGCAGCTCGCCGCTGGTGAGAAGGTCCGGATCGTGCTCGTCTTCCCGTCCTTCGACGGGGTGTCGGGCGGCGCCATGTGGGACGACCTCAAGATGGGGGTCGATCACCTCACCCACTGGAAGCGGATCGCCCTGGTCACCGACCTCGACTGGATGATCCACCTCACCAAGCTCTTCGGCTGGATGACCCCCGGGGAGCTGAAGCGCTTCCCGGTCGACGAGCAGACCGCAGCGATCGCCTGGGCTGCAGCCGACTGACGGCGGTGTCGCTGTCCCGGCTGTCGTACCGCTGCGCCGGGCGGCGCTGGGCGCGCGACTAGAACGGTCCGGATGCTCTTCGCCGAAGTCGCTGCCACGTCGTCCGAGGTCGCGTCGACGTCGTCGAGGACGGCGAAGCGCGACGCGATCGCTGCACTGCTCGCCCGGCTCGAGGTCGACGAGGTGGAGCCGGTCGTCGGCTTCCTCATCGGGGTGGTCCGCCAGGGTCGCATCGGTGTGGGGTGGCGCAGCATCGTGAACGCCGAGCAGCCACCCGCTGCGGAGCCCTCGCTGTCGGTGCTCGACGTCGACCGGGCGGTCTCGGAGCTGCAGGTCCTGAGCGGACCCGGCTCGGTGCTCGAACGGCGAGCGTTGCTCGGGTCCCTGCTCGGCGCAGCGACCGCGGACGAGGCTCGGTTCCTCACCTTCCTGCTCGGCGGCGAGCTGCGCCAGGGCGCGTCCGACGGCGTGATGCTCGACGCGGTCGCGGCCGCGTGGTCGGTGCCGACCGCGGTCGTGCGGCGGGCGGTGATGCTCGGCGGACGCATCGACACCGTCGCCCGCCTCGCCGCCGACGGTGGTGTCGACGCGGTCCGCTCCGTCGGCCTCGAGCTCGGTCGACCGCTGCAGCCGATGCTCGCGTCGACCGCGGCGTCGGTCACCGAGGCGGTCGACGCGACCAGGGGGCCGGCGTCGGTGGAGTGGAAGCTCGACGGCATCCGGATCCAGGTGCACCGCCGCGCCGACCGTGTCCGGGTCTGGACGCGGAACCTCAACGACATCACCGAGCGGCTGCCCGGGGTCGTCGAGGCGGTGCTCGGTCTGCCGGTCGACAGCGTCGTGCTCGACGGCGAAGCGCTCTCGGTCGGCGCGGACGGACGGCCCCGCATGTTCCAGGACACGATGGGCGACGCGGCGCTGCGTCCGTTCTTCTTCGACGTCATGCACCTCGACGGCGAGGACCTGATCGACCGACCGCTCGGTGAGCGGCTGGACGCGCTGGACCGGATCGCCGGACCGTGGCGACTGCCCGCCACGCCGACCGACGACCCCGAGGTCGGGGAGTCGGTGCTCACCGAGGCGCTCGCCGCGGGGCACGAGGGGGCGGTCGTGAAGTCGCTCGCGTCGAGCTACGAGGCCGGCCGTCGCGGGAAGGCGTGGCGCAAGGTGAAGCCGGTGCACACCTTCGACCTGGTCGTGCTCGGTGCCGAGTGGGGCCACGGCCGTCGGTCGGGGTGGCTGTCGAACCTGCACCTCGGGGCGCGCACGGACGACGGCTCGTTCGTCATGGTGGGCAAGACGTTCAAGGGGCTGACCGACGAGCTGCTGCGCTGGCAGACCGATCGCTTCCTCGAGCTCGCGGCGCCGGGCGCGTCGACCGAGCCGCCCCCGCCGGGACACGAGGGCATGGTCGAGGTGCGTCCCGAACAGGTCGTCGAGATCGCGATCGACGGGGTGCAGCGTTCGACGCGCTACCCGGGTGGGGTGGCGCTGCGATTCGCCCGGGTGGTGCGCTACCGCGACGACAAGTCGGCCGATCAGGCCGACCTGCTCGCCGCGCTGCAGTCGATGCTCGGCGGCTGACCGCTCGTCAGGCGCGGGTGCGGGCCAGGCGTTCGTAGTCGGCCGCGACGGGCCGCGGGTTGCGGTCCATGTCGAACAGGCCGACCTCGGTCACCGAACCGACCGGCACGGTCAGCATCGTGTGCCAGTCGACCTGGTCGCCGCGGCTGTACCAGCAGATGCCACGAGCGGGCAGGCCGTCCGAGCGCAGCTGGTCGAGCTCGTCGACGAGCAGCGACAACCAGTGCGGGCCGAGCTCGACGTCGAGGCCGAGGTTCGAGGTCTCGGCCACCCAGAACGGCCGGTCGTAGCGTGCGTGCCAGGCGCGCACCTCGGTGTCGTACGCGGCGACGCGCTCCTCGGCGGTGAGCGGCACCCCCGACAGCTCGCCGGGTCGGTCGCCGTGCAGGTCGACGCTGACCGGGTACAGGTCGTGACCGGCGACGACCTTGGTCGCGGTGCCGGCCAGCACGTCGATGCGCCGCAGCACCTCCGGGTCCACGACGTCGCCGACATCCGCGACCAGCTCGCGTGGCTCGACACCGAAGTGCAGGTCCCAGACGAGCTGCTCCACCGCTCGGGCTTCGTCCGCTGCGGGCTGGTCCTCGGGCGTCGCTGCGACGTGGCAGCCGAAGCCCTCGGCGCCGATCCACCAGCCGTCGCGATCCGCCCGGATCTGCTCGATGGCGGTCAGGTTCGCGAGCGTCACGTGCGCGAGTGCCGTCATGAAGTCGGCGCGTGACGCCAAGCGGTCGTTCCAGAGCCCGAGGAACCCGGAGAACGACGCGGTGATCAACGGCTCGTTGACCGGGGTGAAGAACAGGGGCTCCCGGTAGCGGTCGAGGAACGCGGCGACGTAGCGCTCGAAGGCCGCCACCCACTCGGGCGAGCAGAAGCCGCCCAGGTGGTCGGGCAGCCCGAAGTGGCACAGGTCGACGATCGGGGTGAGCCCGGCGCGCTCGCACGCGGCGAGCGCCTGGTCCCACAGCCGCCAGTCGTACTCGCCCGGCGCCGTCTCGGTCAGCTGCCACGGCATGCCGTAGCGCCACCACTGCACGCCGAGCCCGGCGACGTCGGCCAGGTCCTTGTCCTGACGTGCCAGGTGGTCGCTCGCGGACAGCTCGTCGACGCGGACCACCGCACCCTCGTGCAGCACGGTCGGATCGGACGCCTCCTCGCCGCACGCGACGGCGAAGTCGGGGAACTCATCGGGGTGGGCAGACATCCCCGCAGTCTGGCCCAGCGGCGACGCTCGCGTCGCGGCCGACCGTCGACTTCCGTCTCCGTGTCGGGGTCAGCGCCCCGACACGGAGACGGATTTCAGGACAGGGGGGGGAGGGGGAGCGGGTGCTCGATCTGCTGGCGGGTCAGCTGAAGTCGGGCATGCCGCGCAGCGACCGCTTGAGCTCGGCGATCCCGGGGGTGCGGGCGATCACCAGCAGCGCGTCCCACAGCGCCAGGGCCTCGTCGCCGCGGGGGATCCGGTTGATGACCGGTCCGAACAGCGATGCCTCGTCCGGGCGCGTGGTGTCGAAGGTGATGATCGGAGTGCCGACGTCGTCGCCGGTGCGCGCCAGGGCGAGCGCGGTCTCCTCGGCGACGATGCCGTCCCACTGCTCGTCGTCGGCCGCGGCGGCCAGCTCGGGCGACAGCCCGGCACGCTCGACGATGTCGCCGACGACGTCACCGATGTCGCCGCCGCTCCAGAACGCGCCGCTGCGGCCCTCGGTGTGCAGCACGGTGCCGGCGGTCGTGTAGAAGTCGCCGACGGCCTGGTTGCCCGACGTCGCGCGGACCGCGGCGGCGATGCGCAGCAGGCGGGTGCCGATCTTCGTCAGCTCGCGGTACTGCGGCGGCATGGTCGGCTCGCCGCCCTCGGCGACCGCAGCGTCGCTGGCCGCCATCTTGTCGGCGTTGAGGATCGCCAGGGAGATGAAGCGCCATTCGACGTCCAGCCCACGCAGGTCGGACACCTCGGTGGCCCAGCGGCTCGTGATCCAGGCCCAGGGGCAGAGGGGGTCGAAGAAGAACTCGAGGTCAGCCATGGCGGTGCCAACACGCTCGGGACGGGACACGTTCCGCGGCACAGCGAGATCGGGACCGGCCCGCGATCAGGTCGGTTGCGTCACCAGCGGTTGCGTGACTCCTCGGCGAAGCCCTGGATGCCCTCGACGCGGTACTCCTTGCCATGCTCGTCGCGCACCGTGCCGGTCCAGGTGCCGAACATCTGGTGCACCTCGGTGCGCAGCGCGATCGCGTCGGTCCGCCCGTGCTTGTCGAGGCGGGGGGTCAGGGTCAGGTCGAGTGCCCGTTCGTCGGGGCCGACGCCGTCGTCGACGACCCGCCACGGCCGCATCGGCGCGTCCCAGTCGTAGTCCCAGGTCAGCTCCCGGCCGATCTTGTGGAGGCGCCCGCCGATGTTCAGGGCGTTCTCGGTGAAGCCGGTGCCCTCGGTCCACTTCGCGCCGAACTGCACGCCGATCAGCTCGCCCGTCGTGGCGTGACCGCTTGCCGCGCCCCAGTTCCAGGTCGTCGAGTACGGCCAGCGTCCACGACCCACGTCGAGCACACCCCACGCGTCGCCGTCGGCGCCGATGTCCCAGTGGTCGGGGCCGACGTCGAGCGTGCCGGCAGCCGGCCGGGCGTTGTCCTTCGTCGTGAACTGGAACGTCGTCTCGCTCCACGGGATCACGACGCTGAGCGACTCGTGGTCCTCGGGCAGGGCGACCAGCACGTCGAGCTCGCCCTCTGCGCCGCGCTCGTCCCACGAGACGCGCAAGCGGGTGGCGGGACCGACCGGAGAGGTCGACAGGTCCTCGAGACGCATGCGCAGGTGCTTCGTGTCGAGCACGAGCGGCGCCGTGCCGGGCTCGGCGGGCAGCTGGAACTTGCCGCCGAAGGGCACGGCGAGGTCTCGTCCGCCCTGACGTCCGGTCGACAGGTCCGCCCACCACATCGAGGCCAGGCCCAGGTAGCCGACGTCCGCGTACACGAGGCCGATCACCAGGTCGCCGGCGAGCACCGACCAGTAGTCCCACTTCTTGGTGCGGAAGCGGCGACCCCGCAGGTTGGCCCGGTGCATCGGGCGCCGTGACCAGCCGCGGGCGGCGGGGTTGAGTCGTGCCCCGTCGGGGGTGCACAGGTCGACGGGCTGCACGATCTCCGGCTCGTGGGTCGCGGGCGGGATGGTGGGACCGTTCGACTGCTGCACGCCTGCAGTCAAGCACGTGGACCGGGCGCTACGGTCGCCGCCGTGCCACAACCCGACCCGTCCCGCCACGGCCGACTCGACGATCGCACACCGGTCCTGGTCGGGGTCGCGACCGCGCAACGAGCGACGCCCGAACCCGACCTGGAGCCGCTCGACCTGATGGTCGAGGCTGCGGCCGACGCGCTGCGCGACGCGGCGGGTGCCAGGGCGGGGGAGCTCACCGCTCGGCTCGGCACGATCGCGGTGCCCGAGGGCAACTGGTCCTATCCCGACCCGGCCCGCCTGGTCGCCCGGCGAATCGGCGCCGACGGCGCGGGAACGATCCGGGTCGAGGTCGGCGTGCCACAGCACACCCCGATCCGCGTCGCGCTCGAGCGCATCGCACGCGGCGAGCTCGACGCGGCGCTCGTCGTCGGCGCAGAAGCGAAGCAGTCCGAGCTCGCTGCGAGTCGGGCCGGACACCCGATGCCGACCACGACGCAGCCCGAGGGCACGGTGCCCGACGAGCAGTGGTGGCCCGCGGGCGAGCTGATGGCCGAGGCCGAGATCGCGGCGGGCATCTGGGCGCCGGTCGAGCAGTACGCGTGCATCGAGGTGGCCCTGCGCGCCGCCGAGGGCAGGTCGTTCGACGAGCACCTCGACGACGTCGCCCGGCTCTGGCACCGCTGCAACCAGGTCGCCGCGACATGGCCGCTCGCCGCGTTCCCCGAGCCGCGCACCGTCGAGTTCCTGCGGGCACCGGGGCCTGGCAACCGGCCCCTCGCGTCGCCGTACGCCAAGTGGCACAGCACGCAATGGGCGGTCGACCAGGGCGCTGCGCTGGTGCTCTGCTCGGTCGGTGTCGCCCGCGAGCTGGGCATCCCGACCGACCGCTGGGTCTTCCCCCACGTCGCGCTCGAGAGCTCGTTCTCGCTGTCGCTGACCAAGCGCGCCGACATGCATCGCTGGCCCGCGATGAAGGTGCTCGGCGACGCCGCGGCGGCACATCTCGGCCGGCCCCTCGCCGAGGTCGAGCACGCCGAGATCTACAGCTGCTTCCCCGCCGCGGTCAGGGTGCAGCAGCGCGAGCTCGGGCTCGACCCCGAGGGCACCCCGACGATCATGGGCGGGATGGCGTTCGCCGGGGGGCCGTTCAACAACTTCACGTACCAGTCCACATCCGCGGTCGTGGGGCGGCTCCGCGACGACCCGGGTTCGCTGGGCCTGGTCACGACGGTGTCGGGGCTCCTGACCAAGCCGGCGCTCGCGGTGTGGTCGAGCGAACCTCCGGCGGGCGGAGCGCTGGTGGTAGACCTCGGCGACGAGGCCCGCGACGCGACCCGCGCGGTCGAGGTCGTCGGGCACCACGACGGGCCGGCGACGGTCGCGAGCCACACGGTCACCTGGTCCGGTGACGAGCCGAGCTCGGCGTTCGTGATCGCGGATCTCGACGACGGGCGACGCTGGATCGGCCGCAGCGACGACCCCGACCTGTGGGCCGCCGCGCTCGACCCGTCGGGCTCGCTCGTCGGCAACGCCGTGCAGCTCCAGGGCGGGGCGGCTCGCCTGGCGTGACGTACCCGCCGGGGGCGCTCCGCCCGACCGGAACTACATCCGAGGGGTCTCGTCCAGCTTGTCGTTCATGCCGCGGTACATCTCGTAGATGTCCTTGCACTTCTGGCAGACCGGCAGCTGCTTCGGGTCACGGCTCGGCACCCAGGTGTGACCGCAGAGCGCCTCGAGCGGTGTGCCCTCGATCCGGGCGGCGAGCACCTTGGCGGCGGCGTCCTCGTTGCGCTTGGTCTTCACGATGTGGGCGACCGGTCCGTCCTCGGTCTCGAGGCGCTCGTCGGTCTCGGTGATGGTCGCCCCGGTGGGCTGCAGGATCGTGGTGGTCGACATCGGGGCCTCCGGCCTCGTGCTGGTCGTGAGTGCGGTGGTCGTGACTGCGGTGGTCGTGAGTGCGGTGGTCGTGAGTGCGGTCGTCGCCCTTCAGGATGACGGCTCGGCGGATCAGGCGCCAGCGCCCGCACCGGTGTCGTGACGTGCGACCTCGATGACACGGGCGTCGGGGGTCTCGAGCTCGGCCGTCGCCACGAGCCCCGAGCGGCGCAGTGCGTCACGGACGAGCGCGTCGACCAGCGTCGCGGGTGCGTCGGAGCCGTCGACGGTGAGGTCGCGGCCGACCCGGATCGTCGCGCCCTGTCCGGTGGCGAGCTCGGCGGCCACCCGGTCGATCTCCTCGATGACGTCCTCGAGGCGCGCACGTTCGACGGTCGTGGTCGACGGTGCTGTCGCCGCGAGGATCGCTGCGGTCTCGGCGCGGGTGCGCTGGACCTGCCGCCACTTGTAGATCGCGTACGGCGACACGACCACGGCGGCGATGAGCAGCGAACGACCGAGCACGTCGGTCTGGATCTGGGCGAGGAAGGCCTGTGTCATCAGGGGAGGGTCATCGAGGGAGGGTCATCGGGGGAGGGTCATCGAGGGAGGTGCCTCACGGAAGCGTGGGGGGGGAGGGGCGGTGTTCGAACCGCCTGCGGGAGCGACGATCGTACCGGCACCGCGCGGTACCCTTCCCGACGTGATCCCCGAGCCCGCCTCCGACCCGACGACCGAACCCGCGACCGGCCCAACGGTCGGCTCAGCCGAGAGCCAGGCGGTCGGGGCGCCGGCCGACGACGACGCCGTGCTCGACCAGCTCGAAGCGGACCTGACGGCCGTCGAGCACGCCATCTCGACACTCGACCGGGTCACCGCCGAGGGTGAGGGCGGCGAGTCGGCCGCCAACCAGATCGCCGTGGCGGTGTCGGCCGCTCGGTTCGGCGTCGGGTCCACCGACGCCGCCGCGCCGCCCACCTGAGGCCGGCTCTCCCGACTCAGATCTGGCCCGACTCAGATCTGGCCCGACTCAGATCTGGCCGGGCACCGTCTCGTGGTCCTGGGTGAGCAGGTGCACGCGCTCGCCGACACGCCAGTCGCCGCCCGGAGTGCGTTCGACCCACAGCCCACCCAGGTTCGCGAGGCGCTCCCACGGGGCGCCGGTGATCCGCTCGATCGCGTAGATCACCCCGGCGTGCGCCACCGCCAGCACCTCACCGTCGGGGTGGGTGTCCGCGATCGACGACAGGGCGCCGAGCACGCGTGCCTCGACCTCGTCGTCGTCCTCCCAGCCCGGCGGACGGGTCCCGGCGTCCAGGTAGCCGGGGTACGCCGCTTCGATCTCCGGGCGGGTCAGTCCCTGCCACTCGCCGGCGTGCCGCTCCATCAGACCCGGCGACATCATCACCGGGCCGATGCCGAGCTGCTCGGCGATGATCACCGCGGTCGTCGTGGCCCGGTCGAGCGGGCTCGCGTAGACCGCCTCGACCGCTCCGATCGCGGCGGCGGCCTCCTTGGCCTGGTCCCGGCCGAGCTGCGTCAGCGGGGGATTCTCCTGGCCCTGCCAGCGGCCGTCCGCGTTCCACTCCGACTGGCCATGGCGGACGACGAGGATTCGAGTCACGGCCGCTGACGGTAGCAGCGCGACGGGCCTCGACCACTGGTTCCGCCGCCGTTCACCCCGTTGGTGCCCGCGGTCGCGCCGGGGCGCTCGATGGCTCGTCGGCGCACCCCTGTGGGTATCGTTGGCACGTGCCGAATCCCTGCTCCTCGATGAGCGACGACTGAGCGTGGCCCGCTCGCCCGACGTCGGTTCGTCGGAGGCGCCCCGCCAGCGTGCCCGCCCCGACGGGGCGGCGGACCGGCGGGCCCAGGGGTCGTCCGACGGGCGACGCCGCAGGCCCGACGAGGATCCTCCCGCGCGCACCGGTCGCCCCCCGTCCCGCTCGGCTCCGCCGCAGCGGAGCGTGGACGACCGCTCGTCGCGCGGGTCGACGTCAGAGCGACGTTCGCCTGCCCCGCCCGATCCACGCGACCGTTCGACCCGTCCACCGGCACGCCGTGACACCCCTGCTCGACCGGACACGTCGGCGCCGGAGCCGGTGGTCCGCCGACGGCGGCGCCCTGACGCCGATCCGGACGCTCGCCCTTCCCGGGCGGCAGCGCCGGCTCGCACGCCCGCATCGGCTCGCACGCCCGCCCCGGCTCGCAAGGCGGCTTCGGCCCGCAAGCCGGGATCGTCCGGCACGCCGGCACCGGGTCGTGCGCCGGCACCGACCCGCGAGGACGCCCCGCTGCCCGAGCTGGTTCCCGAGCCGAGCGGCCGGTTCAACCGCCTCCTGGTCGCCCCGTTCACCGAGGGCCCCAGGGTCCGCATGGGGGCGCTCTGGTTCTTCCTGACGCTGGCCGCGTCGACGAGCGGTCGCTGGTGGACCGCAGCGCTGTGGTCGGTCGCCGCCGCGTTCGCCGCCGCACAGACGGTCGGCGCGTGGCAGCTCGAGTACCGCGCCGCGTCCGGCGACGCGGCTGTGCGGGCCGACGACGATCAGCTCGACGCGCCTTGGACGACGTCGGCGCCGCTGCGGTGGATCGCGGCGCTCGCCGCCGCGACGGTGCCGCTCGCCGCGGGGTGGGGCACGGGCCTCGCCGGCGTGGCGCTCGTGGTCCTGGCCGCGTGCTGCGGTGGCGTGCAGCTCGTCTCACGGTCCCGTGGCGCGGGTGCGGTCACGATCGCGGTCCTGCTCTCTGCGATCGCCGCCTCGTCGGTGGTGATCGCCGTGCGCGTCGACCTGTGGGCAGGGCTGTTCCTGATCCTCGCGGTGAGCCTGTTCGACGCCGGCAGCTACCTGATGGGCGCCGAGGCGGCCGGGCGCTGGGAAGGGCCCGTGGCGGGCATGATCGGCGCGCTGGCGGTCACCTTCACGATGGCCACGATCGACCCGCCGCCCTTCGACCGGCCCTCGGCCTGGCTGACCGGCGTGCTCGTCGCCGTCGCCTGCGTGCCCGGCCAGTGGGCCGCGTCGGCGTTGCTCCCACGGACGACGGCCAAGGCCCCCGCGTTGCGTCGACTCGACGCCTACATCCTCGCCGGTCCCGTCTTCGTGGCCTGCGCCTGGCTGCTCGGCGGCTGAGCCCGGCCTCCCGGCGGCTGAGCCCGGCCACCCGGCGGCTGGGCGAGCACCCAGGGCCAGGACTTCACATCCGGCCGCTACGTGCCGATGTAGTGACCAGGGCCGATGCGGTGACCCAGGGCAGTGCTCGCTGCTCGCTACCGTGACCGGTGGGCCCAACACCACCGACAGGCCAACACCCACCGACGGGCCAACACCACCGACGGGCCAGCAGGTCAGCACCACGAACAGGACGGGCGACACAATGCGGATCGAACTCGACGAGTTGATCACGATCTCGGAACCGACGGACCTGGGTGCCTGCTCCCTCGCGGCCCTGCGAGAGGTGCGCGACCACTACCAGGACGTCGAGAACGGCCTGTCGTACGCCCGGCGGATCGTGCAGGGCCGCCTCGACACCGTGTCGGTCGAGCTGGAACGCCGCGGCGACGGCGTGTCGGGCGACACCGGCGACCTGCTCGAGCGGCTGCCCGACGCCCTCGCCGCGCACACGCGCGGGCCGGGTCTGCCACGTCCGATCCGCGACCTCGAGCCGCCGGCGTGGGCAGACTCCCTGCTGGTCGACCTCGACGAGATCCTGACGCCGTCGCAGCTCGCCGAGATCGGTGCGCTCGACGACGCCGACCTGGCGACCGCCGCCGCCCGGATGGGTGACGTCGAGCGCGACCTGTCGAGCATGCGCCACGAGGTGCATCGCCGCATCGACCGCGTGCAGGACGAGCTCGTCGGCCGCTACCGCAGCGGCGCGACCGTCGACGACCTGCTCCAGTAACCACGCCTCACGCGCGGCGCCGGGCACCACGGTGCTTGCTGGCGAGTAGATCTCGTTCGCGATGGTCGCGGTACCGTGGTGGGCATGAAGGACGACCTCGACCGCCGCTGGCACGACCTCGGCGAGTTCATCCGGGAGCAGCGCAACCTCGGTCAGCTGTCGCTGCGCAAGCTGTCCGAGATGGCCGGGGTGTCGAACCCCTACCTCTCCCAGATCGAGCGCGGCCTGCGCCGGCCGTCCGCCGAGATCCTCCAGCAGATCGCCCGGGCGCTCGAGATCTCCTCCGAGACCCTCTACGTCCGCGCCGGCATCCTCGACGAGCCCGATGGAGAGGTCGACGTCATCGGTGAGATCCGGCGCGACCCGCGGATCACCGAGGAGCAGAAGAAGACCCTGGTGCGCGTCTACGACTCGTTCGTCAGCGTCAACGACTCGCTCGCCAGGGAGCTGCTCGACGCGGCCGACGGCGCAGGCGTCGACGAGCTCGGGCTCGCCGCCGTCGAGGACGAGCCGACCGGGACCTCCTGACGTGCAGGTCGGGCTGAACGTGCACCGCGGGCTGGACGGGCGTCACGGAATGATCCGCACCGGGGCGAGTTCCCAGAGGTCGTGAGCTCCGTCGCGATCCTCTCGATGCACACGTCGCCGCTGGTCCAGCCGGGCCACGGCGACTCGGGCGGCATGAACGTGTACGTCCGGGAGCTGAGCGCGTCGCTGGCCCAGGCGGGCGTCGACGTACGCGTGTACGTCCGGCGCTGGGCCGACGGGCTGCCCGACCGCGTCCGCGTCGAACCCGGTCTCGAGGTCGTGCACGTCGACGCCGGTCCGGTGGCGCTGGCGAAGGAGGACCTGCCGTCGGTCGTCGACGAGTTCGCCGATGCCGTCGCCGCGGATCTTCGCGACGCACCGGTCGATGTCCTGCACGCGAACTACTGGTTGTCCGCGGTCGCCGCCCACCGCCTCAAGCACGAGCTCGGCCTGCCGCTGATCGCCACCTTCCACACGCTCGCCCGCGTCAAGGCCGACGCCGGTGACCAGGAGCCGGAGCTGCGCGAGCGTGCCGAGGACGAGGTCATCGGCTGTTGCGACGCGATCTGTGCATCGAGCCCGGTCGAGGTCGAGCAGCTCGTGGACTTCTACGGGGCCCGACCCGATCGCATCGAGCTGGTGCCTCCGGGTGTCGACCACGCGTTCTTCTCGCCCGGCGACCGCTCGGGTGCACGCACGGCGCTCGGGTTCGACGACCGGCCGACGCTGCTCTTCGTGGGCCGCATCCAGCCGCTGAAGGGCCTGTCGATCGCGGTGCGGGCGCTGGCAGAGCTCGACGCCTCCGACGCCCGTCTCGTCGTGGTCGGCGGTCCGAGCGGCACCGAGGGGCCGGGCGAGCTCGAGTCGGTCCGGTCGCTCATCGCCGAGCTCGGCCTGGAGGACAGGGTGCAGTTCGTCGAACCTCGCCCGCACCACCTCCTGTCGACCTACTACCGCGCCGCCGACGTGGTGCTGGTGCCGAGTCGCTCGGAGTCCTTCGGCCTGGTCGCCCTCGAGGCCGCCGCCTGCGGCATCCCGGTCGTCGCCGCCTCGGTCGGTGGGCTGCGGATGCTGGTCGACGACGGCGTCACCGGCTACCTCGTCGACTCCCGCGACCCGTCGGACTTCGCTGGCTGCGTCGACTCGCTGCTCGCCGATCCCGCCGGTGCCGCACGCATGGGCGAGCAGGCGACCCGCCTGGCCAACCGCTACTCGTGGTCGACCACCGCCGCACGGTTGCGGCGGCTCTACGCTGACCTTCGAGCGAGGGCCCTCGTCGAGTGCTCCTGAGCACCCGGCGCCGCTGAACCCCTCGCGGGGAGCGCGTTCGATGACAGCTGACCGACCGGCGTCCGGCGACGACCTGGACCGTTGCACCCGGGTGCTCGACGCGTGGCTGGCCGCACAGCTCGCCGAGAACCCGACGGTGACAGGGGTCGAGCGCGAGGACGACGGGTCGGTCCGCCGCTGGGTGGCCAGGGTCGAGGGCGAGGAGAAGTCGCACTTCGCCGTGTGGTTCCAGCTGCGCCAGCGCAGCCTGCACGTCGAGACCTACGTGCTGCCGGCCCCCGAGGAGAACGTCGCCGAGACCTTCGAGTACCTGCTGCGCCGCAACCTGCGGATGCACGGCTTCCGGTTCGCGATCGGGGTCGAGGACGCCGTGTTCCTCGTGGGAGAGGTGCCCGTCGAGTGGGTCGACGACGACGAGCTCGACCGACTGCTCGGCTCGACGTACGCCTACGTCGAGCAGTCGTTCCGGCCGGCCATGCGTCTGGCCTTCGCATCCCGCTTCGGAGGCTGACATGGCACGGACCCCGTCCCGGCAGATCGCACGCACCCTCGCCGCGGTCGCCGCGGTCGGCGTCCTCGCAGCCAGCGCGTGCAGCGGCTCCGACGACGCGACCGCGTCGTCGACGACGGCTGCGGACGCGAGCTCGACGACCACCACGCTCGCCCCGGTGTGCGAGCCCGATGCCCCGGCACCGGTCCAGGTCACCCCCGTGGCCGGTTCCGAGCACGACATCGACGTCGTGTCGTTCGACGACACGGTGATCCGTGCGCACTGGTTCCCGGTCGAGGGCGCCACCGCCGAGGCGCCCGCGCCGACGGTGCTGATGGGGCCGGGGTGGAGCCTGGCCGGCGACACCGACGTCGAGGCCACCGGCATCCTGGGCGCGATCGACATCTCGACCCTGTGGGAGGCGGGGTTCAACGTGCTCACCTGGGACCCGCGCGGCTTCGGCGAGTCGGGCGGGGTCGCCCAGGTCGACGCCGCGGACCACGAGGGCCGCGACGTCCAGGTCCTGCTCGACTGGGTGGCGTCGCAGCCCGTCGCCGAACTCGACGCCGAGCACGACCCGGCGGTCGGCATGATCGGCGGGTCCTACGGCGGCGGCATCCAGCTCGTCGTCGCCGCCGAGGACTGCCGCGTCGACGCGATCGTGCCGATCGTCGCGTGGCACTCACTGCTCACCAGCCTCTTCAAGGCCGAGACGGTGAAGACCGGTTGGGCGACGACGCTCACCGAGGCCGCCGCCTCGGGGCAGGTCGACCCGCACGTCCAGAGCGCCTACACCTCGGGTGTCGAGACGGGCCGGCTCAGCGCCGAGGACGTCGAGTGGTTCGAGTCCCGGGGGCCGGGCGACGCGGTCGGCCGCATCACGGTCCCGACGCTCATCGTGCAGGGCACCGTCGACACGCTGTTCACCCTCGACGAGGGCGTCACGAACTTCACGATCCTGCGCGACGCGGGCGTGCCGGTGGCGATGATCTGGTACTGCGACGGCCACGGCGTCTGCCTGACCGATCCCGGCGCCGAGGACCGGGTCTCGAACGCCGCGGTGGCGTGGCTGCAGCGATTCGTCGCGGGTGACACCGACGCCGCCGAGGTGCCGGGCTTCGACGTCATCGACCAGCACGGCGTCCGGTACGTGGCGGACGAGTTCACCCCCGGTGACGGCGAGCCGATCACCGCGTCGGGAAGCGGGACGCTCGACCTGGTCGCCGAGGGCGGCGCCGGCCCGGTCGTCGTCGGCGAGGACGCCAAAGGCATCCTCACCAGCCTGGTGCAGCCCATCACGCCGGGACCCGCGTCGAACTCGATCGATGTCGAGATCTCGGTCGACGACGGTCCGCACCTGGTGGTCGGGGCACCGGAGCTGACGTTCACCTATCGCGGCACCGCCGGCACCGGCGACCGACCCCAGCGGGTGTTCGCTCAGCTCGTCGACGACAGCTCGGGGCTGGTCATCGGCAACCAGGTGACCCCGATCCAGGTCGAGCTCGACGGCGAGCAGCACACGGTCACGGTGCCGCTCGAGATGATCGCGTTCAGCGTCGAGCCCGGCGCCACGGTGCGACTGCAGCTGGTGGCGAGCACCGTCGCCTACGCGAATCCGCAGTTCGGCGGCTCGATCGACGTCGAGTCGATCGACATCTCGCTGCCGGTGTCCGCCGGCATGCAGCAGCAGGACTGACACGACGGGGGAGCGCGAGCGCTCGGGGACCGGTCCCCGCTGATCCGACGGGCCCCGGTCCGTAGGTTCCCTGCGGGGTCCGGCCGTCGGGGAAGTCGGCCGGACCCCCGCCACGTCGCCGATACGCTGCGAGCCATGTACGAACTGCAGCTGCTCGGTGGCGGTCGGATGGGCGAGGCGCTGCTCGGCGGCCTGCTCGCGAGCGGGACGGTGGCCCCCGACCAGGTCGTGGTCGTCGAGACGCTCGAGGCGCGGCGCGCCGAGCTGCGCGACCGCTTCGCCGGGGTCGAGGTGGTCGAGGAGCCCGTCACCGCCCGTGGGGTGATCGCCGCCACGAAGCCGGCCGACGTGCCCGAGGCCGTGCGCGCCGCCGCCGCGGCGGGCGCGGAGCGGGTGCTCTCGATCGCAGCAGGCGTGAGCCTGGCCGCGCTGGAAGCCGCGGCCGGCCGAGGGGTCGCCGTCGTCAGGGCCATGCCCAACACCCCGTCGCTCGTCGGCGAGGGCGCAGCGGCGATCGCCGCCGGCACCGCCGCCGCCGAGTCCGATCTGGTCTGGGCCGAGTCCGTGCTCGGTGCCGTCGGCACCGTCGTGAGGGTGCCGGAGTCGTCGATCGACGCCGTCACCGGCCTGTCCGGCTCGGGGCCCGCCTACGTGTTCCTGATTGCCGAGGCCCTCACCGACGCGGGGGTCCTGGCCGGGCTGCCGCGGGCGACCGCGGACGCCCTGGCTCGTCAGACCCTGCTCGGCGCGGCGCGCCTGCTCGCCGACAGCGACGAGGGACCCCTCGAGCTGCGTGCCGCGGTCACCTCGCCCGGCGGGACCACCGCCGCCGCGGTGCAGGTGCTCGAGCAGCGGGCGGTGCGTGCCGCGATCGTCGACGCCGTGGCCGCGGCGGCGCGGCGCTCCGCCGAACTGGGTGTCTGAGCACGAGTACCGTCGGGCCGGCATGTCCCCCCGCTTCGACACCATCTCGTTCCTCTCGGACTACGGACGCGTCGACGAGTTCGTCGGCGTCGTGCACTCGGTGATCCGCCAGCTGAGCCCGCAGGTCCGCGTCATCGACGTGACCCACGACGTCAACCCGTTCGACGTCCGCGGCGGCGGGCTCGCCCTGGCGCGATCGGTGCAGTACCTGACCCCCGGCGTCGTGATCGCAGTGGTCGATCCGGGTGTCGGCTCCGCTCGTCGGCCGATCGCCGTCGAGGTCGGCGACGGCGCCTCGGTGCTCGTCGGACCCGACAACGGGCTGTTGGCGCCCGCGGTCGCGATGGTCGGCGGGGCCACCAAGGCCGTGTGGTTGAACGACCCGGAGTACCACCTGGCATCGCCCGGACCGCTCTTCGACGGCCGTGACATCTTCGCCCCCGTCGCCGCGCACCTGTGCAACGGGGTGCCGCTCGAAGACCTCGGCGAGCTGATCGAGCCGGCCGGGCTGTTCCCCAGCACGTTCCCGATCTCGGAGCCCGAGGACGGCGGGCTGCGCGCCGACGTGCTCTGGGTCGACCGCTACGGCAACGTGCAGCTCAACGTCGACCCGGCAGAGCTCGACGCCCTCGGTTCGATCTTCGAGCTGCGCATGGACGGCGACCGGCTGCGCTCGGCCAACCGGGTGCACCACTTCTCCGAGCTCGGCACCGGCTCGGTCGGCCTGGTGATCGACAGCTACGGGTTCATCGCGATCGTCGCCGACCGCGCGTCGGCCGCCGAGGACCTGTCGCTGTCGCCCGGCGACCAGCTCGTCCTGGTCCCGCTCGGCGACGACGACCGCCCTGGCGCAGCGGCGACGCCGGTGCGGCTCACCCGCAACCCCCGCTCGGGCGGCGACGGCCCGACGATGACGAACCCGGAGCGCTGACCATGCGACGCAACACCACCATCGCGATCGTCGTCCTGATGCTCATCCTCGTCGGAGCGTCGTTCCTGCAGCTGGTCGTGCTCGCCCGCTGACGGTCGGGTCAGCTGCCGGCGGCGACCAGGTCGCGGATGCGGTCGATCGGTCCGAGCTTCGGCGGCGGTGCTCCCTCGGCGCGCGGGGCGGTCGTGGGTGCCGCGCCGGCGATCGGCGTCGTCGTGGTCGGTGCCGCGGTCGTCGTCGGAGCGGCGGTCACGGGCGGAGCGGTGGTCGGGGGAACCGTCGGCGCCCGCGCCGGCGGCGGGGGAGGAGGTGGGGCGGGCGCCCGGACGGCCATGAACCGATGAGCGGTGAAGATGCGGTCGCCCGAGACGACCACGCCGACGCCGATGGTCGTGTACCTCGGGTCGACCAGGTTGGCGTAGTGGGTGGGGCTGTCGACGAAGGCCTGGAACAGCACCGCCACGTCGGCCCCGACGCCGACGTTCTCTCCCAGCGCCAACCAGTCGGCGGTGATGCCGTTCGACAGGTCCGAGGTGTGGAAGATGCGTCCCTGGCCGGCCATTCCGGCGGCCCACGAGCGGGCCTCGCGCACGAGCTCCGCGTCGAGCGAGAGGGCACCCAGCCCCTTCGAGGCTCGCAGCCCGTTGATGCGGGCGACGAAGTCGGCCTCGGCGGACGCGGGATCGGGCACGGCGGCGGCCGTCGGTCGGGCAGTCGATCGGTCCAACGCTCCGACGGCGGTCGTTCCCAGGGCCACCGTGCCGAGGGCGAGCAGTGCGGTCGCCAGGAACAGGCTGAGCGCGCGGGATGCCCGAGGAGTGGCGACGCGGCCGCGGGTGCGGTGGCGCGGGTCGTCCGACGATGCATCCATACCCAAGTCCTCGGCGTGGCCGGGCGACGACTTGAGCGGTGCTCGCGGTCGGTCGGGCCGTGGCCCGACGGGATCGCTGTGAACGCAGCGATCCGGCGTCGGAGCGACCCGGCGCCTGTGGCACTCGGCACACCGGGGAGTAGGGTGCCGCTCGGTGAATCTGGCGAGCATCATCGACGGCCATCCGAGCGACGCCACGGCGCTGATCAGCCGCGGCAAGCCGACCGACTACGGGACCCTGCGCGACCAGGTGGCCAGGATGCGCACCGGACTGATCGAGCTGGGGCTCGAGCCGGGTGACCGTCTGGCGATCCTCGCCGGCAACAACCGCTACTTCGTGGTGTCGTACCTGGCGGCGCTGGGCGCGGGACTGGTCGTGGTGCCGCTGAACCCCACCAACCCCGGGGTCGCGATGACCAAGGAGCTCGACGCGGTCGGTGCACGTGCGGTCGTGGTCGGACCGGCGGGGCGGGCGGCGTTCGCCGGGGTCGACCGGGCGTCGATCCCCTCGGTGGAGCACGTCATCGGCGCCGGGTTCGTGCCCGACGGCGGCATGCAGCTCGAGTCGCTGGGTGAGGGCTCCGAGATCCTGCCGGTCGTCGACGTCGACCCGGACGCGACGGCCGTGCTCATCTTCACCTCCGGGACGGCGGGGTTGCCTCGCGCCGCGATGCTGTCGCACCGCAACCTGTACGCCAACATCCGACAGACGATGGCCTCGGGCGACGACGAGCAGCGACCCGACGACGTCGTGTTCGGCGTGCTGCCGCTGTTCCACATCTTCGGGCTGAACGTCGTGCTCGGCCTGTCGCTCTACGTGGGCTCCGCCGTGCTGCTGATCGAGCGGTTCGACCCGGTGTCGGGCCTCGAGGCCGTCGAGAAGCACGGGGTCACCGTCGTGCTCGGCCCGCCGACCATGTGGGCCGCGTGGGCCGGGGTGCCCGGCGTCGACCCCGGCGTCCTGTCGTCGGTGCGCATGGCGATCTCCGGCGCCGCGAAGCTGCCCGTCGAGGTCGCCCAGGCCGTCGAGGCCAAGTTCGGCATCCACCTGGACGAGGGCTACGGACTGACCGAGGCGTCGCCGGTGGTCACGAGCCCCCGTGGCACGGACGCCCCGGACGGCTCGATCGGCATCCCGGTCCCGGGCCTGGAGCTGCGCATCGTCGACTCGAACGGCGACGACGTGCTCGTCGGCGACGCCGGCGAGGTCTGGGTGCGGGGCCCCAACGTGTTCCAGGGCTACTGGCAGGCCCCCGAGGTCACCGCGTCGGTGATCACCGAGGACGGATGGCTGCGCACCGGCGACGTCGCGGTCGTCGACGACGACGGGTTCATCTTCCTCGTCGACCGGGTCAAGGACCTGATCATCGTGTCGGGGTTCAACGTCTACCCGGCCGAGGTCGAGGCCGTGCTCCAGGAGCACCCCGCGATCGACGGCTGTGCCGTCGTCGGCGTGCCGCACCCGTACACCGGCGAGGCGGTGAAGGCCTACGTGGCCGCTCGACCCGGCATCCCGATCGAGGAGGACGACGTCATCGCGTTCTGCGCCGAACGGCTGCCGGGCTACAAGTGCCCGAACAAGGTCTGGTTCGTCGACGAGATCCCGCGTGGCATCACCGGCAAGGTCCTCCGCTACGAACTGAAGTGACGCCGACGCGCCACGCGGCCGCCGGGCTTTGTGAACCGCTGCACGAGCGAACTACCGTCGGCAGATGCCCAGCTCGCGACGCCGTGTGATCCCGGACGCGACCATCGCTCGTCTGCCGGTGTACCACCGAGGGCTGCTGCAGCTGCAGGCCGAGGGCCGACCGACGGTGTCCTCCGAGCAGCTCGCCGATCTCGCCGGCGTCAACGCCGCCAAGGTTCGCAAGGACCTGTCGTACTTCGGGTCCTACGGCACCCGAGGCGTCGGCTACGACGTCGAGCAGCTGCTCGTCGAGATCCGCCGCGAGCTCGGCCTCGACCACGACTGGCCCTGTGTCATCGTCGGCGCCGGCAACCTGGGCTCGGCGCTCGCCAAGTTCGCGGGCTTCTCCGAACGCGGCTTCTCGGTCGTCGCGGTGGTCGACACCGACCCCGCCAAGGTCGGCCAGCAACTGGGCGACGTCGTGGTCCACCACGAGGACGACCTCTCCGCGCTGGTCGAGGAGCACTCGGTCGTCATCGGCATCATCACGACCCCGCCGTCGGCCGCGCAGGACGCCGCCGAGCGGCTCAACGACGCCGGCGTCAACTCGATCCTGAACTTCGCGCCGACCGTGCTCGACGTCCCGTCCCACGTCCTGGTCCGCGACGTCGACGTCGCGGTCGAGCTGCAGATCCTGGCGTTCCACGAGGAGCGCCGGCAGCCCGGCACCGAGACGTCGGTCACGCCCACGGCCAGCGACCGCGCCGCCGGCTGAGCCCGTTCCGCAGGCGGACACAGGGCTGCGACACGGCGCGCAGCCGAGGGGCAGATCCTCCCGGGACCGCGCGCTCGACTGGCGGCGGGGCCACGATGGGAGCATTCTTGGAACGTCCCCGAGAGCCGAGGGCGTACGACCACCGTCGGTCGGAACGAAGGAGCGCCTGCTGGCGTGTCTGTCGTCGTCGTAGGAGCGAACCACCGAACCGCCTCGCTCGATCTGCTCGAGCGCATGGTCGTCCCCGGTGAGCGGCTGCCGAAGCTGCTGCACGGACTCGACGCGTGCGACGACGTGTCCGAGGTCGCCATGCTGGCGACCTGCAACCGCACCGAGGTGTACGTCGTCGCCGAGCGCTTCCACAGCGCGTACGGCCAGATCCGCGACTTCTTCTGCGACCTGACGCACCTGCCGCCGGACCTGTTCGCCGATCACCTGTACGTGCACTACGACGACCAGGCCGTCCGCCACCTCTTCGAGGTCGCCGCCGGACTCGACTCCGCCGTACCGGGCGAGCACGAGATCCAGGGCCAGGTCCGCCAGGCGTGGCAGACCGCGCGC
Source organism: Actinomycetes bacterium (assembly GCA_023389745.1). Lineage (GTDB taxonomy): Bacteria > Actinomycetota > Acidimicrobiia > Acidimicrobiales > Microtrichaceae > JAFAFN01. The sequence continues at coordinate 45,532 of JAEWED010000062.1, forward strand.
GACGAGGGCACCGCTCGCCGTTCGCTCAACATGCTGTTCCGCCACGCGCTCGAGGTCGGCAAGCGCGCCCGCACCGAGACCCGGATCTCGCACCACGTCACCTCGGTGTCGCAGGCTGCCGTCATCATGGCGGGTGAGCGGCTCGCCGGGCTCGACTCCGGCAGTGCCACGCTCGACGCGCCCGCGGTCTGCGCAGGCGCCCGGGCGGCCTCGGGCCTGACCGGTCGACGCGTCGTGGTCGTCGGCGCCGGCGCGATGGCCAGGGGCATGGCCTCGTTCCTCGCCGATGCGGACGTCGCCGAGCTGGTCATCGCGAACCGGACGGTGTCGCGGGCCGAGGCGCTCGCGGAGTCGCTCGTCGACCAGTCCCGCTCCACGTCGATCCAGGGAGTGTCCCTCGACGACCTCGGCGACCACCTCGTCGGCGTCGACGTGCTGTTCACCGCCACCGACGCGACCGATCCGGTCGTCACGCTCGACCACGTCGCCCCTGCCGTCGCGACGCGGTCGGCCGACGCGATGCTGGTCGTCGACGTCGGCATGCCCCGCGACGTCGCGCCAGAGGTCGGCTCGCTCGCGGGTGTCGAGCTGCTCGACATGGAGGCCGTCGCCGCGCTGACCGACGCCAACCTGGCGGCCCGTCACGCCGAGGCCGACGCGGTCCATGCGATCGTCGACGCCGAGGTCGAGCGCTTCGAGTCGCTCACCTCGGCTCGAGAGGTCGCCCCGGTCGTCACGGCGCTGCGTCAGCAGGTCGAAGGTGTGCGGCTCGCCGAGCTCGACCGGTTCGCCGCCCGGCTCGAGGGGCTCGAGCCCGCGCAGCGAGAGGCGGTCGAGGCGTTGACCAAAGGGATCGTGGCCAAGCTGCTGCACTCCCCGACGGTCCGGCTCAAGGATGCGGCGGGCTCCGGCCGCGGCGACCGTCTGGCCGAGTCGGTCCGCGAGCTGTTCGACCTGAGCTGAATGCGCGCAGCCCTTCGGATCGCGACGCGGCGTTCGCCGCTCGCCATGTGGCAGGCCGAGCACGTCGCGGCCCTGCTGCGCGCGGCGCACCCTGGTGTCGACGTCGAACTGGTCGGGCTCTCGACCGAGGGCGACCGTCGTCTCGACGTGCCGCTGTCCGAGATCGGCGGCAAGGGCGTCTTCGCGACCGAGGTGCAGGCCGCGCTGCTCGACGACCGGGCCGACCTTGCGGTGCACTCCGCGAAGGACCTGCCGGCGGTCACGGCGCCGGGGCTGCTGCTCGCGGCGGTGCCCGAACGAGGCGACGCCCGCGACGCGCTGGTCGGCGCACGTCTCGACGACCTGGCCCCGGGCGCCGTGGTCGCGACGGGCTCCGCACGCCGACGAGCTCTGCTGGCCCGTGCCCGTCCCGACCTGAGGTTCCAGGAGCTGCGCGGCAACATGGCGACGCGTCTCGCCCGCGTCGGCGACGACGACGTCGACGCGATCGTCGTCGCGTCGATCGCGTTCGATCGGCTCGGGCTCACCGAGCACCTGAGCGAGCGACTCGACCCGTCGGAGTTCGTGCCGCAGGTCGCGCAGGCGGCCCTCGCGATCGAGTGCCGCTCGGA
>JAEWED010000079.1 GCA_023389745.1 Actinomycetes bacterium
TGCGCGACTCGCGGCAGCGCCCCTCGCCGAGCCGGCACGGGCGACGGCCACGCCGCGGTGGTCGTCGAGTCGGTGGACGACGACGACCGCGCCGCCGCGCTCATGACGATGGTCGAACGCGACTGGCCGCTGTGGTCCGCGGAGTTCCGTCGAGCGGCCGAGGCCGGCACGGTCGCGATCGCCCGTGACGGCGAGGGCGGGCCCGTCCTGGGTGCAGCGGCGCACTCGGTGAGCCGCTTCGGCGTCGTCGGGCCTGTTGCGGTGTCCCCCGACGCGCACGGTCGGGGCATCGGCTCGGCGCTCATGTCGACGGTGCTCGCGGACCTCTCGGTCGCGGGACTGCGCACCGCGGAGATCGCATGGACCTCGACCGTGCGCTTCTACGCGAAGGCATGCGGCGCGACGGTCGCTCGGACGTCGCTGCTGATGCGACGCTCCCTGCGTGAGGTGTGATCGGCGAGTCGTGACCAGCGACGTCTGACCCGGTGTCCGAGACGACAGCGGTAGCGTTCGAGCCGTGAACACGCCCGAGGCCACTTCCACCACCGACCTCACGCTCGCCGAGCGCTCCTTGGTCGAACGTCTGGGGTACGCGTCGGACGCGAAGCTGCTCATCGTCAACTGCGACGACCTCGGCATGTGCCACTCGGCGAACGAGGGTGTGTACCACTCGCTGCGAGAGGGTTTCGCGACGTCCGCCACGTTGATGGTCCCGTGCCCGTGGGCACGCGAGGCCGCCGCTCAGTACCGCGGCGAGGACGTCGGCGTGCACCTGACGCTCACCGCCGAGTGGGAGCTCTACCGCTGGGGCCCGATCACGCAGTCGCCCTCGCTGCTCGGCGGCGACGGCGGCTTCCCCCGCACGATCGAGGACGCCTGGGACCACGCCGACATGGACGAGGTGCGACGCGAGCTCCGCGCCCAGATCGAGCGGGCGATCCTGTGGGGCTTCGACGTCACCCACATCGACTCCCACATGGGCACGTTGCAGCTGCGCCCCGAGTTCTTCGACGTGTACCTCGACATGGCCGTCGAGTTCGGTCTGCCGATGCGGCTGTCCGGGGTCGACACCCAGGACCTGGTCGGCTTCCCGTTCCGCGACCTCGCCGCCGAAGAAGGCGTGATCGCCCCGGACCACCTGATCTACTACAGCCCCGTCGGCGCACGACCGGCCTTCGAGGCGATGCTCGACGACATGCGTCCGGGCGTCACCGAGATCTACCTGCACCCGGCCACTGCGCACTCGGAGCTGCGGGCGTTCGCCCCGGATTGGGAGGGCCGCGTCGACGACCACTTCCTGTTGACCGAGGACGCCGCGGTCCGCCAGCGCATGGACGAGCTCGGTGTGCAGCTGATCGGGTGGCGCGAGCTGCGCGACCTGCAGCGCGTCGGCTGACGTCGGCGCTTGCTATCGCCGCCGCTGTTGTCGCCGCCCGCTGCCGCCGCTGCGGGGGTCACCAGCGGCAGACCGAAGGAGCGATGGCCCCTTCGCAAGGCTGTAGCAAAATGCTACAGTCGGGGTCGGAGGTGTTGGACATGTCCTCATCGGTCCCCACCCGGGTCAGCCGGGAGCTGCACGAGACCGCACGGCTGGCCAGCGAGGTCACGAGCCGCAGCGTCACCCAGCAGATCGAGCACTGGGCCCGGATCGGCCGAGAGGTCGAGCTCGCCTCGTCCACCTCACACCGTGAGGTCGCCGCGGTGCTCGCCGGGCTCGGGGCCTACGACGACCTCAGCGTCGAGGAGCAGTCGCTGGTGCGGGCGCGCTGGAACGAGCGCATCGAGCAGCGCCTGGGGTCGGTCGACCTGGTGGCGGAGTTCGCCGAGCAGGGCGCGACGTACGTCGAGATGGACGACGACGGGCGCATCGTGCGTCGAGCGCCCGACGGACAGATCCTCGAGGTGATCGACCCCGACGAGGGCTCTTCCGAGGTGCCGGCGGCGGGCTGAGGTGGCCGACCCGGTCCTCCATCTCCTCGCGGGTCCCAACGGTGCCGGCAAGACAACCTTCCACGACCGGGTCCTCGCCCCGGCCACCGGGCTGCCGTTCGTGAACGCAGACCACCTGGCGGCGCGTCACTGGCCGGGCGACGAGGCGGCGCACGGCTACGACGCCGCGGTCCTCGCCGCGGACCAGCGTCGGGTCCTGCTCGACGAGCGCCGATCGTTCAGCACCGAGACGGTGTTCTCGCACATCTCCAAGGTCGAGCTGGTCGAGTACGCGCAGTCGCTCGGCTACCTGGTGACGCTGCACGTGGTGATGGTGCCCGAGGAGCTGTCGGTCCACCGGGTGCCCGAGCGGGTGCACAACGGCGGCCACCACGTGCCCGAGCACCTGGTTCGGGCGCGATGGCACCGCCTCTGGCCGCTCGTCGCCGAGGCGATCACGCTCGCCGACGACGCCGCGGTCTACGACAACTCGAGCGCCCGGGACCCGTTCCGCCGGGTCGCCAGCTTCTGGCGCGGCGTGCCCGTCGGATCCGTCGACTGGCCGCGGTGGACGCCGGCAGCGCTCGTCGACCTGGCGAGGTGACTCACTCCTCGAAGGGTTGCCTGTCGGCTGCTGGCTCGCTGAGTCCGAACGCGCTCAGGGTTCGATGCGTTCCACGGTGTTGACCCGGTCGAGCGAGCGGTCGAACGAGGCGACGCGACCGGTGCCCGTGCTCTCCGCGCACGCGACGAGGTACGCCTCGGCGAAGTCGAGGCGATCGCTCTCGTAGACCTCGATCGTGCGGAGCAGCAGCGCCGGGTCGACGGTGACCACCGAACGCATCGACACCAGCGACCGCATGGCGGTGGCGATCTGGTCGCGTGGGGCCTCGTAGAACGACTCGAGCACGTGCACCGTCTCGGCAACGATGAGATCGGCCAGATACAGCTCGGACGCGTCGGCGAGGTATTCGGTCGCTCGCGCTGCCATGTCCGGCGGATCGCCGGTCAGGTGCCGGACCAGGACGTTCGTGTCGACGAATGCGCTCACGGCCGCGCCGCGGCTCGGCGTGCTCGCGAGGTGCGGATGACGTCGTCCCACGCGACGTTGCGCGTGGCGGCGGGGACTGCGATGGTGCCGGCGAGCGAGAGGAACTCCGGCGTTCGTGCCAGCACGGCCCGGTTGCCTTCGACGCGGAACACCACGTCATCACCCTCGCCGATCCCGAGCGCCTCACGCACGGCCTTCGGGACGGTGATCTGTCCTTTGGAACTCATCCTCGCTGCGATCTCCACCACCGTCTCCTTACAGATCGACTCAAGTAAGGATACGTGCTCACTCCTCGAAGGGGTGCTCGCAGGCGCTCCACAGGCCGACGCCCGCGTCTTGCGCGGTGCGCGCTGCGGCCCGGAAGGTGTCGACGTGCTCGACGTTCGGCGGGAACGTGTACTGGTTGGCGAACCCGTCGGTGACCATGCGCAGGTTGACGAACTCGCCGTCGGAGGCCCGGTAGACGTAGCCGAGCAGGCGGTCATAGCGGTCGCGTGCCTCGACGTCCCGCTCGATGCGGATCGGAGTGCCGGGAGGGACCAGCTCGGCCATGTGTGCCGAGGCCTCCTTGCCGAAGCACATCACCGGACGGTTCCGATCGACGCTCTCGGGGGAGTAAGAGCGATCCACGCAACCGGGTCGCGAGGGTCAGTCGCGAGGCGCCACCGTGTTCGGCAGAGCGACACCGGTGCCCACGATCGACAGCAGTAGAGCGGCCGCCAGGGGGGCCAGAGACTTGCTCGTGGCGCCGACGGCGATGAGCACCGGCTCGGCCGCTCCGATGACGCCGTAGAGCCACACACGGCGTGGACGCGTCAGCCACGGGATCACCGGGTGCGGGGTGTCGGGCTCGGCCTCGGTGGTGATGTCCGGGTAGCTGGTTCGCCCCTTGAAGGGTGGTGGGCCGACGGCATCGGACGCGGGGAACTCGAAGTTGGACATGTCACTTCTCCTTGCTGATGTGGTCCTCGAACCGGGCGGCGAGCACGGCGACGTCCTGCCCGATCCGGGTCACGACGTCCTTGAGGGACTTGCCGTTGTTGTGGTTCACCTCGTGGCGGATGTCGGTGACGAACACCTCGATGTCCTCGAGACGCTCGAGCACCGGCTTGAGGGCCGCGTCGTCGAGCGCCTTGGCCCGGCGTTCGTCGGCCGCGACGAACGGGCTCCACGCCCACCGGTGCAGCATGGCGAGCGCGGCACCGGTGGAGGCGAGGAGACCTAGCCCGCCGAGGGCGAGGGTCAGCAGCGTCTTGGCGACGTCACCCACGGATGCCGGCCAGCAGCGCGATGAGGGTCATGTTGGTCGCCGGTCCTGCGATGCCATCGACGGCGAGCCGGAACATGCGCTGGAACCGGGTCACCGCGTCGCGCGTCGCCGGGCCGTACGAACCGTCGACCTGCAGTCGGGTGTCGGCGATGATGTTGAGCGCGTGCTGGACGGCCTTCACGGGGCCACCGCGCGAGCCGGGCTTCACGACCGTGGCGCCGATGAGCGTCAGGGTGTGCTCGGTGGCCCGACCCGCGAGGAGCGCATCGACGAGATCCTCGCGAGCGCTGATCGTGGTGCGGGGTTCGTCCCGCAGTCGGCTCGTGACGAGCTCTGGCGCCAGTACGAGGTGTCCCGGTTGTTCGCCGAGACGCCCCAGGACGAGGAGGCCGCGGCCCAGCAGTTCGCCGACCAGATGAAGCAGGTCGCGCAGCAGGCGGCGGTCGACCCGACGGCGTTCATGTCGGAGCAGGAGCTCATGGACGCGGCCCCGGTCGGCACGCAGATCGCGGCGTCTCCCGAGCAGCAGGCGATGGCTCAGACGATGTTCATGCAGGATCTCCTGGCCCGTGTCGCCCAGCCGTACGCGGACGCCTACCAGCAGCAGGCCGGCGCCGCAGCCGACTCGATCCTGGCGACAACACCCGGTGGGCAGGCCGGTGCGCTCATCCGGTCCCAGGCCGAACAGTTCCGTGCGAACGGCAGCCGCGACGCGCACAACCTGATGACGTATGCCCTGTCGCTGCCGGCGGTCAACGCGCTGCAGAACCAGGCGTCGATGCTGAACCAGCTCGCCCAGCAGCAACAGCAGCAGGCGATGAGCGCGGTCACCTCGGGCTCGTGGCAGGACTTCCTCGCCCAGCAGCAGGCCGCGTCGTCGAGCGGTGGTGGGGTCGATCTCAACTCGCCGCTCGAGACCCTGGGGTAACCGATGTCGGCGTTCGACGAGGTGCTCCGCAGCTTCAAGGAACGCAACGCCCAGGTCGCACCCGGCACCGTTGGGCGTGACACTGCGCGTCAGTCCGGCGGCATCCTGCGTCAACGGCCCAACGCGCTGCGGTCCCTCGAGCGCAAGGCGAACAACCCGGAGTATCAGGCGGCGCTCGCCCAACTCCCCGAGCCGGTGCAGCGTGCCCTCGCGAACCGCGACCAGCGACGTGTCGACTCCGGGCAGATGCCGGTGCCGGTCGAGGACGCGGTGAAGGCCGGTGTCGCTGCGACCACCCGCGAGGCCGTCACCCCGGCGAAGGACCGTGGCACGTCCATCACGTCGATCCCGGGCAACGCGGTGCGCGACCTGTCCCAGATCGTGAAGTCGCTCCCCCACCTGCCGGGCGCCCTGATCGACGAGGTCAAGGACATGGCGGACGGCAACGCGGACGACATGCGCGAGCAGGCTGAGCTCGGTCGCACCGGCATCGCCGCCCAGCTGTCCATGCCGGGCGTGCGCATGATTCCGGGCACGTACGTCGCGTC
>JAEWED010000154.1 GCA_023389745.1 Actinomycetes bacterium
ACGCGAGGGGGCTCGTTGGCCACGGGGTCCTCGATCGTGGCGAGGCCGCGCTCCGCCAGCGACGCCGCTGCCGAGCAGGCGCCGAACTCGTCGAGTCCGAGTGCGTCACCGATCACCGCGACGACCGGGTTCGAGGCGGCGGCCAGCACCAGCGACCACGAGGACGCGTCGAGCGTGACGGAGTCCTCGGGCAGCTCCTCGACCAGCACGACTCGGTGCGCGAGCGACGGCACGACGGCGAGGATGTCGTCCCACTCCGCGAGCAGCGCCGAGGCCTGGTCCATCGCGTCCCCGAGCGGGGTCGCCTCGACGGACTGCTGCGGTTCGACACCGGCGGGGGCGTCGTCGAAGACGAACGATGCCTCACCGAAGCGGAGCATCTCGAAGAGCAACGAGGCCGCGGTCGCGCTCGCAGCGCCGGCCATGTCACCGCCGATCACCTCGCCGTCGGTGATCCAGAGCGCAGCGGAGCCCCGGTCGCCGTCGAGGGCGAGTCGCCCGGACTTCTTCGACGTCGACAGGAGGGTCAGCACGTCCGTGAGTGGGAAGCTGTCGATCGTTCCTTGGAGCGCCACCGCACATCCTCCTGCGAAAAGTCCGGGGTCCGAGGCGGACCCTGTTCTCCATCGGCACGATCCGGAGCGCAGTTCAGCTTTTCGTGGGCCGAACGGCCCAGCATGAGGCAGCGTGGGCCGAACGGCCGGCGTGGGCCGAACGGCCGGCGTGGGCCGGACGGCCGGCGTGTGTCGCGGTCGGGTCAGGCCCGGGCGGCGTCGGCCATGACGTCGACGGGTGCCGCCACGCCGGTCCAGCTCTCGAAGGCGACGGCCGCCTGGTGCACCAGCATCGACAGCCCGTTCGAGGTCCGGCAGCCAGCCGCGACGGCTGCGTCCATGAGCGCGGTGCGCGCCGGGTGGTAGATCAGCTCGGCGACCACCTGGCCGGCACGCAGCAACGACGGGTCGATCGGCACCGCCGCGTCCCCGCCGCCGGTGTCGGCCATGCCGATCGACGTGGCGTTCACGACCAGGTCGGCGTCCGCGACGGCGTCGGGTGCGACCACGGCACCTCGGTCGCCTGCGAGCGCCGCTGCTGCCTCGCCCCGCGAGACGGTGCGGTTCACGATGCCGATCGAGGCCGCGCCCGCATCGGCCAACGCGAGCACGACCGCCCGGGCCGCGCCGCCGGCGCCCAGCACGACGCACCGGGCGCCGTCGGGGTCCAGGTCGAAGTCGCTGCGCAGGCCAGCCACGAAACCGGCACCGTCGGTGCTGTCGCCGATCAGGCGGTCGCCGTCGCGCCGGATGCAGTTGACCGACCCGAGCCGCTCGGCGGTCGGTGTCAGCTCGTCGAGGGAAGGGATGACCGCAGCCTTGTGGGGCATGGTGACCGACAGCCCGCGGATGCCCGTCGCCCGCATGCCGTCGACCGCCGCGGCCGCCCGGCCCTCGGGCGTCGGCAGTGCCACGTAGATCCAGTCCAGGCCGAGCGCGGCGAACGCCGCGTTGTGGATGGCGGGTGAGCGTGAGTGGCCCACCGGATCGCCGATCACCGCAGCGACCGAGGTCGACGCGGTGACCGCTCGCCCGCTCAGAAGACGCCTCGTTCCTGGGCGTCGTCCTTCGCGTCGAGGAACTCGTCGTAGTCGTCGGTGAAGAAGTGCGTCGGCGGGTCGTTCGACGTCAGCACGTAGTAGCGCCACGTGCCCTCGGCGGGCGCGATCGCCGCGGCGAGCGACGCCTCGCCGACCAGCGAGATCGGAGTGGGCGGCAGACCCTTGACCTTGCGGGTGTTGTACGGCGTCTCGGACTCCAGGTCGGACTTGGAGAGCTCGCCCGAGGAGCGGCCGAGGCCGTAGAGCACCGAGGCGTCGATGCCGAGGGTCTCACCCTCCTCGAGCCGGTTCGAGATGACCCTGGAGATCATGCCCCGCTCCTCGGCGGGCGCTCCGGTCTCCTTCTCGATCAGCGACGCGATGATGATCAGCTCGTACGCGGTGCGGCCCTGCAGGGACTCGGCCTTCTCGTAGCCGAGCTCGTCGAGCACGTCCTCCATCTTGGACGCCATCGTCTGCAGGATGACCTGTGCAGAGGTGTCCGCCTCGAACTGGTAGGTGTCGGGGAACAGCAGGCCCTCCCAGCTCGTGACGTCGGCCGGCTTGTACTTCGAGGTCACCGCTCCCGAGTCGAGCGTCTGCTGGAGCTGCTCGGCGGTCACCGACGGCATCTGCTCGGCGATCTGGGCGAGAGCGTCGACGAGGCGGCGCCCTTCGGTCACACGGACGACGTTCGCAGCGACGGGCACCGGGCCGCCGTCGAGCACCGCGATCGCCTCGTCGAAGGACGAGTTGAGGCGGAAGTCGACGTACTCGCCGGCCTCCCAGGGCCCTGCCCCCTTCCAGCCGACGTAGTAGCCGAAGAGCCGGCCGCTGCTGACGATGCCCTCGTCGGCGAGGATCGTGGCGATGGCGTCGCTCGAGGAGCCCTTGGGGATCGTGACCGACTCGACCACCTCGCCGGGCTCACCGGACGGGTTCACCTGACGCGACGCCCACACCAGGACGCCACCGATGATGATCGCGATCACCAGGATCGCGAGGCCTCCGACCGCGAGCAGGCGCCGACCTCCGCTCGTCGTGGGCGGCAGCACGACGTACTCGTCGTCCTCACGCCGGGGGCGAGGTGGAGCGGATCGGGGCTGTTGCCGAACCTGCTGCTCACGGCCCTGCTGCTGGCGGGCCTGCTGCTGGCGGGCGCGCTGCTGCTCCGCACTCGGCTGGGCGGCCCGCTGCTGTGGCGGGCGCTGCTGTGGCGGGCGATCGTCAGGGCGGCGCTGTGGTGCTGGGCGCTGCTGTTGTGCTGGGCGCTGCTGCTGTGGCGGGCGGTCGTCGGGGCGGCGCTGTTGTGGCGGGCGCTGCTGAGCGGGACGCTCCTGTGGCGGGCGCTGCTGCTGTGGTGGGCGCTGCTGAGCAGGGCGCTCGCCGGAGGGCTCTGCGGGCCGCTCCGAGGGGGATGGGCGGCGCTTTCGCACCACCGGCTTCACGGTCGACGGGTCGAACTCGTCGGGGTCAGTCACTCGGCTCAATCCTGTACGGCATCGGGAGGTCTCGTCTCCGTCCGGTGGTCCAGCCACGCCTGCAGGATGACGGCGGCGGCGACCTTGTCGACGACCTGTCGACGGCCTCCGGCGCCCAGGTTCATCGCATCGAGCGAGCGGTGGGCCGTGACGGTGCTGAGCCGTTCATCGTAGGTCTCGACCGGGACCGGAAGGGCTGCATCGAGCTTGCGGATCTCGAGCAGCGCCCGTTTGGCCGCCTTTCCGGTGGATCCGTCGAGCGAGTAGGGCATGCCGACCACGACCACCTCGGCCTCGGTCTCGGTCACCATCTCGGCGATCGCGGCGTGGTCCTGGTCCCAGCGGCCGCTGCGCTGGACGACCTCGTAGGGCACCGCGAGCGTGCCGGCCGAGTCCGACAGCGCCACACCGATCCGCTTGGAGCCCAGGTCGATGCCGAGCGCCCGCATCAGCTCAGCAGCGCCCGCACCTGATCGAGCGCCTCGTCGATCTTCTCGGGGTGCTTGCCGCCCGCGGTCGCCAGCTCGTCGCCCTTGCCGCCACCGCCGCCGATGGTGCGGGTGGCGTCCGCGATGAGCTCCGCCGCGATCAGACCGCTGTCGGGGTCGACCGCGGCGACGAGCATCGCTCCCTTGCCGCCCGGGGAGGCGCCGAGCACCACGGCCCGGAGCCCCGGCCGGTCACGCAGCGCCACGGCCAGGTCGCGCACCTCGTCGCGGGAGTCGGCCTCGACGCGGGCGACGACCACGCCGTCGACCGCGGCGGCCTCGAGATCCTGTGCCTGGCTGCCGGCGAGCTGCTTGCGCAGCGCCTTGAGCTCGTCCTTGAGCGACTTGATCTCGGCGACCCGACGCTCGACGCCCTCGACCAGGTCGTCGTCCGCGACGCCCAGCAGCGACGCGGCCTGGTGGTTGCGGGACTCCTCGGCGCGCAGCCGCTCGATCGGGCCGAACCCGGTGACCGCCTCGATCCGTCGGATGTTCGAGCCGATCGAGCCCTCGCTGACCACCTTGAGCAGACCGATGTCGCCCAGTGCGCTGACGTGGGTGCCGCCGCACAGCTCGGTGGAGTGCTCCCCCGCCTCGAGGACCCGTACGACGTCGCCGTACTTGTCGCCGAAGAAGGCGATCGCACCCAGCGCACGTGCTTCGTCCATCGACGTCTCGAAGTGGCGGACCTCGGCGTTGGTGAGCAGCTCGTGGTTCGCGAGGTCCTCGATGCGGACCAGCTCGTCGTCGGTGATCGGCGCGAAGTGGGCGAAGTCGAAGCGCAGCCGGTCCGGGCCGACCCAGGAGCCCTGCTGCTTCACGTGGTCACCGAGCACGTGGCGCAACGCCCAGTGCAGGATGTGCGTCGCGGTGTGGTTGCGGCGGATCGCGGCGCGTCGTTCCTGGTCGACCGCGGCGCTCACCTGCTGGCCGACCGAGAGGCGTGGGGCGTCGTCCGCGACGGTGTGGCGGTGCAGCCCCGGCAGCGCGTAGGTCGTGTCGAGCACCTCGACGACGACGCCGTCGGAGGTCTCGAGGGTGCCGGTGTCACCGACCTGTCCGCCGGACTCGGCGTAGAACGGGGTCCGGTCGAGGAACACGGCGTTGCCGACGACCCCGATGACGGTGGCCTGGCTGGTCAGCTCGTCGCGGCCGGTGAAGACCGTCGCGCCGTGCTCCGCCAGGATCGCCCGCTCGGCGTCGACGTCGTCGCCGGTGGCCACGCCGGTGCGCTTGCCCGCGGCACGGGACCGCTCGCGCTGCTCGTTCATGGCGCGCTCGAAGCCGTCCAGGTCGACCTGGACGCCTCGCAGGTCGGCCATCTCCTGGGTGACCTCGAGGGGGAAGCCGTAGGTGTCGTGCAGCTCGAAGGCGACCTCGCCACCGAGCGGGGCGTCACCGTCGATCGAGTCGAGCGCGGTGTCGAGCAGGACCGACCCGCGGGCGAGGGTGCGGCGGAACTGCTCCTCCTCGCGACCGATCATGTCGACGAGCAGGGTGCGCTGGTCGACCAGCTCCGGGTAGGCGTCGCCCATGATCTCGATGTTCCGCTCGACCATCGACGGCATGATCAGCCGCTCGACGCCCAGCATGTAGCCGAAGCGGACCGCGCGGCGGATGATCCGTCGCAGCACGTAGCCGCGGTCCTCGTTCGACGGCACGACGCCGTCGGCCACCAGGAACGACGCGGTGCGGGTGTGGTCCGCCAGCAGGCGCAGGGCGATGTCGGACAGCGGGTCGTCGCCGAGGCGCTGCCCGGTCACCGACTGCGCCTCGTCGACCAGCAGTGCGAGCACGTCGGCCGCGTACAGCGACGGGCTGCCCGCCAGGACCGCGAGGATGCGCTCCATGCCGGCACCGGTGTCGATGTTCTTGGTCGGCAGGTCGGTCAGCTCGCCGTTCGAGCCACGGAAGTACTGGTTGAACACCAGGTTCCAGATCTCGACGAAGCGGTTCTCGGCCAGCTCGTTCGCCGGACCACCGTCGGGACCGTGCTCCGGGCCGTAGTCGAAGAAGATCTCCGAGGACGGACCGCACGGCCCGGTCTCGCCCATCTCCCAGAAGTTGTCCTTGTCGAGGCGCTGGATGCGCTCGCGCGGCACGCCGACCGCGTCGGCCCAGATCTCCTCGGCCTCGTCGTCGGAGACGTGGCAGGTGATCCAGAGTCGGTCGCCGTCGATGCCGAGCGTCTCGGTCACGAACTCCCAGGCCCACGGGATCGCCTCGGCCTTGAAGTAGTCGCCGAACGCGAAGTTGCCGAGCATCTCGAAGAACGAGAGGTGGCGCGGCGAGCGGCCGATGGCGTCGAGGTCGTTGTGCTTGCCACCCGCACGCACGCACTTCTGCACCGACACCGCACGAGCCGGCACGAACGGCACGGGCTCCTCGCCCAGGAAGTACGGGACGAAGGGCATCATCCCGGAGTTGGTGAACATCGGCGCGGACGGATGCGTCGGGATCAGACTCCCCGACGGGACCGACGTGTGGCCGCGTTCGGCGAAGAACTCGGTCCAGGCGTGACGGAGTTCCTGTGCGGTGGTGATGCGCGCCGGTGCTGGTGACATGGAGCCTCCATGCTACCGGCGGACGGCTCGACGAACGCGCGTGTTCAGGGGCGCGTCCGGGAGGGCGTGCTCAGGGGCGGTGGCGACTCGACGGGCCCGTCGGCCAGGTCGACGTCATAGGACGGGTCGCCCCGCCGGCGCGGTGACGC
>JAEWED010000182.1 GCA_023389745.1 Actinomycetes bacterium
ACGCCGTCGAGCACGAGCTCGTCGCCCTCGACGCGGATCGTGAGCTCGCTGGAGCCGAGCTCGTCGTTGCGGGGACGCTCGAGGAACGCCCAGGTCGCCAGGTTCCGCCCGTCGAGCAGGCCGGCGACCACGTCGTCGTGGGCGCCTCGACCGTGCGCCGCGGCGTCGCTCAGCGCACCGGCGACGACCGCGTTCACGAGCAGCGGTCCGGGCGCGGCCCGACGACCGAACTCGTACGCGAGCAGCGTCAGGTCGACCACTCCGTCGCCCGACGCCGAGCCTCCGCCGAGCCGTTCGTCGACGAGCAGGTGGGTCCAGCCGAGCTCGACCCCTTGGTGCCAGTAGTCATCAGCGAAGCCCTGCGCGTCGTCGCGCAGGCTGCGCAGCGCCGCGGTCGACACCTTGTCCGAAAGGAACCGCGCCGTGGTCTCGCGGAGCGATTCCTGGTCGGGTGTGAGCTGGTGGAGCATGGCGACCGGTTCAGACCCGGACCACGACCGCGGTCGACATGCCGCCGCCGGCGCACATGGCGGCCACGCCGTACCCGCCGCCACGGCGCCCCAGCTCGTGCACGAGCGAGATCACCATCCGGGCGCCGGTCATGGCGACGGGGTGGCCGAGGCTGCAGCCGCTCCCCAGGACGTTGACGATCTCGTCGTCGATGCCGAGGATGCGCGTCGTCGCGACGCACATGGACGCGAACGCCTCGTTGATCTCCCAGAGGGCGATGTCGTCGACCGACAGACCTGCCCGGTCGAGCGCCTTGGGGATGGCCACGGTGGGTGCGAGCCCCGTGCGTGCCGGCTCGACCCCCGCCGAGGCCCACGCGACGACGGTTCCCAGCGTCCGGAGCCCGTACTCGGCGACCACCGCGTCGTCCGCGATCACCAGCGCAGCGCCGCCGTCGTTCACGCCACATGCGTTGCCGGCGGTGATGCTGAAGTCCTCGATCTCCGGGTGGAGCGGCTTCAGCTCGGCCAGCTTCTCGAGCGTGGTCGAGCGCCTCGGGTGCTCGTCGACCGAGAACAGCGTCGTCGTGCCGTCGCGCAGCGTCACCTCGATCGGTGCGATCTCGTCGACGAACGCGCCGGCGTCGATGGCCGCAGCGGCTCGCTGCTGGGACCGGAACGCCCAGGCGTCCATCTCCTCACGCGTGACGCCCGCCTCGACCGCAGCGTTCCAGCCGACGGTGATCGACATGTCCATGTTCGGCGCGTCGGGCGTCGAGACGTGGCTCGGCGGCGACCAGGCATCGTCCCAGTCGTCGGTGCCGGGCACGCGTCGTGTGAAGCGAGGCGAGGTCGACGTGGACTCCACGCCACCGGCGATGACCGCCCGCTCCATGCCGGCGCGGATGTTGGCCGCCGCGGTGGTGACCGCGGCGAGCCCCGAGGCGCAGTGGCGGTTCTGGGCGAGCCCTGCGACACCGACGAGGCCCGACTCGACCGCGGCGTAGCGGGCGATGTCGCCCCCGCCGTAGCGGGACTCGCCGAGCACCACGTCGTCGTAGACGTCGACGGGCAGCCCGGCCCGTTCGACCACGCTCGTCACCGCGTGGATCGCCAGGTCATAGGGGTCGACGTCTCGCAGCGTCCCCTTGAACGCCGAGCCGATGGGCGTGCGCGCGGTGGCGACGATCCTTGCTTCTCCCATGGGAGGTCTCCCTTGTAGGTGTCGGAGTCGGTGGTCGGTCCGGGCGTCGTGCGATGGGCCGGAAACGCCTCGTGCGACCGAGCCGGGTTGTCACCTGCACGCCCTCCAGGGGTAGAGGGCGTGCAGGTGACGGCCCGACCATGGCGGCTTCCGCCGGACCGCCGTCAGACCCGGACGGGCATCGAGGCCCAGCCACGCACGGTCGAGGTGCGGCCGCGGACCGCACGATCGAGGTCGACCTCCCAGTTCGGGAAGCGGTCGAGCATCTCGTCGAGCACGACGCGGCCCTCGATGCGGGCGAGCGCGGCACCGAGGCAGAAGTGGATGCCGTGGCCGAAGGACAGGTGGTGCCCGGGCTCGCGCCGGACGTCGAAGCGGTCGGGATCGGTGAAGACCCGCTCGTCGCGGTTGGCCGACGCGTTCAGCAGCAGGATCGCGGAGCCGGCGGGGACTGTCGTGCCGTGGAGCTCGACGTCGGTGGTGACGTAGCGGGCCTGGACCGGCGATGGCGGCTCGAACCGCAGGACCTCTTCGATGGTGTTGCCCACCAGCGACCGGTCCTCGAGCACGGCCCGACGCTGGTCGGGATGCTCCGACAGGAGCTTGGTGGTCCAGCCGATCAAGCGGATGGTGGTCTCGTTGCCCGCTGCTGCGACCAGGTTGATGTAGCCCAACGCCTCGTCGCGGGTGAGCTTGCGCTGCACTCCGTCGGCGTCGGTGTAGTCGGCCGTGATGAGGTCGGTCATCACGTCGTCACCAGGGTGGCGGTAGCGGTAGTCGATGTACTCCTCGAAGAGCTCGGACTGACCGAGGTCGTCGAGGCCGTCCGCGAACGACGGCATCGCGGAGTCGTCGGCGAGCTTGAGGCCGTCGTCGATCTGGTCCCGCAACGCGACCTGGTCGGCCTCGGGGATTCCCAGCAGCATGCCGATGGTGCGCATCGGCACCATCGCACCCAGGTCCTCGATGACGTCGAAGCCGTCGGCACCGACGAGGGGGTCCAGGCTGCGGGCGCAGAAGGCACGGATCTCGGGCTCGATCGCCGCCATGCGCCTGGGGGTGAACACCCGTGACAGCAGGCTGCGGTGCAGATCGTGCTCCGGTGGGTCCTCGAAGATGAAGATGCCCGGCGGCAGTTCGATGTCGGCCTTGATCAGCTCGAGCAGGGTGCCCTTGCCCGAACTGAGCTCCTTCCAGTTCTTCAGCCCGAGCTCGACGTCCTCGTAGCGGCTGACCGCGTAGAAGTCGTAGCGCTCGTTGTAGTAGAGCGGCGCTTCGTCGCGGAGGCGCTTCCAGATCGGGTACGGGTCGTCGTCGATGTCGAAGTCGTACGGGTCGTAGTAGATGTCAGCGGGGGCGGTGGGCATCATGATGCCGGCCAGGCGTAGGACTTGAGCTCGAGGTACTGGTCGAAGCCGGGTGTCCCGTTCTGACGGCCGACCCCGGAGTACTTGAAGCCGCCGAAGGGCAGGTCGGCACCGTACGGCGCGCCGCCATTGATGCTGAGCATGCCGGTGCGGATGCGGTCCGCGACCGCGATGGCCCGTTCGTGGGATCCCGCCATGACACCGCCGCCGAGGCCGTAGCGGCTCTCGTTCGCGATCCGCACGGCGTCGTCGTCGTCCTCGAAGGGGATGGCGACGAGCACCGGGCCGAAGATCTCCTCCTGGGCGATGGTCATCGAGTTGTCGACATCGGCGAAGAGGGTCGGCTCGACGTAGAAGCCCGAGTCGAACTCCGGCCCGGTCGGCACCCCGCCGCCGAGCACGAGGCGGGCACCCTCTTCCTGGCCCGTCTGGATGTAGCCGAGCACGCGCTGGCGCTGCTTCTCGGAGATCTGGGGACCCTGCAGCACGTCGGGACGCTGCGGGTCGCCGTAGGGAACGTTCTGCATCATGTCGACGAGCAGCTGGACGCCCTCTTCGTACCGGCTGCGCGGCAGCAGGATGCGAGTCGGGATGGCGCAGCCCTGACCGGCGTGGGTGCAGACGGCGAGGCCCATGAACGACGCAGCGACCAGGTCGGCGTCGTCGAGCACGACGGTCGCGGACTTCCCGCCGAGCTCGAGGAACAGCCGCTTGAGCGTCGCGGCGCCCTTCTCCATGATCCGCTGCCCCACCGCGGTGGAGCCGGTGAACGAGATGAGGTCGACCTCTGGCGAGAGCGTGAGCTGCTCGCCGCGGAGGTGGTCCGAGGAGGTGACGATGTTGACGACGCCCGCGGGGATGTCGGTCATCTCGTTGATGATGCGGCCGAGCAGGGTGGCGCTGAGGGGCGTGTCCGGTGCCGGCTTGAGCACCAGCGTGTTGCCGGTGGCGAGGGCCTGGGCGAGCTTGTTGATCGCCACCTCGAACGGGAAGTTCCACGGGGTGATCGCGCCGACCACCCCGGCGGCCATGGCGACGACCTTGCGGCGGTCGAGGTTGCCCTGGATGTTGATCGCCTCGCCGAGGTCGGTCTCCCACGCGTACTCGTCGATCAGCTTGATCGGGTAGGTGATCGCGCTCTTCATCGGCTCGT
The DNA here is from genome assembly GCA_023389745.1 of Actinomycetes bacterium. Taxonomy (GTDB): domain Bacteria; phylum Actinomycetota; class Acidimicrobiia; order Acidimicrobiales; family Microtrichaceae; genus JAFAFN01. The sequence goes on from JAEWED010000182.1 coordinate 4,174, forward strand.
CGAGCTGCGCGCTGTGGGTCAGCATCCGCGGGGCGCCCGCTTCTTGGATGAGCTGCTCCCGCATCTCCTCGACCTCTCGTTCGAGGGCGTCCTGGAGCTGCTGCAGGCAGCGCTTGCGGAGATCCCGATCGGTCGACCAGGTCGTCTCGTCGAAGGCGCGGCGGGCGGCGTTGATGGCGGCTGCCATGTCGACCTCGGAGGCATCTGCGACCCGACCGACGAGCTGTTGGTTGGCCGGGTTGATCACGTCGAAGGTCTCGCCTCCGGACGACTCGACCAGCTTCCCGTCGATCAACATCCTGGATTCCGGCCTGATGGTCGGCAGATCCGTCATCGGTCCCCCTCTTGTCGTTGTCGTGACCATGGCTCGCGGTCCGAGCACCGTCGACCGACCCGTTCCGTCCGGCGGGACGAGTCGTCCCGAACGGCCGCACTTCGCCCCCCGACGACGCGCGATGCGGTGCAGGATACTGGAGCGAGCGTTCACTCCACAGCGATCCCGCCGACGAAGTGGTCGACCTCGCGAGTTGCTGTCAGTACTCTGACATGAAAATCCGACGACGGCCTCGGGGGAGGTCGTCACGAGGGACGCCGTCGCCGAACGGTGTCCGGCGAGGGGGACTCAGTGGGCATCGAGCTTCGACCGGGTGACCGGTTCCGATCGGCGGTCTGCAGCACCGAGGTCGTGGTGGTGAAGGCGCCGTCGGGTGAGGTCGACCTGCGCTGCGGCGGGGTCGCGGTCCTCGGGGCCGACGACGAGGCGCCGGCGGGCGCGGCGCTCGACGCCGCCCACGCTGCGGGCTCCGCGATCGGCAAGCGCTACACCGACGGCGGAGAGCTCGAGCTCCTGTGCTCCAAGGCGGGCGACGGCTCGCTGTCGGTCGGCGAGACCGACCTGGAGATCAAGGGTGCCAAGCCGCTGCCGTCCTCGGACTGAGCCGGACCGACTGCGGGGAGACCTGGCGTGCACCTCGACCTGATCCTCTCGATGGCGGCCGACGTGCACGGCGATCGTGTCGCCGTCGGCACGGCAGCCGACGGTCTGACCGTCGCCGAGCTCGCCGCGGGTGCACGGCGTGTCGGCGCCGAGCTGGCCCGACGTGGCGTCGAACAGGTGGCGCTGATCGACCTGAACTCGGCAGCGGTGCCGCTCACCCTGTTCGGCGCCGCCGTAGCGGGCTCGCCGTTCGTCCCGATCAACTACCGCCTCACCGACGAGCAGCTGCGAGGACTCGTGGAGCGGATCGCCCCCGCGGTGGTCGTCGTCGGCGAAGGTGTCGCCGAGCGGCTCGGCGACCTCGACGGCATCGAGCTCCTCCCTCGGGCCGACCTGTTGGCCATCGCTGCCGACGACTCGTCCGACGCCGACGTCCCCGACGTCGACATGGATCCGGACACGGTCGCGGTGCTGCTCTTCACGAGCGGGACCACCGGCGACCCGAAGGCTGCGGTGCTGCGCCACCTGCACCTCGGCTCCTACGTCGTGACGACCGTCGAGCTCGGCGGCGCCGACCCGGACGAGGCCGCGCTGGTCAGCGTCCCGCCGTATCACATCGCCGGCATCTCGGCGTCGCTGTCGTCGCTCTACGGGGGCCGGCGGGTCGTCTACCTGGAGTCGTTCGAGCCCGAGGAATGGGTCCGACTCGCTCGGACCGAGGCCATCACCCACGCGATGGTCGTCCCGACCATGCTCAACCGCATCCTCGACGTCGTCGAGGCCGACGGGCAGGGCCTGCCCTCGCTGCGGACGCTGTCCTACGGCGGCGGCCCGATGCCGCTGCCGGTGATCGAACGTGCGATGACGCTGCTGCCCGACACCGACTTCGTGAACGCCTACGGCCTGACCGAGACCTCGAGCACCGTCGCGCTGCTGGGACCCGATGACCACCGGGCGGCGTTCTCGTCGGAGGACCCTGCGGTCCGAGCCCGCCTCGGTTCGGTCGGACGTCCGCTGCCGACCCTCGAGGTGTCGGTGCGCGACCCGCTCGGTGTCGAGGTCCCCGCAGGGACCGTCGGCGAGCTGTGGGTGCGCGGCGAGCAGGTCTCGGGCGAGTATCGGGGCGCCGGGGGACCCGCACCCGGCGAGTGGTTCCACACCAGGGACTCGGTGCACCTCGACGACGAGGGCTACCTGTTCGTGCACGGACGCCTCGACGACGTGATCGTCCGGGGTGGCGAGAACCTGTCGCCGGGCGAGATCGAGTCGGTGCTGCTCCAGCACGAGGCGGTCGACGAGGCGGCCGTCGTCGGGATCCCCGACACCGAGTGGGGCGAGCGGGTCGTCGCGGCGGTCGTGCCGGTGCCGGGTCGCGCCGTCGACGAGGAGGAGCTGCGCGAGCATGTCCGCCAGCGGCTGCGCTCGACCAGGACACCCGAGCGCATCGCCGTGCTCGAGGCGTTGCCCTACAACGAGACCGGCAAGCTGCTGCGACGCACGTTGCGCAGCGACCTGGCCGAGACCTTCACGTGAGCGCACCTCCGTCCGGGGACGCGGACCAGGTCGCCGGCGAGGTCGGCGGCACCAGGAACGTCGTCGACCTGCTGCAGCTGCGTCACGACGGGCCGGGTCGCTTCGTCGCCGAGCCGCACGTGGTGAACGGCCGCCGGGTCGTCGAGGGCAGCCAGATGCTCGCGCAGGCGCTCGTGGCCGCGTCGCACGTCGTTCCCGGACGTCGCCCCGTCTCGGCGTGGATGGGCTTCCTGCGCGTCGCGGACGCGGCGGCCCCGCTCGGCTTCGAGCTCACCGAGCTGACCAACGGCCGGACGTTCTCGGCGTTGCGCGTCGACGCACTGCAGGGCGACCGGACCTGTGCCAGCGGGAACCTGCTGCTCGACGTCACCGCGCCCGACGTGGTGCGCCACCACGTCGACGCCGCCGCGGTGCCACCTCCGGAGGACTGCCCCGAGATCGACCTCGGGGTGCTCGGCCAGGAGGTGCGGGTCGTCGACGGCGCGTACTCCGGTGATCCGGATGCCCCGGTCGGTCCACCCCGGATCGACGCGTGGGTCCGAGTGCCGGGCGCACCCGACGATCCCGCGATCGGCGCGGCGCTGCTCGCCCACTTCTGCGGGTCGATGTCGATCGCCGCCGCGCTGCGGCCGCACGCCGGCCACGGCCAGGACGACGCACACCGAGGCCTGTCGACGGCGGTCAACGCGATCTCGCTCTCGCTGCACGCGGCGGTGCACCCAGATCGCTGGATGCTCTACCAGCACCATTCGACCTTCGCCGGCGACGGCATCACCCACTCGGAGTGCCGTGTGCACGACGAGGACGGGGTGCTGCTCGCCTCGTTCGGTGTCGACGCCATGGTCCGCTCCGCCGCGCCGTCGTCGGTCGACGCCACCCGGGTGCTCTGAGCCGTTCGTCCGGCGTCACGCGCCCACATCAGTCGCAGTTCACGCAGTTCCAGCACAGCCAGTCCACGAGCAGTCCAGAACACAGGCAGTCCAGAACACAGCAGTCCAGAACACAGAGAGAGGGAGTTCCCCGATGTCGATCTTCGATGCGTTCCGCTACGACGGGAAGCGGGTCCTGGTGGTCGGAGGCGCCACCGGAATGGGTGCCGCCGCGGCCGAGCTGGCGCTCGACGCCGGTGCCGAGGTGGTCGTGATGGACTACGCGCCGGTCACCCTCGACGGCGCGAAGGCCATCTCGTTGAACCTGTCCGAGCAGGCGTCGATCGACGCCGCGATCGACGAGTGCGGTGGCCCGGTCGACGCGATCCTGGCGTGTGCCGGAGTCGCGGACGGCACCCCGGCCATCGAGCGGATCAACTTCGTCGGTCACCGCCACCTGATCGACCGCATGATCGAGCTCGGTCACCTGGGCGCGGGCGGCTCCATCGCGTTCATCTCGTCCGCAGCGGGTCTCGGCTGGGAAGCCAACATGGAGGCCATCAAGGGGGCCCTCGAGACCACCGACTTCGACAGCGGCACCGCCTGGTTCCACGAGAACGGGAAGGCCGACTACTACCACACCAAGCAGATCGTCTGCGCGTACGTCGCGAGCCAGGCGTTCCCGATGCTGCAGAAGGGGATCCGCATCAACGCCATCTGCCCCGGTCCGACCGAGACGCCGCTGGCGCTCGCCAACGAGGACACCTGGCTGGCCTTCGGTGCCGACTATCGAGAGGCCCTCGACATCGAGGCGTCCACGCCGGCGGAGCAGGCCTACCCGCTGCTGTTCCTCTGCAGCGACGCAGCGAAGGCGGTCAACGGCATCACGATGATCACCGACGCCGGATACATGAGCTCGGGCATCACCGAGTCGTTCCCCGAGGCGACCTTCCTGGCCAAGCTGCTGATGGGGCGGAGCTGAGCTCCGCCGTGCAGCGACCACTTCCGGAGCTCACACCGGCCAACGAGTGGTTCTGGACCTCGGGCGCGGATGAGCGACTGCGCATCCAGGGCTGCGACGACTGCGGGACGCTCGTGCACCCGCCCACGCCGATCTGCCCGTCGTGCCGCAGTCGATCGTCCACCCCGACGGTCGTCTCCGGCCGCGCGACGGTCGCAGGCTTCACGGTCAACCACCAGCAGTGGTTGCCCGGCTTCGAACCGCCCTACGTGATCGCCGTCGTCGCGCTCGAGGAGGACCCGACGGTCCGCCTCACGACCGACCTGCCGACCGTCGGCCCCGAGCAGATCGACGACGGATCGATCGGCATCGGCACAGAGGTCGAGGTCGGCTTCGAGCAGCACGGTGAGACCTGGATCCCGGTGTTCGCTCCGACGGGCCGCACCCTGGCCAACCCGGTCCCCGAGCCGGACCTGCCCGCGCCGCGACCGCCGCTCGGACCCGAACGCTTCGAGGACCGCTCGGTGATCTCCGGCATCGGACGGTCCGACATCGGACGCCGTCTCATGCGCGACCCGTTGTCGTTGACGATCGACGCGTGCCTGGCCGCCATCGCGGATGCCGGGCTCGAGATCGACGACATCGACGGGCTCTCCACCTACCCGGGCATGGCGGGCATGGGCATGAGCGAGGGGGGAGTGACCGCCGTCGAGGAGGCCCTGCGGATCCACCCGACGTGGATCAACGGCGGCGGCGACATCCCCGGGCCGGGCGGCGCGGTGATCACCGCGATGATGGCGGTGGCGAGCGGCATGTGTCGCCACGTGCTCTGCTTCCGCACGGTGTGGGAGTCCACGTTCTCGACGCTCCGCCTGGCGCCCCCGGGCGGTGGCCTGTCGGGTTGGATGCAGTGGCGCGCGCCGTACGGGGCGATGTCCGCCGCCAACTGGATCGGCATGAACGCCAACCAGTACCTGCATCGCTACGGCGCCACCCGCGAGCTGTTCGGCCACATCGCGGTGAACGCACGGCGCAACGCCGGGCTCAACCCGCGGGCGATCTACCGCGAGCCGATGACGATGGACGACTACTTCGACGCGCGCCCCATCACGTCGCCGTTCGGGCTCTACGACTGCGACGTCCCCTGCGACGCGTCGATCGCGCTCGTCGTGTCGGACGCGTCGACCGTGGGTGACCTGCGTTCGCCGGCGATCCGCGTCGACGCCGTCGGCACCCAGATCCTGGAACGGGTGTCGTGGGACCAGGACACCCTCACCCACGAGCCCCAGGTGCTCGGCCAGGCACGTCACCTGTGGACCCGGACCGACCTGCGACCCGACGACGTCGACCTGGCGCTCGTCTACGACGGCTTCACGTTCAACGCGGTGTCGTGGCTCGAGGCGCTCGGCTTCTGCGAGCTCGGCGGGGCGACCGACTGGATCGACGGCGGGCGCACCATCGCGCTCGACGGTGCGCTGCCGATCAACCCCCACGGCGGGCAGCTGTCCGAGGGGCGGACCCACGGCTTCGGGTTCCTGCACGAGGCGGTGCTGCAGCTGCGTCACGACGCAGGGGAGCGCCAGGTTGCAGATGCCCGGACCGCGGTCGTCACCACCGGTGGCGGGACCCCGTCGGGCGTCCTGCTGCTGCGCAGCGAGTGACCGGCGACGACCGCTACAGGGCGCGGCCGGCGCGGTAGGTCGCGCGGACGTCGCTCGCGGACGCGGGCGACTCGGCGTCGAGCGGCCGGTGCAGCAGCACCAGGTCGGCGGCCGCACCGACCTCGATCCGACGCTGTCGCCGCCCGGGGTCCGACGGCTCGCCGGTGTACAGCTCGAGCGCTCGTCGCACCGACAGGCGCTCCGCCGGCCCCAGCTCGTGGCCGTCGCGTGTGCGACGTCGCACCGCCGCCTCGATCGCACGCCACGGGTCCGGCGAGGTGTACGGAGCGTCCGAGCTGGCGGCGACGGGGATGCCGCGCTCGAGCAGCGTCGCGCAGCGGTACAGGTCGTCGTGGTCGTCGTCGACCTCTGCCAGGTAGCGGTCGCCGCGCTCCGCGACGAACGCGGGTTGGGTCACGACGGTCAGACCGAGCTCCGCGATGGGGCCGATGGCCGCCGGGGCGATCACCGAGCCGTGCTCGATCCGGTCGCCGCGGGTCGAACCCGCTTCGCGCCACGCCGCGATCGCGAAGGCGAGGGTCGCCGCGGTGACGACGTGCAGCGCGACGCAGCGCCCGGCCCCGTGCGCCGCCTCGATCGCGTCGACCACGTCCGACAGCTCCGGCAGGAGGGCTTCGTCGAGCACGACCTTGACGGGTCCCTGCTGCACGGCCGGCGGGAGCTCGTGGTCGAGCAGCCCGAGCCCACCGGTCAGGACCACCTGCTGTGGCAGCGCTCCACTCGTGACGGCCTCGGCGATCGCCGCCGGACCGGACGGGTCCTCGTACGGGGTGCAGTCCGTCACCCCGGTGACGCCGAACGCGGCGAGTGCCCGCCCGACGGGTGCGAGGTCCGGGAAGTCGCCGCCCGTCACGGCGCGGATCCAGTCGTCCGCGCGGTCGAGCGCCCCCGTCGGCCGTCCGCGTGCGTCGCGACGGATCCCCGGATGCGTCGCGTCGTGGGCACCGATCAGGTCGAGCGCGGCCGAGTTCAGCGACCACCGGAGCCCGCTGCGATCCTGCACCCGCGTCGGCCGGGCCGGCACGAGTCGGTCCAGCAGGGCTCGGTCGAGGGGCCCGGCCACCGACTCGTGGTAGCCGACGGCCCGGATCCACCGACCCTCCGGCAGCGACGAGTCCGCGCCCGCGAGCGCCGCGGCGAGCTCGGGGAGCGTGTGCACCACGGGGGGACCGACCTCGACCGACCCGAGCGCCGAGGCCAGTGCGGCGAGGTGGATGTGGTGGTCGTGCACGCCGGGCAGCAGTTCACCGCCGTCGCCGTGGACGACATCGAGCGGGTCGAGCCGGCGCCGCGGCCCTGCTCCGGCCGGGTCGACACTGGCGATCCGGCCGTGTTCGACCAGCACGTCGCAGCGAACGCCCCGGACCTCGACGTCGGCGAAGAGGATCGAGCCTGGCGGGCTCATCGCGGTACTCCCACCCCGTCGTTCGCACCGTCGGGGCCAGCACCGTCGGAGCCAGCTCCGTCGGGGCCAGCGGCGAAGTGTGCGGCGACCCGCGACATCGCGACGTCGATCAGCCCGCGACGGCCGGTCGCGACGGCGTCGAGTGCGGCCGTCGCTGCCCACAGACCGGTGAGCGGATCGGCGACGGCGTCCGCGCAGAACAGCGGTCGTCCCTGCCACCAGCGGACCAGCCCGCCGCTCACCGCGGCGTCGTCGCCGAACGCCACCCGGTGGGCGTTCGCCGCGTCGCGACCGTGGCCGGTGATCGACACCCACAGTCCGGGACCGTCGGACTCGGCGAGCAGCTGCTCGGCGCGGACCCCGAGCTGCTCGAGCGCCCGTGGACGCGACGACTCGAGCACGACGTCGACGGATCGCAGGATCGTCCGGAGCTCCTCGACGCCGTTCGGCCCGTCGAGGTCGACGACGACGTGCTGCTTCGCGCCGTTCAACCGCTCGTGCAGCTCGGGCGAGCCTCGACGTGTGCCGTCGGGACGATGTGCGGACTCGACCTTGAGCACGTCGGCGCCGGCGTCGGCCAGGATCGCACCGCAGAGGGGACCGGCCCACATGCTGCTCAGGTCGGCGACCCGCAGCGCCGAGCCGCGACCGTGCACGGTCGGTCGTGCCGGCGACCCGGCGGGCGTGAAGCGGTCAGGTCGCACGTCGTGCTGCTCTGCGAGCGCACCGATCGGCAGCCCCAGCACCACACCACGCTCGACGATCTCGCGGACCGGGGACCCGGCGCTGCAGTGGTGCACCTCGTCCCAGTCGCCCTCGCTGCAGCGGTCGATGCCGAGCCAGGCCGGAACCAGCTCCCAGTCATCCGGGCGGGCGAGCGACACGGCGAACCAGCCGTCGATCGCCTCGACCAGGTGACACGCACCACCGCAGCTGACCTGTCCACGGCGTCGGTGCCCGGACGGCTCGGCCCGCACGGCCAGCTCGGTCAGAGGGTCGACGTCCACGGGGCGCCCGAGTGCACGACCGGACTCGCTCAGGCGGACGGTGAGGGCGTCGAGCCGTGCGAGAAGGCCGGTCGGTGGGCCGAGCGCCGGCCCGTCCGCGGGACCCGTCAGCTGATCGAGCCCGGCAGCGATCCAGCGCGCGGCGTCCTGCTCGTCGCTGTCGGAGGCTGCGGTGACCGGGCGCATCGTGGGAACATCATGGCCCCGTCGCGCAGGTGGCGTCGGGCCGGACACGGGACTGCGAGGGGAGCGACGACGAGCATGCAGGCGGAGCACGTCGATGCGGACGAGCTGCGGTACCTGCTCGGCGATCCCGGTGCGTCGCTGCCGGGCGGCGACGGACCGAGCGTGCTCCTCGTCGACGTCGAGGCCGCGCGCCACCTCGATCGCGAGGACGCGTCGGTCGCCCGGGCGATGGGCAGGGCGCCGGCGGGTCTGCACGCCGTCGTGGTCGGGCTGGCGGACGACGACGCGGCACAGCCGGCGTGGTGCGACCTGGTCCTCGGACGCACCGAGCACGACGAGCTCGGCGGGGTCCTCGACACCGTCGCCGCCAACCCGGTTGCGTCGCTCACCCTGGTCGAGCTGCTCCGCGTGTCCGGAGCCATGGACATCGACGCCGGTCTGCTCGCGGAGTCGGCGAGCTACGGCGCGCTGCAGGCCGGCGGTGAGTTCGCTCGCTGGCGCAGCGGTCGCGCCGTCTTGACGCGGCGATCGACCTCGACGACGGACCGCGTCGATCCGCCGCTGCTCGTCCGTCGCGACGGTCCAGTGCTGCACCTGACGCTGCACCGCCCCTCCCGACGCAACGCGTTGGACGTGACGATGCGCGACGCGCTGGTGGAGCAGCTCCACCTGGTCGGCAGCGACCCCACGATCGAGCAGGTGGTGCTCGACGGCGCCGGGACCGACTTCTGCAGCGGCGGCGACCTGGACGAGTTCGGCTCCGCCGACGACGTGTCGCTCGCGCACCTCGTCCGCCTGGAGCGCAGCATCGGCCGGGCTCTGGCCCGGGTGGCATCGAGGCTCACCGTGCGGCTGCACGGCGCCTGCATCGGCTCGGGGATCGAGCTGGCGGCGTTCGGGGCGTCGGTCGAGGTGCACGGCCCGGTGTCCATCGGTCTGCCGGAGGTCGCGATGGGGCTGATCCCGGGTGCAGGCGGCACCGTCTCGCTGCCGCGTCGCATCGGACGTCATCGGACCTGCCGCCTCGCACTGACCGGCACCCGGCTCGACGGTCCCACCGCACGGGACTGGGGGCTCGCCGACCTCGTCGATCCGATGCCCGCCGTGCCCTGACCCGCTAGCCTCGGATGTGACGCACGTCTCACCTTGCGACGGGTGGGACGGCCGTGGAAAGGGGGAACGCCATGGGGGTCGAACGACGCGGCGGCAACTGGCGGGCCCGGCAGGTCCCCAGGAACCAGCACCCCGAGCCGACCGAGCTGTCGGTGCGCTTCGAGGCGGTCGTGGGTCAGCTCGAAGGGGATCAGGCCTGGAACCGGAGGGTCCGCTCGGTCCGGCGCCGCCACCGGGCGGCCTGGCTGGGGACCTGGGCGCTGCGCGGATTGGCCGAGATCGGTTGCTGGTTCACCGGCGTGCCTGCGCAGCGCTGCACCGCCCGACCGATGGCGCGACCGGCGGGGGACGGCTGACCGGCGGGGGACGGCTGACCGGCGGGGAACACACGGGCGGACGGGCACGGGCGGACGGCGGAGAGCCGGTGTAGGTCGAAGGGCCCTTTTTCTTCAACGGGCGATCCGTCGGCGACGAATGGTGAGGGACGGCGAAGGATCGCCGCTCATCCGACTCCCCGAGAGAACGAGAATCCGCCATGAGCAAATGGGGCGACAGCCGCCAGCTGACGAAGACCACCTACAGCCTGGTCAAGAGCACACCCGGCATGAACCGCTGGACGGTGCGGGCTGCGGTGCACGGCGTCGTGGTCGGTGGCCTCGGGGTGCTCCTCGGGTTGGCCATCGTCGTCGGCGGCAGCCTGAACGAGAAGGGCGACGACCTCAACCTCGTCGCGTTGATCGCCGGCTCGATCGTGATGCTGCTGGGACTGCTCGCGGGCCGCACCGCCGCCAACATCCAGATGGCAGGCCTGGTGCAGGTGACCGACGACGTGCTGCACGGCCGACCGGTCGACGAGTCGGCGGCCCGCGCCGCGGCCCACTCCCACAAGGGAGCGCTCCTGCAGTGGTCCGCGATCTCGATGGTCGTGGGTGCGCTGGTGTCGTTCATCCAGGGTGACGGTGAGAGCGGCGTCATCACCACGATCGTCCGCTCGCTGCTCGCCGGGCTCGTGGCGACCGCCTGGGCCGTCGTCACCACCCTCGTGATGCCGATCATCGTGCTGGAGCATGCGGGAGGCGTCGCTGCCATCAAGCGGTCCGCCGGCATCATCCGTTCGACCTGGGGTCAGGCGATCCTGGGCAGCGTCCGCATCGGCGCCCGTGTCGGCCTGAAGTTCACGCTGCCGGGCATCCTGCTGCTCGCCGGCGGCATCGCACTCGCCGTCGGTGTCGGCGGCACGGCACTGATCGTCACCGGCGCCGTGATGGGTCTGGTCGGCGCGGTGCTGATCCTGCTCGGCGCCGTCCGTGCGGCCACCTGCCGCACCGTGTTCGGCGTGGCGCTCTACCGCTGGGCCACCGGCGAGGGCGCCCTCGGCCCGTTCAGCGAGGACGACCTCCGCAACGCCGTCGAAGCGCGGCGCACTCCGGTCAACGCCTGATCGGGACGAGGTCCCGCCCGTCGAGCAGCTCGGCTCCCGTTCCGTCGGGCGCTTGACGGTCGGCGTCACGCCATCCGCAGACGACGTCCTGGCAGGATGACCGGATGAATCCGGTCATCCTGCTCGTCGCGGACGGCAACGCGGAGCTGCTGCTCGGCGAGTTCGGCCGGTACGCCCGCGACTACGACGTCCGACTGGTCCGCACCGCACAGGACGCCACGGCGCTGTGCACCGAGGTGACCGAGGCGGGGGAGCGCCTCGCGCTGGTGGTGGCCGACGCCTCGATGTTCGCGGCGAGCCACCCGAGCGATCCGCACGGCGCCGTGCTGTCGACGCTCTCCGAGTGCCGCCAGCTGGTGCCCAGCTCGCGCTCGCTCGTGGTCTCTCCCTTCGACCGCTTCCTCGTCGACAGCGACGCCCTGCGGCTCGGTCAGGCCAAGGGGAAGTTCGACGGCCTGCTGCTGATGCCGCGGGGCGCACGCGACGAGGAGTTCCACCACGCGGTGACCGAGCTGCTCTCGGACTGGGGTTCGACGGCGCTCGATCCCGAGGTCGAGGCCGTGCGGATCGTGGGCGACCCGTCGGACACCCTCACCCTGTCGCTGCGCGACCTGCTGGTGCGCCTGGGGATGCCCCACCGCGTCCACGAGCCGGACTCCGACATCGGCCGCGAGATCATCGCCGCCCACGGCGAGGCCGACCTGCCGCTGGTCGACGTCCTGACCAGGGGAGTCGTGCCGGTCCGGTCCGCCCGTGAGCTCGCCGCCGCGTTCTACGAGCGACCCGACGAGGTCGACGAGGAGTCGGTGTTCGACCTCTGCATCGTCGGCGCCGGCCCGGCCGGTCTCGCCACCGCGGTGTACGGGGCGTCCGAGGGACTGACCACCGTGGTGCTCGAGGCCGAGGCCATCGGCGGCCAGGCCGGCGCCAGCTCGATGATCCGGAACTACCTCGGGTTTCCCCGTGGGATCTCGGGCATGCGGCTCGCGCAGCGTGCACGGCAGCAGGCCGGGCGCTTCGGCGCGCGGTTCATCGCGGGCTGGGACGCCGTCGGCATCTCCGCATCAGCGCGCCCCGAGCCGCACCTCGTGCACACCGAGGGTGGCGACCTGCGCTGCCGCTCGGTGGTCATCGCGACGGGCGCCGCCTACCGCACGCTCGGAGTGCCGGGGATCGAGGCGCTCAACGGTCGAGGGGTCTTCTACGGCAGCGCGATGACCGCGGCCCGGGAGATGGAGGGCCAGGACGTCGTGGTCGTCGGCGGTGGGAACTCAGCGGGTCAGGCAGCGCTGCACCTCGCCCGGTTCGCCCGGTCGGTCACCATCGTGGTGCGACGTGACGGCCTCGCCGCCACGATGTCGCAGTACCTGATCGACGAGATCGCCTGGTCGCGGCGCATCGAGGTCCGGCCACGGTGCGAGGTGGTCGACGGCGGTGGCGGTACGCAACTCGAGTGGATCGAGCTCCGCGACACCGCGACCGGTGACCTCGAGCGACGGGCCTGCCCGGGACTGTTCCTCCTGTTGGGTGCCGACCCGCGTTGCGAGTGGCTGCCGCAGGACCTTGCGCTCGACCCGCGCGGGTTCGTGCTCACCGGCCGGGACGTGCCGCGCGACGCCTGGGCGGACGGTCTGCCGCCCGAGAGCCTCGCGACGTCGATCCCGGGTGTGTTCGCGGTCGGCGACGTGCGCGCCGGTTCGATGAAGCGCGTCGCCGCCGCGAGCGGCGAGGGCTCCTCGGTCGTCCCGCTCGTGCACGCGCACCTGGCAGACCTCTGAGCAGCTCGGGTCCTCGTCCGAGGTTGGGGAAGGGCTGCTCGCCCTGTCGCAGCGACGCGCCCGCTGCTGACCGGTGATCCGGATGCAGCAGGGTGGCTGATCAGGCCCGGAGCTGATCGAGTGCCGCGGCCATCATCGCTCGCACCGCCTCGACGGCCTTCAGGGGCCGCACCATCACCTTGAACTCGACGATCAGGCCGTCGTCGTCGCAGGTGATGATGTCGACGCCGTTGACGTACTTGCCCTCCATCGTCGTCTCGAACTCGAGCACCGCCTCGCGCTCGCCGGTGAGGATCCGCACGTAGCGGAACCCGCCGTCCCACTCGTCGTCCGACGCAGCGGTCCCGCCCTCGCCGTCCGCACCGGCGTCGCCGCCCGCGCTGGCCTCGGCGGCCGCGCTTGTCTCGGTGGCCGCACTGGTCTCTTCGGCGCGGACGAACGTCATCGCCGCCCCCGTGAGGTACAGCGAGACCAGCTCCTTGCCCTGGATCGGCGCGAACAGCACGGGGGAGTGCAGCACCGCGTCGTCGGCGAGGACGTCGGCCAGCGCGTCAGGATCGCCCTGGAACAGCCGGTGCCACGCGGCCAGGCAGGAGCCGATCGGAGTGGTCGTGTCGACGTCGTCGAGCAGATGGGTGTCGGTCATGTGCTGGACCGTACGCCCCACGAACTAGACCAGGTGGTCAAGTTCTGTGTCAGACTCCTCTGGCAGCCGGTCCGAGAGGGGTGACCGGGTACGTCGAGGGGGATCATGTCGATCGAGACGCTCAGGGAACGGGTCCGGCACCAGCGCGACGAGCTGCCGGGCATGTACGGCGACATCGACTTCGATGCCGTCCCCGAGCGACTGGCGCTCGGGCCCGACGACGAGACCGACCTGCCGCCCGGGATGAAGGTGTCGCGTGAGGAGCTCCTGGCCGACACCGACCTGATCGACATCATGACGACCGCGACCATGCTCGGCGACGTCGTCTGCGACTCCTACGTGGCCCGCATGCCCGACTTCGGGATGCAGCGCCTGATCGAGATGGTGCGTGTCGCCTGCCGTGAGGGGATCGACGCCGTCGAGGACGCCCCGGAGGAGCTGACCGCGTTCATCGCAGCGATGGAAGAGGTCCCGGAGTGGATCGACCTCGACATGATCGAGCGGGGGGCTCGCAGTGAGCGGGTCTCCGCAGCGCTGGCTGCACCGTTCGGCATCCGCGGGGCGTTCCTCGCGACGTTCCTGAACGAGTACGCCGCACTGCCGATGGCGATCACCGGGTCCCTCTCGGACAAGCGTGCGGCACGACGGGTCAACGAGACCGCGAGCTTCTTCGCCACGACCGTGCTGCCAGGTGGCATGCGGCGCGACGGGCCGGGGTTCGAGGCGGCGGCGATGGTGCGACTCATGCACTCGATGGTCCGCTACAACGCGCTGCGGCGCTCCGACCGGTGGGACCAGGCCAAGTTCGGCATCCCGATCCCCCAGGTCGACCAGATGCCCGCAGGGCTCATCTCGTCGTTCATGCTCGCGGCGCAGGCGGTCCGCTCCGGCCGCAGCGAGTTCTCCGAGGACGATCGCTGCCAGATCGAGATGGCGCGCTACCGCTGCCACCTGCTGGGTCTGCCAGAAGAGCTGCTGCCGACCGACCCCCAGGGGATGGTGCGCGTCTTCCTCGCCCGCGCGGCCACGCTCCGGAAGGGCTTCGACGACGAGACCTGCGGCGAGCTCGTCCGGGCCACGATGGGTGCGTACCTGCGCCCCGACCACTCGTTGCCCAACCGGATCGCCGAGTCGTTCGAGCGCAGCTTCAGCACCGCCTTCTTCATCAAGGTGTTCCTCCAGGGCGACGCGGAGCGGGCGGCCGAGATGGGCGTGACGATGGACAACGGCGACAAGCTCAAGGTCGCCGCAGCGGCGCCGCTCATCTTCGGCCGGCTGAAAGCGGTGCAGATGCTCGACCGGATCGCTCCGCTGCGTCCCGTGACCGATGCAGCGGTGACGTGGACGCTCAAGCAGCGCCTGCGCAGCTACGGGCATCCCGAGTTCCGCACCGACGCCGCGACCTACACCCACGCCAGGGCCTGACCACGCCCGACGGTCCACTCGCCCGCCGCGGCGACACCCACGCCAGGGCCTGACCACGCCCGACGGTCCACTCGCCCGCAGCGACCTACACCCACGCCAGGGCCTGACCACGCCCGGCTGCGGCCGGACGAGTGACATGTGTCGGGATTGGTCGGGCGCCGATCCCGGGAACGAGTACGGCCATTCGTGCCGAGGTCACCGACCTCGAAGGAGGCCGATGACCGAACCCGACCACCGGCGGATGCCGCGCGCCGGACGAGCCACCCGCCGGGTCCGCCACCTCGCGGCCGTCGTGCTCGCTGCGCTGGTGCTGGTGGTGCTCGCCGCGTCGGCCGCTGCACAGGGCGACCCTGAGCCGACGGACCCGACCACGACCTCCGAGTCGACGGTGACGAGCTCACCGTCGAGCTCGACGCCGTCGACCATGGCGCCCAGCACGGTGACGGAGCCGACCGCAACGACGCCGGGCAGCGCGCCGACGCCGTCGGTCGCGCCGGATCGTGCGCCCGACGCCGCGCCCCGCTCCGGTGGCCAGGAGCCAGGGCCGACGACGACCCAACCGCTCCCGCCCGACGACGGCGTCACCACGACGTTGCCCTCCGCCGCACCCGACGGATTCACCGACGAGCAGTTCCGGACCTTCGTGTCGGTCGTCGAAGCCTGTGGCGGCGAGCCGGGCGCCGTCTGTCGTCAGGTCCTGGCGTGGACCGGCAACCGTGCGCTGGCCGAGTCGGCGCAGTGGGTGGCCAACGTCCCGCTCGCGATCGTCGCCGTGGTGCTCGTGGCGCTCGCCGCCAACTGGCTCGTCCGACGGGGCATCAGCGGCTACCTGCACCGACTCGACGCACGTGCGGCCCGTCACGAGGGGCCCGACGTCCCCGGACGCCTGGTCGCGCAACGACGGGCGCTGCGCATGGCCACCATCTCCTCGACGCTTGGCAGCGCCGCCTCGGTCGTGATCTTCGTCGTGGCGGTGTTCGCCGCGCTCGCGCAGCTCGACATCAGCCTCGGTCCGCTGCTCGCCGGTGCGGGCATCGTCGGCGCCGCACTCGGCTTCGGTGCGCAGAACCTGGTGCGCGACTTCCTCGCTGGGCTGTTCGTCACCATCGAGGACCAGTACGGCGTCGGCGACATCATCGACGTCGGCCGGGCGTCGGGCGTGGTCGAAGGGATCACGCTCCGCATGACCAAGCTCCGCGACGTCGAGGGCACGCTGTGGTTCGTGCCCAACGGCGAAGTGAAGGAGGTCGGCAACATGACCCAGCGCTGGTCGCGGGTGATCCTCGACGTCGCCGTGGCCTACGACGCCGACCACCACGAGGCAGGGCGCCTCATCAAGCAGGCCGCCGATGAGATGTGGCGTGATCCGCGCTCCGGTGCCCGTCTGCTCGAGGAGCCCGAGCTGTGGGGCATCGAGTCGCTCGGAGAGGGCTCGGTGGTGATGCGAGTGGCGGTGAAGAGCTACCCAGCGGACCAGTGGGACGCGGCACGCGAGCTGCGCAGCCGCATCAAGGACAGCTTCGACGCCGCAGGCATCGAGTTCCCCCTGCTGCAGCCGGCGCTGCTGACGCGTCCGGCGCGCGACACCGCGGACGCCTGACGGGTGGCGCGCAGGTCGCCCGGACGCCGACTCGTACCGCGCTGACTGCCCGGCCGGGACTCGCCCATCGGTGGAGTATCCCGCCGTCGGGCGCCGGGCCGCGGAACGGGGAGCGGTGGAACGTCGGCGATCTGGGTAGGGGGACGTCCATGGACGCGACGGGTGTGGCAGGGCGTTGGCTCAACGGAGCGAACGCGGTGGTGGAACCAGTGGCTCGACGTGGCTGGTTGGCACCGGCTCCGTTGGGGGCGGGACTCGTGGTGCTCGACACGATCGGCCGGCTGTCGGGACGACCTCGGTCCGCGCCGGTGGTGGCCGCCAGAGTCGGCACGCACCTCTTCGTCGGGACCGTTCGCGGCCGTTCGGACTGGATGGCCAACCTGGCCGAGGATCCGTCCCCGCTGGTCTCGACGCGTCGGGGTCCTCGTCCGGTCGACGTCGACGTGCGTCGGGTCGGGCCGCTCGGGACGCTCGCCGTGCTGCGCCTCGTGGACGACGACGAGGTCTGACCTCGTCGGTCGTCGACGTCCCAGCATCGGTCAGGATCGAAGAAGTCGACGCGCCACCGGTCGCCGTACGGTCGTGTGGAGCCCGAGCTCTCGGGTGGATCCAGGAAGGGCACGACCATGAAGACGATGACCTGCCGGCAGCTCGGCGGACCCTGCGACTTCTCGCTGACCGGTGAGAACGCGGACGAGGTGATCCAGCAGCAGGACCAGCACCTCAAGGACGCCGTGGCCGCGGGCGATACGGCCCACGAGCCGGCGTTGGGCGAGATGAAGAAGCGGTGGAAGCGGCCGGTCTCCGGGCTGAAGTGGTACAAGCAGACCAAGCGGGACTTCGCCGCGCTGCCGGAGGACTGACGCGCCGGTGCGGGCGCCCATGACGGGCGCCCGCACCGCTGCTGGTCTGCACCGGCACCGAGCCGGACGCCGGTCAGCCGATCGGGACGCCGTGCTTGCGGGCGACGAGCCCCATGAGGAGGAACGACAGGCCGACGCCTGCCAGCGCGATCAGCCCGGACCGGGCTCCGGTCGCCGCCAGCCAGTTGGCGACCGTCGCTGGCACGGGCGACCTGACCCAGCCGGCGACGCTGTCGATCACGCCTCGCGCCACGTCGTCGAGGGCTCCGAGGGGCAGACCACCCGATGTCGATCCGGGCAGGCCGTCGCCGGGCACCGCGGGGGTGAGCGGTCCCGTCGGGGTCGGGGCCGACGGAAGCTGAGGGGTCACAGCCGGCGGCACGGCCGTGATCGACGCGACCTCGACCGTGCAGTCGGCACCCGACGAGCCGAGCACGCCGACGCCGATGCCGCAGACGTCCAACGGAGCGGTGACGTCGAGCGGGACCTCGCCCACCAGTCCGTCGGTGAGCCCGTCGGGCAGCGGCGTGGCGCCGAGCACCCCGTCGACGACCGATCCGTCACCGAGCAGACCCTCGACGACGCCGCCATCACCGATGAGCCCGTCACCGAGCAGACCGTCGGTGATGCCGTCGGGCAGTGGCGTGGCGCCGAGCACCCCGTCGACGACGTCGTCGAGCAGGCCGGTCAGCCCACCGAGGATGGCGCCGTCGGTTCCACCGGTCTCGGTGCCCGTGCCATCAGCGGGCGCCGGAGGGGCGCCGTCGGTTCCACCGCTCTCGGTACCCGTGGCGCGGGAGCCGCCCGAGGTGGTGCAGTCCGCCGAGGTGTCACCGATGCCGATGCCACAGAGCTGGATCGGCGCATCGACATCGACCGACAGGTCGCCGATGATCGCCGCTGGTCCGGTCGATGCCGGTCGCCCCTCGGCGGGTGCTGCGGGTGCCGCGTCGGCGGGCTGGGCGGTCGGCGTCGGTGAGCCGCAGTCGGCGCTGCTGTCGCCCAGCAGTCCGACGCCGACGCCGCACAGGTCGACCGGCGCGGAGACGTCCGCACCGATCGGCCCGACCGGAAGGATCGCTGCAGCATCGGGTTCCGCCGGTGCCGCGTCGGCGGGCTCGCCGGTCGGTACCGGTGAGCCGCAGTCGGCGCTGCTGTCGCCCAGCAGCCCGACGCCGACGCCGCACAGGTCGATCGGCGCATCCACGTCGATCGAATCGGGTTCCTGGGCGCTCGCTGCGCCGGTGCCCAGCGCGATGAGCGCGCCGAGCACGAGGGCGAGTCGAATCGCCCAACGAAGTACGTGGTTCATGGTTCTGCATCTCCTTGTCGTGCTGCTCGTCTGACGTCACGACGACGGTGTCGTCGTGCTCGCTCGTCCGGCGCGATGGCCGGTCGGAGCGGTCGTCAGTCGGGAGCGACAGGAGGTTCGCGATCAGGGCGCGAAGCAAGGGCGGCGGCGCGCGGTGCGAGCGGGTCGCTCCCACCGTCGGAGGTGCGCGGCACCGCGGTCAACGTGCCGTGGCTGCCCGGTCGCTCGGAGCCAGCGGTAGGCGACGGCGGAGAGGGGACCGCGGCGGTCCCGCGGTCTGGACGGTGCTGACCGCCGTTCCCGGCCGGGCCGCTCGGGTCCTGGCCGACGGCGGCGGAGGGCGCCGGGTCGTCGAGCGCGTCGTGGTGCGGGCTCACGACGAGGTCGCTCGTCATTCCCGGTCCGGACACCTCGGCGCCCGGACCGGCGGCGGACTCAGGGACACCGGGGCCTGGCAGCGACGCGTCCCCGACGACGGTGTCGACGGGGTCGAGCGAGGGCGTCACGTCGCTCGTCGCAGGCCGCTCGGGCGTTGCGCCGCCGGGAGCGGGCGAGACGTCGACCACCAGCAGGTCGAGGCCCAGGGTGTCGAGCGGCAGCGTTTCGAGCGGCAGCGTGTCGAGCACGGGCACGACCGCAGTGTCGAGCAGGGGAGCGACGACATCCTGCGTGAGGAGGGCGACGACCTGCTGGGTCAGGGGAGCCAGAACCTGCTGGGTGACCGGCTCGACGACCGGGGCCACGAGACCAGTGGTGACGGGCTCCACGACCGGTACCACCGCCTGGTCCACCAGGGGAGCCAAGACGTCGTCGAGCACCGGCGTCACGACGTGGCGCACGATCGGGACGCCCTCTCGGTCGGATGGCGGGAGGCCGGGCTCGTGCTCACCCGTGCTGGCGCCGGCCGACGATGCCACCCAGAGCACGCCGAGGCCGACGAGGACTCCGACCACGACCCGGGCGGCGCGAGTACACGCTCGGAGCCGTGGTTCCGCAGGAGCGGAGCAGAGCGGGTCGTCGTTCGCCACGGGCGAGGACTACCCGGGCAGGCTCGTTGTGCAAACACGCTCCGTGGGGCCGAGCTCACTACGGGTGGTCTCGCTCGCTGGTGGCGCCACGGGTCCCGCCACGAGGATGCGACCGTGCACGTCCGGTGCGCCGGTAGTGTTCGACGACCGGTCGGGGCGTCCCAGGAGGAGTCGAAGGTGGCAGTAGGACTTGCGGCGCTGCTCGACGACGTCGCCGCGTTGGCGAAGTTGGCTGCCGCCTCCGTGGACGACATCGGGGCCGCCGCCAGCAAGGCGACGCTGAAGGCGGCCGGTGTCGTCGTCGACGACGCCGCCGTCACCCCCGCGTACGTGCAGGGACTCGCCGCCGATCGGGAGCTGCCGATCATCCGCCGCATCGCGACGGGATCCCTGCGCAACAAGCTGCTCTTCATCCTGCCCGTCGCACTCCTGCTCAGCGCCATCGCACCGAAGGTGGTCGAAGTCATCCTGATGTGCGGCGGCGCGTATCTCGCCTACGAGGGCGCGCACAAGGTCTGGCACAAGCTGAAGAAGGACGACCACTCCCACGACGTGCCCGTCGTCATGCAGGGCGCCGAGGCCGAGAAGGCGACGATCTCGAGTGCGATCCGCACCGACTTCATCCTCTCGGCCGAGATCATGGTGATCGCGCTCAAGGAGGTCATCGAGGAGCCCCTGGTGCGACGTGGTCTCGTCCTGGTGGTCGTGGGCGTCCTCATCACCGCAGTGGTCTACGGAGCCGTCGCCCTGATCGTGAAGATGGACGACGTCGGACTCCGTCTCTCGCAGCGCAGCAGCCCCTCGCAACAGCGCCTGGGTCGCGGCCTGGTCGCAGCGATGCCGAAGGTGCTGACCACGCTGTCGGTGGTCGGCACCGCAGCCATGCTGTGGGTCGGCGGCCACATCCTGGTGGTCGGAGCGGACGAGCTCGGCTGGCACGGCCCCTACGAGGTCGTGCACCACCTGGAAGAGGGCGTGGCCGACATCGGCGGCATCGGTGGCGTCCTGGCATGGCTCGTGAACACCGCGGCCTCGGCCGTCGTCGGCTTGTTCGTCGGAGCCGTGATCGTCGCCGTCGTCACCTTCGTGCAGCAGCGCCGCGGGGGCGACGCCACCGTCTCGTCGCACTGATGCCCCGCGCCGAGCCGTGCAGGACAGGGCGCACGGAAGGCCGTTCGACCCGAGCGTCAGTCGGCCGCCTCACCGAGGCGTGACATCTCGGCGTCGGTCAGCGTGAGCGTCGCCGCCGCCACGTTCTCACGGAGGTGCTCGGGTGATCCGGTCCCCGGGATCGGCAGCATGACGGGGCTGCGCTGGAGGAGCCACGCGAGCGCGACCTGGCCGGGTGTCGCGTCGTGCGCAGCGGCGATCTCGGCCACGGGTCCTCCGGGGCCCGCCAGACGCCCGGCGGCCAGCGGGAACCACGGGATGAACCCGATCCCGTTCGCCTCGCAGTGCTCCAGCACGTCCTCGGATCTGCGGTCGCCCAGGTTGTAGAGGTTCTGCACCGTGGCGATCGGGACGACCTCGCGTGCCGCCTCGACCTCCTCCACCGAGACCTGGGACAGCCCGACGTGACGGACCAGACCTTCGTCGCGCAGCTCGGCGAGCAGTCCGAACTGCTCCTCGGCTGGCACCGCGGCGTCGATGCGGTGCAGCTGGAACAACGGGATCTGCTCGAGACCGAGTCGACGCAGGCTCATCAGGCATCCCTGCCGGAGGTACTCGGGGCGTCCCACCGGCGCCCAGACGTCGGGTCCGTGGCGGGTCAGGCCGCACTTGGTCGCGACGACCACGCCGTCGTAGGGCGCGAGCGCCTCGTGGATGAGTCGTTCCGACACCTCGGGGCCGTAGGAGTCGGCGGTGTCGATGAAGTCGACGCCCAGCTCGGGCAGGGCACGCAGCACCGCCAGCGCACGGTCGGGGTCGGTGGGCTCGTCCCACACCCCCGGTCCGGTGATGCGCATCGCGCCGAACCCGAGTCTGGTGACGGGGAGATCACCACCGATCGAGAAGGTCGAGGGCGACGGGTTGGACCACGACATGTCGGTCATCTCGCGATCCCAGCACATGTGGGCGACCGGGGTGCATCACCCCATTGGACCTAGTCGTCGCGCAGGTCGATCACCGTGACCCGGCGGGGTCCCCCGGACAGCGGCGGCAGCGACTCCGGCGCCGCGCCGCGCTGCTGGGCTGTCGCCGTCGCGGCCGCCCACCCGGGCACAGCCGCGCCGGTGACGGCGACCTCACCGACGCCGACCGGGGCGAGCGGGGTCGACCGACGGCCGAGGGTGGCGGACTGAGTGCCGTCGACCGGGGTGGCCGAGCGGACCGAGGTGCACAGCTGCTCCCAGCCGTGGGTGCTGCCCCCGGTCGCGTGCACCGCGGTGCGCAACAGGGCCTGGCAGTGGTCGAGCGCGTCGTTCGGGGTGGCTGCCGCGACCGTCACCGAGATCTCGACGCTGCGGCGTCCGCTGCGACGGCGGCGGGTCGAGTCGATGCGCCAGTCGCGTCGAGCCAGTCGCCGCAGCTCGGCGTGCGCCCGTCTGGCCGTGCGGTGTCCGAGGCGCAGGTCGTCGAAGTGTCCGAGGTCGAGCTCGCAGACCACGTCGAAGCGGGCCGCGGTCATCCGGACGCTCATGTGGCCGGTCGGAGCGAGGTCAGGGCGACGTCGAAGTCCTCGGCGTAGTCACCGGAGCCGCCGCTGAGCGAGGCGTCGACCGTGAAGCGGACGGGCAGACCCGTCGCGGCGTCGAACCACCACTCGCCGACCTCGGTGCCGGTCTGTGCGTCGGAGAACTCATCCGTGGTCCGGACCCGGACCACGGAGACCTCGCTGCCGTCGATCTCGAGGGTCTCGGTGCCGAGCACTTCGACCGCCGCCCGGTCCGCGGTGACGGCGTCGTCGAGGTCGGACACGCCGGAGCAAGCGCCTGCTCTGGTCTCGCCGGCGGTGGGCTCGGGCCATACGACGTCCAACGGGCTGTCGCAGGTGTAGGTCGACAACGTGGTCAGGTCCAGGCCCGGCGCCTTGCGCTGGGTCCAGCTTTCGAGTCCGACCAGTGCGAACGCAGCGGTCTCGCTCGGGCAGTAGGTCCACGAGCGCCAGTGGTGGCTGTTGAAGTCGACCCGGGACGTGAAGCAACCGCCGTCGCCGTAGGTGAGGGTCAGCGGGGCGTTCGGGCCGAGCTCCTCGTCGAAGCCCGGCAGACCGATCGACTCGCTGCCGGTCGCAGTCGCCGGGTAGACACCCGCCTCGGGCCGCCCGGCAGCTTCGGTGGAGCCGCTGTCCGTCGATCGGAACTCGTCGAGCGCCTGATCGTCGGTGAACTCCTCTGCCTGCTCTCGGCCGACGACGAACCACAGCACGCCGGCGACGAGCAGGACCACGACCAGCCCTGCGACGCCGATCAGGACGTTGCGAAGGCGGTGACGCGGCCCGCCGCTCGACTCGCCGTCGCCCGTCTCCGGGACGAGCTCGTCGTGCTGCACCTCTTCGTCGACATGTGAGGCCATGGGGAACCCGTCGGCACGACGGCGACCGCGTTGAAGGTTCGTCGCCCACTGGGTCGGAGGTGCCTCACATCATTCGGCGCGCTGCACCAGTGCCCCCGGGAAGCTGCCGTCCTCGCGCCACCGCTCCAGGTAACCCGCGTAGTCGAGCAGGCTGCCGGTGTAGACGAGGTTCCGCGCCGCCTTCGGGTTGTGGCCCTGCTCG
>JAEWED010000207.1 GCA_023389745.1 Actinomycetes bacterium
GCGAGCGCCTTGTGGACGACCGCCGCGAGCTCGTCGGGGAGATCCGGGCGCGTCTGCTTGATCGGCGGCGGGTCGGCGGTGAAGAGCTGGAAGAGGATCTCCGTGAACTCGCCGCTCTCCGAGAAGAACGGCGTACGACCGGAGAGCAGCTCGTAGAGGATGACCCCGACCGAGTAGATGTCCGAGCGCGAGTCGACGTCACGTGGGCTCCGCGCCTGCTCGGGGGACATGTACAGCGGGGTGCCGAGCGCCGAGTTCGTCTGCGTGAGCGACGAGCTCCCCGGCTGCACGACCTTGCTGATCCCGAAGTCGAGGATCTTCACGAAGTCGTCCTCGCCGTCGTGGGTCACGACGAAGCAGTTCGACGGCTTCATGTCGCGATGGATGATGCCGATCGCGTGAGCGGCCTGGAGCCCGCGGAGGATCTGGACGACGAAGTGCACCGCGCGCTGGATCGGCAGCCCGGACGGCCCGTCCCGCGCGAGGAGATCCGCGAGATCGAGCCCGTACAGGCACTCCATCAGCAGGTACGGCGTGCCGTTCGGGAGGAGCCCGACGTCACTGACGGGCAGGACGTGGTCGCTCTTGATCGCCTTGCTGGCGCGGCCCTCGTTCACGAAGCGCTCGACCGCGCCCGGAAAGGTCATGAACTGCGGGTTCATGAACTTCAACGCCACGGTGCCGCCGAGGACGACGTGAGTGGCGCGTGCGACCGCCCCCATGCCGCCTTCTCCGAGGATCTTCTCGATCTTGTACTTCCCGTCGACGACCTCTCCGGCCGCCGGATACGGGCTGGGCAACGCGTCCGTCATCTATCGCTCCGAGAGAGGATAGACGGGCATGACCCCGAGAAGCCAGACCGCCCTTCGGGCGCGCGCTGTCACCTCGACCGATGACACGCCGGCGCCGTCGATCGTTCCGCTGAGCCCGGTGCTCCTCCCGGCCCCAGAGCCTCGTTCGGGCTGTGACCGGGACCGAGAGCGGGGTATGTAAACCCGCGATGTCCGAAGCTCCTCGAAGCCCCAACCATCCCTCGCGACCGCCCGCTCCGCACATCGAGCGCCTCGATTCGATGAACTCGAAGGCCCTCGTCGGCGGTGGTCCGGAGCGCATCAAGAAGCAGCACGAGGCCGGAAAGCTGACGGCCCGCGAGCGCATCGACCTCCTGCTCGACCCGGGCTCGTTCGTCGAGCTCGACCGTTTCGTGACGCATCGCTGCACCGAGTTCGGGATGCAGGACCAGAAGGTCCTCGGCGACGGCGTCGTGACCGGCTGGGGTCTCGTCGACGGACGGAAGACGTTCGTCTTCGCGCAGGACTTCACCGTCTTCGGCGGATCGCTCTCCGGCGCCTACGCCCAGAAGATCTGCAAGGTGATGGACCTCGCGATGAAGGTCGGCGCGCCCGTCGTCGGGCTCAACGACTCGGGCGGCGCGCGCATCCAGGAAGGCGTCGAGTCGCTCGCCGGCTACGCGGACATCTTCCTCCGCAACACGCTCGCGAGCGGTGTCGTCCCGCAGATCAGCTGCATCATGGGCCCCTGCGCGGGCGGCGCGGTGTACTCGCCGGCCATCACGGACTTCATCCTGATGGTCGAGGGCACGAGCTACATGTTCATCACCGGGCCCGACGTCATCAAGACGGTGACGCACGAGGAGGTCACGAAGGAAGACCTCGGCGGCGCGAACACCCACGCGAGCAAGAGCGGCGTCTGCCATCTCACCGCGCCCGACGACCGCACGAGCATCGCCCAGGCGCGCGAGCTGCTGTCGTTCATGCCGGCGAACAACCAGGAGGACCCGCCCTTCAAGCCGTCGACGGACCCGCCGCTCCGCGAGGTGCCCGAGCTCGACACGATGATCCCGCTCGAGTCGAACAAGCCCTACGACGTGAAGGACGTCATCCGGGCCGTCGTCGACGACGGACACCTCTTCGAGATCGCCGAGTCGTTCGCGTCGAACATCGTCGTCGGCTTCGCGCGGATCGGCGGCCGCGCCGTGGGCGTCGTCGCGAACCAGCCGGCGGTCCTCGCGGGCGTGCTCGACATCGACGCCTCGATGAAGGCGGCGCGCTTCGTCCGCTTCTGCGACTGCTTCAACATCCCGCTCGTCACGTTCGTCGACGTCCCCGGCTTCCTCCCGGGCACGGACCAGGAGTACGGCGGCATCATCAAGCACGGCGCGAAGCTCCTCTTCGCGTTCGCCGAGGCGACGGTGCCGAAGGTGACGGTCATCCTGCGCAAGGCCTACGGCGGCGCGTACGACGTCATGGCCTCGAAGCACATCCGCGCGGACGTGAACCTCGCGTTCCCGACCGCCGAGATCGCGGTCATGGGGCCCGACGGCGCGGTCAACATCGTCTACCGCCACGAGATCGCGAAGGCCGCCGATCCGGCGAAGGCACGCGCGGAGTTCATCGCCGACTACCGCGAGAAGTTCGCCAACCCGTACAAGGCCGCCGAGCTCGGCTTCATCGACGAGGTCATCTATCCCCGCACTCTTCGCGCGCGCCTTCACCGCTCGCTCGAGATGCTGAAGGACAAGAAGGACTCGAACCCGCCGAAGAAGCACTCGAACATCCCGCTCTGACGGCCACAGCGAAGCGGGCCGAGAGCAATCGCTCCCGGCCCGCGGTGCCGATCGCCGTTGGCGGTCGATCAGCGCTGCTTCTTGCCCTTGGTGGTCGTGGTGGTGGTGGTCGTCGGCTTCTTCTTCACGCTCGCCGCCGCCTTGCTCGTGCCGCTCGCCTTGGCGAGGACCAGCTCGAGCGTCTCGCCGCGCGCGCGGACGATGTAGTTCGGGACGCCGTCCTTGAACGTGATGTTGAGCTCGGCGCCGTCGTTGTCGTTCGCGATGTGCACGCCCTCGAGGCGCGAGTCCTTCGTGGCGAGCGAGCCCGCCGGATCGAGCACCTTGCGGTTCGGCGTCACGACGGTGAAGCCGGTCGGCTGCGTCGCGCCGAGGATCCCCTCGACGGGGCCGTCCATCTTGATCTTGATGATCGTCGGATGAGAGCCGACCGGACCGTTCGTGAACGGCGTCGGCTTGCCCGGCCTCGCGG
>JAEWED010000217.1 GCA_023389745.1 Actinomycetes bacterium
CCACCCGAGACCGACCTGTTCGACCGACACGGCCTCGACGCCGAGCGGCTGCTGACGACGCTGGGCGACCTGCCGCCGTCGACCATCGCCGGGCTTGAGCCGACCGAGGAGTCGCTGCTGATCCACCTGGCGCCGATCAGGGACGATCCCCGGGGGACGCTCGCCGGGTTGTTCGAGCTGGTCGCGCCCCGCTCGTGGCAGGCGGTCGCGGTGTGCGTCGAGGGCCGCTCGGACGCACCGCCCGACGAGGACGACGCCGACGTCGACATCCGGGCGTTGCTGATGCGCTCCGGCGCGCTCTGCACCCGGATCGACGGCGCGGGCGGGGCCGAGCAGCTGCCGGCGACGACCTCGCACCCGTCGAGCGCCACCGGTTCGGCAGCCGACGCACCCAGCGGGCTGCTCGTGGACTGCCTGCACCGCGTGCTCGGCCTGGCGACGCCGGGTCCCGCCCCGGACGCGGTCGACGTCGCGCTCGGCACCTGGTCGCAGGCGATGCTCGAGCACCTGTTCGACCGGGGCGACCTGAGCTGGGCCGACGCGGTGCGGCTGCACCCCGGTGCGCCCGGCTCCGTCGCGTCGTCGCACGAGCCGGTCGCCCCATCGGTCGAGACGCTGGTCGAAGCCACCTTCCGCAGCACCGACGACTGGGACTGGGCGCGGGTGCACCGACGCGCGCGGCACGGCTCGGTGCGCGCCGCGCTCACCCCGGGCGAGGCGGCGTGGATGGACACCGCGATGTACGGCAGGTGGGTCGTGTCCCACCTCGCCGACCCGCTCGGGGTCGCCGAGCTGCTCGACAGCCACGACTTCGACGAGGTCGCCGCCGGACTGCGAGCGGTCGTCGACGGCGTCGAGCGATGGAGGGATCCCGCCAGCGCCGCCTGATCGGGTCGCCGTGAACCCCGAGCGACTTCCGGGTGAACAGCTCGGCGGCGACGGCCGCGATTCGTTCGGGTCGCTCCGACAGGCCGTACTGTTGCCCACCGACACCACGACCCGAGTGACAGGATCGAACACAGATGAGTGCAGTCACCTTCGACGAGGTCTCCAAACGATTCGGCGGAGTGACCGCAGTCGACCGGTTGTCCCTCGAGATCGCGGACGGCGAGTTCATGGTCCTGCTCGGCCCGTCGGGCTGCGGCAAGTCGACGGCGCTGCGGATGATCGCCGGCCTCGAAGAGGTCAGCTCGGGCATCCTGACCATCGGCGAGAAGGTCGTGAACCACGTGCCGCCCCGCGAGCGTGACATCGCGATGGTCTTCCAGAGCTACGCGCTCTACCCGCACATGACCGTGGCGAAGAACATCGAGTCGCCCCTGGTCGCCAACAAGGCATCACGGGTCGACGCCGCCGAGCGGACCCGCCGGGTCGACGAGGCAGCCGCGACCCTCGGGCTGACGGAGTACCTGGGCCGCAAGCCCGGCGAGCTCTCCGGCGGCCAGCGCCAGCGCGTCGCACTCGCCCGGGCGATCGTGCGCCATCCAGAGGTGTTCCTCATGGACGAGCCGCTGTCGAACCTGGACGCGAAGCTCCGCACGCAGACCCGACTGGAGCTCGTCGAGCTGCACCGCCGGCTCGGCACGACCTTCGTCTACGTCACCCACGACCAGGTCGAGGCGATGACGATGGCCGACCGGATCGCGGTCATCAGCGACGGCCGGCTCCAGCAGGTCGGCCCACCGCAGGCGGTCTACGAACGACCCGCCAACCTGTTCGTCGCCAGCTTCATCGGCAGTCCGCCGATGAACACCATCGCCGGCACCCTCTCGCTCGGCGGCGGACCCGTCGTGACCACGGCGGTCGGCCAGCTGGCGATCGCCTCGGCCGGCACGGCGGCCGAGGGCGCCTCGGTCGTCGTCGGTGTGCGACCCGAGCACCTCGCCATCGGGACGGCTGAGCCGACCAGCCTGAAGGCGACGGTCGAGAACGTCGAGCTGCTCGGCCACGAGCGTCACGTGGTGTGCAAGGTCGGCGACGCACTGATGACGGTGCGCCAGCCGAACGAGACCACACCCGTCGCCGTCGGCGACGTCGTGGGCCTGGTCGCCGATCCGGCCGGCACGCACCTCTTCGACGCGACGACCACGGAGCGGGTCAATTGAGCGCCCCCGACACGACCTCCGGGGCGAACACGGGTGCGACAGCGACCGACTCGACGGTGACCGCCCCCGGCGGCGCCCAGGGCCGCCGGTTCGCCGGCCGGGTCAAGGACGCGCTGCTCGGCTACGCCTTCCTGGCCCCCGCCCTGATCGTGTTCGCGGTCTTCGCGTACTACCCGCTGTACCGGCTGTTCTGGTACGCCACCCACCAGCAGTCGCGGTTCCGCAACCGCCCGGCCCAGTGGGTCGGCACCGAGCAGATCGTCGACACGCTCACCGGCCAGGACTTCATCGACGGACTCATCCACTCGGGTCTCTTCATGCTCTACACCGTCCCGCTGGGACTGGTGCTGGGCGTCGTGCTCGCCGCCGCGACGCACCGACGCCTCAAGGGCATCAAGGTCTTCCAGACGATCTTCTCGTCGACCGTGGCGTCGTCGGTCGCGGTCGCCTCGGTGGTCTTCTACACGCTGGTCAACCCAGAGGTCGGCTACTTCAAGAACGTCGAGTGGCTCAGCCTCAAGGACGGCACCTCGGCCCTGTTCGCGGTGTCGCTGTCGTCGGTGTGGCAGAACCTGGGACTGACGTTCATCGTCGTGCTCGCCGCCCTGCAGGCCGTGCCCGACGAGCTCACCGAAGCCGCGACGCTCGACGGCTACGGACCGGTCCGGCGGTTCTTGAAGATCACGGTTCCCCTGATCTCCCCCGCCCTGCTCTTCCTCGCCATCGTGTTGGTCGTCAACGCCCTGCAGGCGTACGCGCAGATCGAGATCCTCACCGGCGGCGGGCCCGGTGGAGCGACCGAGACGCTGCTGTTCAAGATCGCCGATCCACGAGGGATCCGAAGTCTGGGTGACCGGGCGTCGCTCTCGCTCGGTCTGTTCGTGCTGACCGCTGCCGTCGCCGGCGTGCAGTACTCCCTCATGTCGAAGCGGGTGCACTATGGCGACTGATCCCGGCACGACCGAACCGACCCCGCCCGTCGAGGAGCCCATCACCGCGATCGCCGTCGGCGACGAGGTGGCCTCGCAGGGCGAGACCCTCGCCGCCGCGGTCGGCACCGAGACGCCCACCGCGCCGCCCCGCAGCGGCCCCCGCTCGGTCGCCGGCAAGATCGTCAGCTACGTCGTGCTGACGTTGCTGTCGCTGATCGTGCTGTTCCCGATCTACATGCTGGTGCTGCGGGCACTGTCGAGCCCGTTGCGCTACCTCGCCGAGGGGCAGCCGCTGCATCCGGTCGCCATCCAGTGGGACGTGTTCTCACGTGCGTTCACCGAGGCGAACCTCGGCCGGGCGATGCTGCTGTCGCTGGTGGTGACCCTGGTCATCGTCATCGCCCAGCTGCTCACCTCGACGCTCGCGGCGTACGCGTTCGCGTTCCTCGAGTTCCCCGGCAAGACGCTGATGTTCATCGTGGTGATCGGGACCCTGCTCCTGCCGATCGAGGTCACGCTGATCGCCAACATCGAGGTCATCCGCTCCTTCGGCATGCTCAACTCGGTGCAGGGCCTCACCGTGCCGTTCCTCGCGACGGCGCTCGGCATCTTCCTGATCCGCCAGGGCTTCCTCGGCATCCCGCGGGACCTGCGAGACGCGTCCGAGCTCGACGGCTACGGCCACCTGCGCTTCCTCTTCCGAGTCGCGGTCCCGATGACGAAGCCGATCATCGGCAGCTTCGTCGTGATCTCGTTCCTCGGCGCCTGGAACCAGTACGTCTGGCCCCGCTTCGCGACGACCGAGAACAAGTGGCAGACCGTGCAGGTCGCGCTGCGCACCATCGGCACCGAGAACCCGGACCGCCTGAACATGGGCTTCGCTGCGGCCATCCTCGCGGCGCTGCCGCTGCTCGCGCTGCTGATCTTCTTCCAGCGCCAGATCGTGCGCGGCCTCACCGCCGGCGCGGTCAAGGGCTGACACGACAGCGCCACGGCTCGACCAGAGGGCGACCCGGCTTGAACAGATGGCCGTCACGGGCCGAGGGCGGCCGTGACCGGCTGACGCGCCGGCCCGCTGAGGGTCGACGGGCTCGGGGCTAGCCTGTCGCGCCACGGAGCACACGCCCGAGACGCCACTGGAGGCCGACCTCGTGTCACGACATCGACTCATCCGTCCCGACGGTCCGACGGGGACCGATCTCCCGCCCCGTCGGCGCACCCGCGGCACCCTGGCCGTCGCCCTCGTGGCGACCGCTGCGCTGGTCGCCGGTGCGTGCAGCGGCGGCTCCGACGACGAGGCGACGCCCACGACGACCAAGGAATCCCCCGCGCAGGCCGAGAACTGCCCGGTCGACGCGCTCGACTCGGCGTCGGGCGTGACCGAGGTGACCGTCTGGCACCCGTACAACACCCTCACGCAAGAGGCGCTCGAGACCGCGGCCACCGAGTACAACGCGTCGCAGGACAAGGTGAAGGTGTCGGTCGAGGCACAGGGCAGCTACCCCGAGCTCCTCAAGAAGTACGAGGACAGCCTCGGCGACCCGGCCAACCTGCCCGACGTGATCTTCAGCGAGGACACCACGCTGCAGTACATGGTCGACTCCGGCTCGGTCATCGCCGCTGCCGACTGCATCGCCGCCGACCCGGACTCGGAGACCTTCTACGGCGACCTGCTCCCGCAGGTCGAGAACTCCTACAGCGTGAGCGGCAAGCTCTGGGCCGCGGCGTTCGGCGTCTCGATGCCGATCATGTACGTCAACAACGACCACCTGGTCGCGGCGGGCCTCACCGTCGGCGACTACCCCGGCACCCTCGCCGAGGTCCGCGAGGCGGCCGAGAAGATCAAGGCCGCGAACATCGCAGGCCTCGAGGCTCCCGTCGTCATGCAGCTCTACGGGTGGTACCCGGAGAACTGGCTCACCGGTGCCCGCCACGAGATCGTCAACGAGGAGAACGGCCGTGCAGGGCTCGCGACCGAGTCCGAGTTCGGCGGCGACGCCACCCTCGAGGTCCTCGAGTGGATGAACGACATGGCCGAGGACGGCCTGCTCAAGGCGTACCCGTACGGCTCCGACATCTCGCACTTCCTGGCGATGGCCCAGAGCAGCGCCTCGATCCTGATCGACGGCTCCCGCGCCATCACCACCGTCGACGCGGTGGTGGCCAACTCCTACGCCCCGCCCGAGGCGGACGGCGTCGAGGGCCTCGAAGGTCTCGAGGACGCCGAGCTCGACGGCCTCGACATCTCCGTCGCCGAGGTGCCCGGCATGGAGGAGCCCGGCAAGGGTGCGGTGTGGGGCTCCGCCGGCTTCCTCGTCGCCGGCCAGGACGACGCCAAGGTCGCCGGCGGCTGGGACTTCCTGAAGTTCTTCAACGCCCCCGCACAGCAGATCCAGTGGACGCTCAAGGGCTCGTACCTGCCGGTCACCAAGGCCGTCCAGGAGTCACCGGAGATCACGTCGTACTTCGCAGGTGAGACCGCCGGGAAGTGGCTCGGCGTGGTCAACAACCAGCTGCTCAACCTCGACACCGACTTCGCCAGCCCGGCGATCGGCCCGTACAACGAGTTCCGCGCCGGCGAGCACTCGATGCTCGACGACATCGTGCTCGGCGACGCCGATCCCGCCGACGCGCTCGAGAAGTTCAACTCGAAGTTCCAGGACGACCTGGACCGCTACGCGGCCGAGGTCGGCGGATGAGCGCCCGCCGAGGTCGACGCCGCTCGACGGTGGCACTCGCCGGCGTGGCCGCCGTGGCGCTGCTCGCCGGCGCCTGCAGCTCCGGTGACGACCAGGCGTCCGACGGCACGGGCGACGGCGGCGCCGCCGCCGGCATCGAGTGCCCCGTCGACGCGCTCGAGTCGGCCGACGGCCCCGTCGAGGTCGTGATGTGGCACTCCGACATCGGTCTGCCGAAGATCACGCTCGAGAAGTTGGCCCAGCAGTACAACGACAGCCAGGACAAGGTCGTCGTGCAGACCGAGTACCAGGGCACCTTCGAGGAGCAGGTCAAGAAGTACGAGGACGCGATGGCCGATCCGGGGTCGCTGCCCGACATCGTGGCCCCGGACGACACCTCGACGCAGTTCATGGCGGACTCCGGCACCGTGATCCCCGCCGCTGCCTGCATCGAGGCCGACCCGGATGCCGCGGCGCTCTACGACGACCTGCAGCCGATCTTCACCGCCGCGTACAGCATCGACGACACGCTCTGGCCCGCGTCGGCCAGCGCGGCGGGCGCGTCGATGTACGTCAACGAGAAGCACTTCACCGATGCAGGTCTCGACCCGGCGTCGCTGCCGGGCACGCTCGACGAGCTGCGCGCCACGGCCGAGGCGATCAAGGCCGCGAACATCCCCGGCCTCGAGACCCCGATGGTGTTCCGCATCGAGGCATGGCCGCTCGAGTTCTGGACGAGCGGCGCCGAGCAGGCGGTCGTGAACAACGACAACGGCCGCAGCGCGCTCGCCACCACCTCGGAGTACGCGAACGACACGACCCTCGAGATCTACGAGTGGCTCATCGGGATGGAGGCCGACGGTCTCATGCGCATCTTCGACACCGCCGACGTCATCTCGCCGTTCCTGGCCGTCGCGAACCAGACCGCGTCGATCCTGATCGACACCTCGGCCGCGATCAGCACCGTCAACGGCGCCATCGAAGGCACCCTGACCGGTGAGCAGATCGGCGAGGAGGAGCTCGGCGACCTGTCGGGCTTCGTGTTCCCGGACCTCAAGGTGGGCGTCGGCGGCATGCCGGGGCTCGACGCGCCGGGCAAGGGCCAGATGGGTGGCGCCGCCTGGTACGTCGTCAACGGCGAGGACCCGGAGAAGATCGCCGCCGTCTGGGACTTCATCAAGTGGTTCAACCAGCCCGAGCAGCAGGTCACCTGGGCGATCGAGTCGTCGTACTTCCCGCTGAACATGACCGCCGCCGAGGACCCGCGCCTGCAGGCGTACTGGACCGACACCCGGCCGGGGCGCTGGATGGCGATCGCCTACGACGCCTTCGAGAACCTCGACACGAACTTCCCCGGTCCGGTGATCGGCCCGTACAAGCAGTTCCGCGAGGCCGTCCGGAGAGCGCTCGCCGACATCCTGCTCGAGGGCGGCGACCCGGCCGACGCGATGGCGACGGTCGACGAGAAGCTCCAGGAGGAGCTCGACGCGTACGCGCTCGACGTCCAGGGCTGAGCCCGGCGACGGGCCGTCACCCCGGGTTCACCGGCGCGACGGCTGCGGGACACCTCGGTGTCCCCGTGGGCAGCTACCGTTCCGCCAATCGGGTGCCCCATCCACGGACGCCCCCTGCAGTTCACCCCGAACCGGGAGTCATCGATGCCCTCACAGAACCTGTCCGGACCGCTCGGCGGTCGCTCTCGCCTGGCCGCGCTCGCCCTGGTGGCGTGCCTGGCGTTGGTCGCCGCGGCCTGCGGCAGCGACGGTGACGACGACGCCTCGGGTGGCGGTGGCGGCTCGACCGGTGGCGGCGATCTGCCCGAGTGCCCCGTCGAGGCGCTCACCGACGCCGACGGCGTCACCGAGATCACGCTCTGGCACGCCTGGGTCGGCCTGACCAAGCGGACCGTCGAGTCCATCGCCGAGGACTACAACGCCTCGCAGGACAAGGTGAAGGTCAACGTCGAGGCGCAGGGCAACTACGAAGAGATGCTCGCCAAGTACGAGTCCGCCCTCGCCGACCCGACCTCGCTGCCCGACATGGTGCTCAGCGAGGACACGACCACGCAGTTCATGATCGACTCCCAGACCGTGCTCCCGGCGCAGTCGTGCATCGACGCCGATCCCGACGCCGCGGCCTTCTACGACCAGGTCCTGCCGGCGGTGACCGCCGGGTGGACCGTCGAGGACGTGCTGTGGCCCGCGGCGTTCAGCGTGTCGCAGCCGATCCTCTACGTGAACGAGAGCCACCTGAACGCGGCGGGCGTCGACACCGCCTCGCTGCCCGGCACCCTCGACGAGTTGCGCGCCGCGGCCGAGACGATCAAGGCGGCGAACCTGCCCGGCGTCGGGGAGCCGCTCGTCCTGCGTCTCGACTCCTGGTACCTGGAGCACCTGCTCACCGGCGCGAAGCAGGAGATCGTCGACGAGGACAACGGCCGCTCCGGGCTCGCGAAGAACTCCGAGCTGCTCAACGACGACACCGACAAGGTCTACGAGTGGTTCCGGTCGATGTACGACGACGGCCTGCTCAAGGCGATCCCCTACTCCCAGCCCTACGACCAGCTGTTCGCGATGGCCCTCGGCTCGTCGTCGATGCTGATCGACACCTCGACGGCGATCACCTCGGTGAACGGCGCCATCGAGGGCACGCTCGATCCCGAGGACCTCGGCATCGGCGAGGACGACGCGCTGTCCGGCGTGATCAGCGGCATCGAGCTCGGCGGCCTCGAGATCGGCGTCGGTCTCAACCCCGGCTTCACCGAGGCCGGCCAGGGCCAGATCGGCGGCGCCGGCTGGTACATGGTCGACCGGGGCGACGACGTGGGCATCTCGGCGTCCTGGGACTTCCTGAAGTACTTCAACTCCACGCCGAACCAGGTCCGCTGGACCCTCGAGGGCTCCTACCTGCCGGTGTCCGAGGCCGCCCGCAACGACCCCGCGCTGCAGAAGGAGTTCACCGAGACCCGACGGGGCCAGTGGCTCGCCATCGCCTCGAGCGCACTCGACGAGCTCGACCCCGACTTCCCCGGTCCCGTGTTCGGCCCGTACAACCAGTTCCGGGCAGCGGTGCGCGACTCCTTCGAGAAGATCACGCTCGGCCAGGCCGACGTCCCTGCCACGATCCAGTCGGTGAACGACAAGTTCCAGAGCGACCTCGAGCAGTATGCGGAAGAGGTCGGCGGCTGAGCGTCGGCCGGAGCACGCCGATCCGGACCGAGCCGGATCGATCACGACCGACCCACCTGCCCGCACCGGGCGGGTGGGTCGGTCCCGTTGCGGGGCAGATTCAGAACAGGCGCACCGCGCCGGGCGGCCTCAGAACAGGCGCAAGCGCCGCGACATGTCGCTGCGGAAGCGCTGGTCCGGGTCGACCTGCTCGCGCACCGCACGCCACTCGTCCAGACGCGGGTACATGAGCGGCACCAGCTCGGGTCGGACCCGGCTGTCCTTCGCCAGGTAGATCCGTCCGCCGAGCTCGACGACCTGCTCGTCGAGCTCGTCGAAGAGGCGCTCCATGCC
>JAEWED010000001.1 GCA_023389745.1 Actinomycetes bacterium
GTCTCGGGCACCGTGGTCTCGGGCACCGGCGTGGTCGGCGGCGCGGTGGTCTCGACCGGCGGCGGCAGCGTCGGCGCCGGCGGCGGTGCCGCGGCGATCGGCGCGGCGCCGTTGACCACCGCTCCGACGAGCACGTCGGCCATGCGGGCGGCGCCCGCACCGGTCAGGTGCAGCCCGTCGCCCGCGGTCAGACCGGAGGTCCCGGCGGTGGCGCCGTTCCAGTCGACCACCGTGACGTTCGGGTGGGCGGCCGCGACCTCGCGCAGCACCTGGTTGGCCGCCGGGTAGTAGTCGCGCACCTCTCGGATCGTCAGCCAGTACACGTTGGGCACCGACGCGGTCGCCGCGAGGACCCGTTCGACACGGGAGCGGAAGGTGGCCGGGTTGCCGGCGTCGTTGGCCCCGAAGGACAGCACGAGGCTGTCCGTCAGCTCCCCGCGGTGCGCCTCGATCGCGTCGAGCGCCGCCACGGTCGAGCGCGACACCTGCGCGTCGAACGTGATCTGCCACCCGGCGCCCTGGAAGGCACCGACCAGCGCCGACTCGGCGCCCAGGATGATGCTGTCGCCGATCACGACGACACGTCGCTGCTGGGCGGCGGCCTCGGGTGCCGGCGCCACGACCGTGACGAGCAGCGCGGCGAACACCGCCACCAGCAGGACGACCAACCCGGTCGAGGACGACCGGCGCGTCACCTGCGGCGACGTTCCTCTGAGTACAGGACGACGGCCTGGTTGAGCGGAACGAGGTCACGCCGATACTGCCGGTGCACCCGGTCGACGTCCTCGACGGCCTGGCTGCGGAGCTCGGCCGTCTCACGGCGGAGCCGCTCGAGCTCGGCCTCGAGCTCGAGCACCCGCTTCACGCCGGCCAGGTTGAGGCCCTCGTTGGTCAGGTCCTGGATGCGCTGGAGCTGGGCGATGTCGGCCTCGCTGTAGCGGCGGCTGCCGCCCTGGGTGCGGCCGGGCTCGACCAGGCCCTTGCGCTCGTAGATGCGAAGGGTCTGGGGATGCACGCCGGCCAGTTCGGCCGCCACCGAGATCACGTAGACCGCTTGGTCGTACTCAGGCATGGTCCATCACCGCCACGATCCTCTCAGATCCCGAGGTACGCCCGGGGGGATTCGTCGTTCGCGTCCGCGTACGCCTGGAGCGCCGTGCGCTCGGCGTCGGACATGTGCTGGGGGATCGCCACCTCGACGGTGACGAGCAGGTCGCCGGTGTGCTTCGTTCCGGCGACTCCACGGCCACGCACCCTGAAGGTGCGGCCGCTGCGGGTCCCGGGCGGCACCCGGATGGTGACCGGCTCGGGCCCTGTGGTCGGCACGGCGATGTCGGCGCCGAGTGCCGCTTCGGGGAACGTGATGGGCACGGTGATGGTGAGGTTGTCACCGTTGCGCCCGAACAGCGCGTGGGACCCGACGTGGACCTTGACGTACAGATCGCCGTCGGGACCGCCGTTGGTGCCGGCGCCGCCCTTGCCCTTCACGCGGATGCGCTGGCCGTCACGCACCCCCTGGGGGATGCGGACCTTGACCTGGCGCGGACGGCGGACCGAGCCGACGCCCGCGCACGTGGCGCAGGGGGTGTCGATGATCCGACCGCTGCCGCCACAGGTGTTGCACGGGCGGCTGAACGAGAAGAAGCCCTGGTCCTCGTCGACGGCGCCCTTGCCGCCGCACTCGGTGCAGACCCGAGGAGCGGTGCCGACCGCGGCACCGCTGCCCGAGCAGTCGGGGCAGCGCACCGCCGAGGTGATGTTCACCGTCGTGGTGACGCCCTGGATCGAGTCCTCGAAGGAGAGGTGCAGGTCGGACTCGATGTCCGGCCCACGGCGGGGTCCGGTGGGCGGCCGCTCCTGGGGGCCGGCACGCCCGCGACTGAACAGGTTGCCGATGAGGTCGGAGAGGTCGGCGCCGTCGAAGCGCACTCCGCCGGGACCGCCGAAGCCACCACCGGCGCCGGGCGGGCCGAACCCGCCCGCCATCGGACCCATGCGACGCGCCTCGTCGTACTCGGCACGCTTGTCGGGCTCGCCGACGACCTCGTAGGCCGCCGAGACCTCCTTGAAGCGGTCCTCGGCGACCTGGTCACCCGGGTTGGCGTCCGGGTGCAGCTGTCGGGCCAGCTTGCGGTAGGCGCTGGTGATCTCCTTCTGAGATGCCGTCGACGACACTCCGAGGATCCCGTAGTAGTCCTTCTCGAACCACTCGCGTTGCACCCTGACCTCCTTCCACACACACTCGTCGCCCGGACCCCCGGGCGGCGCGGCCGACCGGATCGGTCAGCTGCGCACCTTCACCATCGCCGGACGCAGCACCCGCGAGTTCCACAGGTAGCCGGTCCGCATGACCTCGACGACGACGGCCTCGCCGCCGCTGCCCTCTTCGTGCATCACGGCCTCGTGCACGTTCGGGTCGAACTCGACATCGGCCGCGTCGACCTTGGTCAGGCCCTGCTTCTCGAGGGTCGCGAGCAGCTGCGTGTACAGCGGTGCGACGTCGTCCATGCCCTGGCCGATCGCTGCCTCGCCGGCGTCGAGCACCGGCAGCAGCTCGCGGGCCAGGCCCTCGGCGGCGCGCTGGCGCTGTTCGACCTGCTGGGCCTCGACTCGACGCTTGTAGTTCTCGAAGTCGGCCTGCACGCGGCGGGCCATGTCGAGGTACTCGTCGCGCTCGGCGGCGATGGCCTCGGCCACCTGGACCGCCTCGACCAGATCACCGTCGATCAGGTCGCCGTCGATCGGATCGTCCGACGTGATGTCGGGGTAGCCGCCGTCGTCGGTGACTTGATCATCGGCGGTGCCGCCGAGATCGCCATCGACGATCTCGGCGTCCACCACCTCGGCATCGGGGTCTGTCAGGTCTGGCACATCGAGGTCTGGCGAGCGGTCGGGGCCACCCGCCGCGCTCACTTGTCGTCCTCGATGATCTCGGCGTCGACGACCTCGTCGTCGGAGGGAGCCTCACCGCCGGGAGCTGCGCCGCCCTGCTCGGAGGCGTTCTGTGCCGCGGCCTGCTCGTAGAGGCCCTGCGAGGCCTTCTGGGTGGCGACGCTCAGCGCCTCGGCGGCGGTGTTCATCCGCTCGGCGTCGGTGCCGTTGAGCGCGTCGCGCAGCTCGACGAGTGCGGACTCGACCGCAGCCTTGTCGTCCGCCGCCAGCTTGTCGCCGTTGTCGGCGAGCAGCTTCTCGGTGGAGTACACGAGGGTGTCGGCACGGTTGCGTGCGTCGGCCTCTTCACGGCGCTTGCGGTCCTCTTCGGCGTGGGCATCCGCGTCGCGCACCATCTGGTCGATCTGGTCCTTCGACAGCGAGGACTGACCGGTGATGGTGATCGACTGCTCCTTGTTGGTCGCGCGGTCCTTCGCCGAGACGTTCACGATGCCGTTGGCGTCGATGTCGAAGGTGACCTCGACCTGGGGCACGCCACGCGGGGCGGGCGGCAGGTCGACGAGCTGGAACTTGCCGAGCGTCTTGTTGAAGTCCGCCATCTCGCGCTCGCCTTGCAGCACGTGGATCTCGACCGACGGCTGGTTGTCCTCGGCGGTGGTGAACACCTCGGAGCGACGGGTCGGGATGGTCGTGTTGCGCTCGATGAGCTTGGTCATGACGCCGCCCTTGGTCTCGATGCCCAGCGACAGCGGGGTCACGTCGAGCAGCAGGACGTCCTTGACGTCGCCCTTGAGCACGCCGGCCTGGATGGCCGCGCCCATGGCGACGACCTCGTCGGGGTTCACGCCCTTGTGGGGCTCGGAGCCGGTGAGCTCCT
Source organism: Actinomycetes bacterium (assembly GCA_023389745.1). Taxonomy (GTDB): domain Bacteria; phylum Actinomycetota; class Acidimicrobiia; order Acidimicrobiales; family Microtrichaceae; genus JAFAFN01. Next base: position 3,770 of record JAEWED010000001.1, read on the forward strand.
TGACCAGGTCCTGGACCGCGGGCATGCGGGTCGAGCCGCCGACCATGATCACGTGGTCGACCTGGCCGGTGGTGAGCCCGGCGTCCGCGATGGCGTGGTCGAAGGCGACCTTGCAGCGCTGGATCAGGTCCGCGGTGAGCTCCTGGAACTTGGAGCGGGACAGCGAGTAGTCGAGGTGCAGCGGACCCGCGTCGGTGGCCGTGATGAACGGCAGGTTGATCTGGGTCTGTGCGACCTGCGACAGCTCGATCTTCGCCTTCTCGGCGGCCTCGCGGAGACGCTGGGTCGCCATCTTGTCGGCGCTCAGGTCGACGCCGTGGTCGCCCTTGAAGGAGTCGACGAGCCAGTCGATGATCCGCTGGTCCCAGTCGTCACCGCCCAGGCTCGTGTCGCCGTGGGTGGACTTCACCTCGAAGACGCCGTCGCCGATCTCGAGGACCGACACGTCGAAGGTGCCGCCGCCGAGGTCGAACACGAGGATCGTCTGGTCCTCGGCCTCCTTGTCCATGCCGTAGGCGAGCGCCGCCGCGGTCGGCTCGTTGATGATGCGGAGCACCTCGAGCCCGGCGATCTGGCCCGCCTCCTTGGTGGCGGTGCGCTGCGCGTCGTCGAAGTACGCGGGCACCGTGATGACGGCCTGGGTGACGGTGTCGCCCAGGTACGCCTCGGCGTCACGCTTCAGCTTCATGAGCGTGCGGGCGGAGATCTCCTGCGACGTGTACTTCTTGCCGTCGATCTCGATCGTCCAGTTGGTGCCCATGTGGCGCTTGACCGAGCGCACGGTGCGGTCGGCGTTGGTGACGGCCTGCCGCTTCGCGACCTCGCCGACGAGCACCTCGCCGTCCTTCGCGAACGCGACCACCGACGGGGTGGTGCGAGCGCCCTCGGCGTTCGGGATGACGACGGCGTCGCCGGCCTCGAGCACGCTCACGACCGAGTTGGTGGTTCCGAGGTCGATTCCTACGGCCTTTGGCATGACTTCACGCTCCTCTGTCGGCCCGTGGGCCGAGTGTCTTTCGGGGGATCTGGTTTCGGGGTTCTCGTCGGGGTGCCTGGTTCGGCTGTCCCACGGGGCGCTGGGGCCCGATGTCGTCCACGCTACGGCAGACCGACGAGACTTCCACAACTACTGACTTCGAAGAGTGTAGCAAAGTTGAGTCTGGTGTCATCAACTTTGCTGTGGCTCCTGAGAGGCCACTCACGCACTGCGTCGGCCCGGCCGCCCGGAGCGGGTGCCAGGACGAGAAGGCCGGACCCGATCGGGGCTGCCCCCCGGCCGTCCCGCGCCGTCCCCGCGCCGCACCCGCGCCGTCCCGAGCAGATCTCCCGGTTGGTCGGGACGCAGGACCCGTGTGCCCGGGACGCCTCCCCGTGGACGGTGGTGACACCAACTCATCGACCACCCAACCACGAGGAGCACGATGACTTCCCCATCCCGTCCACACGCCGACCGCACCCGCCGTCGCCGTCCGCGAGCCGCCACTCTGGCGCTGAGCGGCCTGGCCCTCACGGCCCTGCTCGCCGTCGGCTGCAGCAGCGACGACGACACCTCGGCCGACACGAGCACCACCGTCCACGACGCCGCCCACGATGACGACGGCGACAGCGGCACCGACGGCGACAGCGGCACCGACGGCGCGCCGCTCGAGGGCGAGGCGATGTCCGAAGAGTCCTGTGGGCACTTCGCCACGCTCAGCGCCGCGATGGTCACCGGCGACGCCACCGTCGCCGGCCCCGCACTCGAGCTCTTCCCCTCGACCCTCCCCATCGACCTGCAATCGCAGGGCAGCTCCCTGGTGGGCGGACTCTCCGCCGCGTTCGAGGGTGACCCGGAGGCGATGTCCTCACGCGAGTTCGAGCTCTCCCTCGACAGCGTCGGCGGCGCGATGTGGGCCGGCTGCGAGGCTCAGTCGCGGGTCGACGTGAAGGGCATCGACTATGGCTTCGAGGGCCTGCCCGCCGAGGTGCCCGCCGGCATGATGGCCCTGCAGTTCACCAACGGGTCGACGACGGAGCCGCACGAGCTCATCATCCTGCAGCGGCCCCCGGGTGACACCACGCCGATCGACGACATCGCCAAGATGTCGCCCGACGAGATCATGACGGACTTCCCGATGGTCGGCGTCGTGTTCGTCGAGTCCCCGGACACCTCGGCGACGTCGTTCATCGACCTTCCGACCGGCTCCTACATCGCGATCTGCACCATCCCCGTGGGTGGCGGCGAGACGGGCGACCCCCATGCGTCGCACGGGATGATCGCCGAGCTGGAGGCCGTGTGATGGCCTCCTCGAAGTGGGCCTGGTCCGGCGTGGGTGCCGGAGTGTGTGGCCTCGCCGTGTTCATGGTCGCCCCGACGATCGCCGACCACCCCGACAGCGCGATGGCCGACAACGACGTCCTGGTCACGTACCTGACCGACGCCGCACCGATCGTCTGGGCCACCCAGGTGCTCACGGTGCTCGCCGCGGTGCTGCTCGTGGTCTTCGCTGCCGGGCTGTCCCGGCGACTCGCCGAACAGGAGCCCATGGGCTCGTTGGTCCCCCAGGTCGCCTCGGCGGGTGTGCTGCTCACCGCAGGGCTCTCGCTGGTCGGCGGTGGGATCTGCACCGAGCTCTTCTGGCACCTGATCCAGGATCCAGGGAAGGTCGACCCGGACACGATGGTGGCCGCGCTGACGATCTACAACACGATGCCCTGGGTCTGGGCCGCCATCGGGATCAGCGCCGGAGCGACCGCTGTCGCCGCGCTTCGCCACGGCTCGCTGCCCCGTTGGATCGGTGTGGTCAGCGTCGTGATGACCGCGCTGGTCGTGCTCACCCAGGTGGTGCCGCTGCAGTACATGGCACTGCTGCCGGG
>JAEWED010000049.1 GCA_023389745.1 Actinomycetes bacterium
CGCCGCCACCGCCGCCACCGCCGCCACCGCCGGCGAGGCAGCACGAGTCGGAGCCGCCGTCGCCGCCGTTGCCACCGTTGCCGCCGCGGCCGCCGGCCTGGCCGTTGCCACCGACGCCGCCGGCGGACGAGGTCACGATCGAGGACGAGAGCGTGACGCTGGCACCGTTGGCGTAGACGCCGAAGGAGCCGCCGCCCGAGGTGCCGCCGACGGTGCCTGCAGCACCGCCGTTGCCACCGGCGCCGCCGCCACCGCCGCCACCGCCGGATGCGCTGGCGGACTTGCCGCCGCCACCGCCACCGCCGCCGCGACCGTGGGAGCCCGCCGTGCCGGCGGTGCCGTTGGTCGGCGACCAGAGGTCGAGACCGGCGACCGAAGGAGCGTTGTTGCCCGCCCCGCCGGCGCTGCCCGCAGCACCCGCAGCGCCTGCACCGCCGCCATCGGCGCCGTCACCGCAACCGAAGAGGCTGCCGCAACCGCCGGAGCCACCTGCACCGCCGCCACCGCCGCCGTTCGATCCACCCGAGCCGCTGCCCGAGTAGCTGCCGCCGGTGCCGCCGTTGCCGCCGCCGTTGGTCGCACAACCGCCGCCGGCGCCGCCGGAACCGGGGCTGCTCGGACCCGAGGCGTTGTTGCCGCGGGCGCCGCCGCAGCCGGAGGCCGCCTGGCCGGGACCGCCCGGAGCGTTCACACCCGCGATGCCGGGCTGTGCCGTCACGCCCGAGAGCTCGATCTTCACGTTCGACAGGCCGAGCACCCGCACGCCGTAGGCGCTGCGGCCGGCACCGACGGTGGTGCCGCTGTTGATCGTCGATTCGATGATGTCGACGTTCGAGGTGCCGGTGACCAGCACGCCGGTGGCGTTGGGGCCGACGCCGCCGCCGACGGTCGAGTTGAGGATGTCGACGGCGTTCGAACCACCGTTGACCAGGATGCCGACGGCGTCGCCCGAGGTGCGGGTGAGGCCGAGTGCGTTGATGCGGCTGAGCGTGGAGTTGTTGACCCCGGAGATCGTCACCGCAGGTCCGGTCGCGGTGCCGTAGATGTTGGTGACCTCACCGAGACCGAAGTCGCTGAAGTCCTGCTCCCAACCACCCTGGATCTCCATGTCCGAGGCCAGTGCGAGAGGGCCGTAGGTGCCACCGGCGACCCGGATGATCCCGATGCCGTTGGCGACCGCGTTGGTCTGCGCCTCGGTGATCGTCGAGCACGGGTTCGCTCGGGGGCCGCACGACGAGCCGGTCGAACCGGTCGGGCGGACGTAGTACTTGGGGTTCGGGTCGAGGTTCACCGTGATCGTGATCGGCGCCGAGAGCGAGGTGCCCTCGGAGTTCGTCATGGTGAGGCGGGCCGTGTAGGTGCCGACGTTCTCGTAGACGTGGCTCGCCGACGGGCCGCTCGCCGCGGGGCTGCCGTCGCCGAACTGCCAGAAGTAGGTCAGGTCGGTGCCGGTGCCGGGCAGGGAGCCCGTCGAGTCGAAGTGCACCGTGAGCGGCGCATCACCGATCGTCGGCGTCGCGCTCGCGACGGCGGTCGGCTGCCCGCCGACCGGCAGGGTGGTGGTCGTCCCACCGGGTTCCCCGGTGTCGGGGGGCGTGCACGCGACGAGCAACATCGCGAGCGCTCCCAATACGGGCACAGCGACCCGACGGATCTTCATGAGTTCTTCCCCCACTTGTTTCGCCCACCCCAGCCAGGGACAGTCAGCACGAGACTGCTTACCAATCGTCAACGACTGAGTCAACGAGGACATGTTCCTGCGCCGGACGTCGACAATTCCTCACGTCGGACGACGACAATTCTCCGGTCTGAACGACCACATTGCCCATCGCACTGACTGACGTTCAGTGATAGCGTCCGCGGCGCTGTGTTCCGATCCCGGGGGGAAGTCATGTCCAAAACGTTGAAGCGCGCGCCTCGCACGTTCGGTGCCGCGCTGCTCGCGGTCGCGATGCTCGCCGTCGCCGCTGGGTGCACGCCACCCACGTCCGAGCCCTCCGGCCCCTCGCCGTCGGTGCAGTTCTGCGAGTTCTGGGAGGCCGTCGAGGAGGCTCCGCCCACCTCGGACACCGCCGTGGTCGTCAAGGAAGACGTCGTCGCACTCGCCGACGAGGCCGCCGTGATCGGGCAGGACTGCGCCGCCCCGGCTGCCCGGGTCGAGCTCGACGGCGCCGTCGTCGCCGAGGGCGAGGAGATCCCCTCCGAGCAGGGCAACCCGTCGTCGGAACCGATCGCCGCCATCACCGGCGAGGAGATCTCCGCCGGCGCCCCCGTGCTCGACAACCTGCAGCTGACCGCGCTGTCGGCCACCATCGACGCCAACGGCATCACGCTGCGGGGCAACGTGGCGGTCACGCTCTCGGGCGTCACCTCGACGATCGGCTTCGTCGGCACGCTGCGGGACCTGCAGAACTGGTCGATCGGCCTGTCCTCGTCGGGTCTCACCATCCCCGGCATCGTGTCGACCCCGGTGGTCTTCTCCGGTCAGCTCAAGATGGCCTACGGCGTCCCGTCGCTGACGCTCAGCGCCCGCGCCACCGCCGCCAAGATCGGCGACATCACCGTCAACAGCGCCTCGATCGATCTCGCTGCGTCGCCCGCGACCGGCGTCCAGGCCAGCGTCGCCGGTGACATCAAGGTCGGCCCCAGCACCGTCAACGGCCGCGTCGACGTCGACTTCGACTCCGCCGGAACCCTGGTCTCGGCGCACGCCGACCTGTCCGCACACCTCGTGGGCACCCAGGCCGACGGCAAGCGCATCGACCTGACCGGCACGGTCAAGCTCGACGGCAACGCCCGCGAGACCGTCGCCTCGTTCTCGGGCAGCGGCGTCATCGGCGACCTCGTCGTCAACGAGGCCAACGGCTCGCTCACCCTCGCGACCAACAAGGCCACCATGGTCGGCGTCTTCGACGTCCAGCAGGGCGCCAACGTGCTCCGCTTCAACGGCTCGATCGTCTGGGACGGCCGCACCGCCTACACGCCGTTCCTCACCCTCGAGGGAGCAGGCGAGATCTCCGGCGTCCTCGAGGACGGCCAGCGCCTCTCGGTCGCCGGCACGATGTCCGCAGAGGTCATCGGCGGGCAGCTCCGCTCGGTCATCACCGGCAGCTTCCAGCTGGGCACCCTCAAGGCCAACGGCTCCGCGGTCGTCGAGACCAACGGCATCACGACCTCGCTCGAGCTGTCCGCAGCCCTGGTCGGTGCCGGCTTCGCCGCCAACATCGAAGGCGCCATCGTCATCACCGACGGCCGCGCCGAGCTGGTCGAGCTCGACGCCGCCGTCACCGGCAACGTGGCGCTCGGTGACGTCACCCTGACCGGTGCCACGCTCAGGGTCCGCAGCACCTACGGGAGTCCGCTCGACATCTCCTTCGCCGGCGGCATCCGGGTCGGGAGCCGGGCCGACCTGAACGGCGCCATCGCCGCCAGCATCGGTCCGAACGGCACGCTGCTCAGCCTGCGTGGCGACGTCAGCGGTTCGCTCACCCTCGACACCTGGGGTCTCATCAACTTCAACGGGTCGATCATCGCCACGATCGATCAGGTCACGATCAGCGGCGCCGGCGGCATCTCGCTGATCAACTTCCCGCTCGGGCTGCAGATCAACGGCACGCTGACGTCGTCGCTGACCCGTCCGACCTGGTCGCTGACCGGTGCCGCCCGGTTCCGCATCGGCTCGCTCGACATCGCCTCGGCCCGTGTGACGCTGTCGCAGACCGAGGGCATGCGAGCCACCCGTGTGGGCTTCTACTTCTCGATCCTCGGGATCCCGACCTACTTCGAGGGCGACTTCTACCTGCGCCCGACGGGTGGGTGCGACAAGGTCAACATCACCGGTGGTGGCCTGATCGCGAAGTTGATCCTGGTGACCGTCATGCCCGGGGTGGTCGGCTGTCCCGTCAACATCTGATCCACTCCCGGATCCGCTCACTCGGCTCGCCCCGCACCCCAGGTGCGGGGCGAGCCCGCGTCCGGGGGCAGGTCGAGCCGCCCTCCGGGGGGGGCAGGTCGAACCCGCTCGCGAGGGCTGAGGCCGGGCTGCGTCAGCAGACGCACGCCGCGGGTCGGGTCCCGGCGGCACGACACGAGGGTCGTGATCGAAACTCCGGGTTCGTGATCGACACTCCGGCCGAGCGTTCGCTCCAGGCGGTCGCGTCGTCGGGTTCGCCCCATCGGGCGTCACCCAGCCGCACGAACGGCTCGTCGATCGCCGCGGGGCGGTCGACGTCACGGGCTCGTCCGGGCGATGTCGCCC
>JAEWED010000052.1 GCA_023389745.1 Actinomycetes bacterium
CCTCGCGCGGGCTGCGCACCGCGCTGATCGAGCGAGGCGACTTCGCCTCGGGCACGTCGTCGAAGTCGTCGAAGCTCGTGCACGGCGGGCTGCGCTACCTGCAACAGGGCGAGGTCGGACTGGTCTACGAGGCGCTCGCCGAGCGCCAGCGGCTGCTCGAGAACGCCCCGCACCTGGTCCGGCCGCTGCCGTTCCTCATCCCGATGTTCGGCAAGAACGGCATCATCCCCGCGAAGATCGCCCGCCTGCTGGGCTCCGCGATGTGGGGCTACGACCTCACCGGCGGCCTCCGCATCGGCAAGCTGCACCAGCGCCTCGACGCGGACGAGGCGCTGTCGTACATGCCGACGCTGCCCCGTGAGAACCTCGTGTCGGGCTACCTCTACTACGACGCCGCAGCGGACGACGCCCGTCTGGTCCTGACCGTGCTGCGCACCGCCGCGCTCGAACACGGCGCGGTCGTCGCCAACTACGTGGGTGCCGTCGGCCTCTCCAAGGACGCCGGCGGACGCGTCGACGGCGTCGAGGTCGACGCCGACGGCGAGCACTTCACCGTGCGCGCCCACTCGGTGGTCAACGCGGCGGGTGTGTGGTCCGACGACGTGCGCGAGTTCGACGAGGGCACGAACCCCGACTCGATCCGCCCCGCCAAGGGCATCCACATCACGGTGCCTTGGCACAAGGTGCGCAACCAGGTCGCGGCGGTCATCCCCGTTCCGAAGGACCGCCGATCGGTGTTCGTGGTCCCCCAGGGAGAGTTCACCTACGTGGGCACGACCGACACCGACTACGACGGGCCCGTCGACGATCCGCAGTGCACCGGCGAGGACGTCGACTACCTGTTGGGCGCGCTCAACGCGGCGTGCACGGAGACCATCACCCGCGACGACATCGTCGGTTCGTGGGCCGGGCTGCGACCGCTCGTGAAGTCGGCGAGCAGCGGCCGCACCGCGGACCTGTCCCGCAAGCACCATGTGCGGCGCTCCGGGTCGGGCCTGGTGACCATCACCGGCGGCAAGCTCACGACCTACCGACGGATGGCGGCCGACACCGTCGACGAGCTCGTCGACGACGTGCTGCCGATCCGTCCCGGTGCGACCCAGGTCGGCCGCAGCCGCACGAAGAAGCTGCCGCTGCGCGGGGCCGCGGGGTTCGACACCCTCGGGTCCACCCGGTCGGTCTACCCGGCCGCCTCCGCCGAGCTGATCGAGCACCTCGGCACCCGGTACGGGGGCGAGGCCCGCGTCCTGCTCGCGTCGATCCAGTCCGACCCGTCGCTCGCCGAGACCGTCGTCGAGGGGTTGCCCTACACCCGCGCAGAGGTCGAGTTCGCGGTGCGCAACGAGATGGCCCGATCGGTGACCGACGTGCTGTCACGACGGACCCGATCGCTGCTGCTCGCCCGTGACGACTCCGCGGTCGCGGCCGACCAGGTCGCCCGGTCGATCGCACCGCTGCTCGACTGGGACGAGTCCGACATCGTCGCGTCGGTCGAGGACTACCGGGCGGCTGCCGTGCACGAGCGGGAGTCGGCGGGGCTGCCCGAGACCCACCTCGACGCCCTGCTCGGCGCCTGACGGCGGCCCCGCGCCACGAGACCCCGCGCCACGAGACCCAGCGAAGCGCCAGAGCAGAGAACGGACGGAGCCGCACGGATGAGCACACCACGATCACTCGCCGACCTCGACCTCGGACCGGGAGCGCCCACGCCTCCGATCGAGCTCGCCGGCGGCGCCGCGACGGCGACGTCGCGGCGGCGGGGCTCGCGGGTCGGGGTGACCGCAGCGGTGCTGCGTGAGCTGCGCGCCGCCTGCCCCGACGTGTCCGACGACCCGGCGGTCGTCGGCGAGGCGAGCCGCGACTGGTGGCCCCTGGCGATGACCTGGGCGGTCCGTGGACAGGTCGCGTCGCGAGCGGCGGTGGTCGCTCGCCCGACCGACGCGGAGCAGGTCGCCGCGGTCCTCCGGGTGTGCAACACCTGGGGTGTCCCGGTCACCGCCGCAGCCGGTCGCTCCGGCGTGCTCGGCGCGTCGGTGCCGCTCTACGGCGGCGTCGTGCTCGACATGTGCGCGCTGCGCGGCATCGTGTCCGTCGATGACGAGTCGCTCACCGTCGAGGTCCTGCCGGGCACCTTCGGCGACCGGTTCGAACAGGAGCTGCGCGAGCAGCACGGGCTCACGTGCGGGCACTGGCCCCAGTCGATGGCGCTGTCGACCGTCGGCGGCTGGGTGGCGTGCCGCGGTGCGGGTCAGCTGTCGACCCGCTACGGCAAGATCGAGGACATGGTGACGGGACTCGACGTGGTCCTCGCCGACGGCTCGACGGTGACCACCGGCGGCTACCCCCGCTCGGCGACCGGACCGGACCTGACCCAGCTGTTCGTCGGATCGGAAGGCACCCTCGGGGTGATCACCGGCGCACGGCTGGCGCTGCACCCGGCGCCCGAGCTCGAAGAGCGCGCGGCATGGGCGCTGCCCTCCTTCGACGCCGGGCTCGAGCTGTGCCGCAGGGTGCTGCGCCGCGGCGCCACACCTGCGGTGCTGCGCCTGTACGACGAGACGGAGTCCATCCGGACCTACTCGACCGAGCCCGGCCAGAGCGTCGTGCTGGTGCTCGACGAGGGCGACGCCCATCTCGTCCGGTCCACGATGGAGGTCGTGGCCGAGGAGGCCGCGGGGCGCCACGGCCTCGGCGCCGACCGCCTGGACGACGCGCTCGTCGCCCACTGGGTGGAGCGCCGCAACGACGTCTCCGCCCTGGAGCGCCTGATCACCGACGGCCTGGTCGTCGACACGATGGAGATCTCGGGTCCCTGGTCGTCGCTGACCGGCATCTACGACGCCACCTGCGCCGCCATCGCAGCGGTGCCCGGCACGCTCGCCGTCTCCGCCCACTGCAGCCACAGCTACCTCGACGGTGCGTGCC
>JAEWED010000166.1 GCA_023389745.1 Actinomycetes bacterium
CGAACTGCAGCGGGTTCACGAAGATCGTGGTCACCACGACGTCGTTCTCGGCAGCCGCACGCTCGATCAGCGACACGTGGCCGTCGTGCAGGTAGCCCATGGTCGGCACGAGGCCCACCGTCCTGCCGGCGCAGCGTTCGGCGTCCAGAGCACCGCGCAGCTCGGCGATCGTCGTCGCGGTCCTCACGCCCGGCAGCCTAGGACCGCCGGCGAGCACCCGGTCACGCGTCGAGCGGCGGGACGTCGCGCCCCGCGAGCGCCGCGGCAGCACGCACCATCTCGAGGTACGCGCCCCGTTCCGCGGGCGCGATCGCGTCGAGGTGTCGCCGCACCGTCGCCCAGTCACCCCGGGCCACCGGGCCGGTCAGCGCGGCCGACGGGCCCAACGCGGCGACGTTGTCGAGCGAGCCCGACGCGAGCGCCAGGAACGCCTCGAGCGGCACGCCGACGTCCGAGGCGATGCGCTCCACCTGGCCCAGCAGGGCGACCAGGTGGTTCGACGCCACGACCGCGGCCGCGTGGTAGGCCGCACGATCCTCGTCGGCGACCTCGACCGCACGCCCTCCGAGTGACTCGACCACCCGGGCCGCGATCGGGTCGCCGCTGATGCCGAACCAGGCGCCGCGCAACCTGGCAGCGCCGAGCTCCGGCGACGGCAGCGAGACGAGCGGGTGCAGCGTCGCGCGATCGGGGTGCGGGTCGAGCACGTCGAGCCCGAGCGACCCGGCGCAGTGGGCGACCACCGTGCCCTCGACCGGCTCGATCGAGGCGGCGACCGCCGCGACCTGCGCGTCGGGCACGCACAGCAGCACCAGGTCGACACCCTGTGCGAGGCCTGCCGTGTCGGCATCTCGGCCGACCAGGTCGACGTGCCAGCCACGGTCGCCGAGTGCCGTGGCGAAGGACCGGCCGGCGCGGCCGGCACCGACGATCCGCACCCGCTGCGGTGCTCCGTCGGCCGGGTCCGGGCTCACAGGCCGTCGACTTGGTGGACGCTGCCCTCGGCCAGCTGCAGGTCGCGCTCGGTGACCAGGTCCGGTGCCAGGTCGCGCAGCGGCGCGAGTACGAAGCGCCGCGACTTCCAGCGCGGGTGCGGGATGGTGAGGCGCTCGGTGTCCATCTCGACGCCGTCCATCCAGATGATGTCGATGTCGAGCGTCCGCGGACCCCAGCGCACCTCCCGGGTGCGCTCGGCCGACGACTCGATCCGGTGGCAGACACCCAGCAGGCTCAGCGGCGACAGCTCGGTGTCGAGCTCGACGACCAGGTTGAGGAACTTGCCCTGCGACGGGCCGCCCACCGGGTCGGTCTCGTACACGGGCGAGACGGCGACGACGTCCGGGAGCGAGTCGACGGCGTCGGCCAGCAGTCGGCGTGAATCACCCAGGTTCGACCCCAACGAGAGGAACGAGCGCACGTCGGATCAGCTCGACCTTCGGCGCGTGGCGCGCACTCCCGACGAGTCGAGCAGGTGCGGCACCGGCGGGCGCAGCTTGCGGACGGTCACCGTGGCCGAGCGCACGCCGGCGTCGGTGGCGAGCACGGCATCGCACAGCACGACGGCGAGCCGTTCGAGCAGCTGGGGTCGCGCGGACCCGGCGGTCGCGGCGAGCGCGTCGCAGATCGCTCCGTAGTCGACGGTGTCCTCGAGCGCGTCCGATGCCGCGGCGGCGGACAGGTCGACCTCGATGTCGACGTCCACGTCGAGGGGCTGGGCGCGTTCGCGCTCCTCGGGCAGCACACCGACGATCGCCACGAGACGCAGGCCGCGCAGCTCGATCCGGTCGGGCAGCTCGATCCGGTCGGGCAGGTCGATCCGGTCGGCGTCCGGACCCCGGGCGCCGAACGCGTCCACGGTCAAGCCTGCTCGACCAGCTTGGCCGCCTCGCCCACGAGCTGGCGACCGTCCGCGCCGATCTGGCGACCGGTGATGTGCTCGATGAGCGCCACGGCCTTCGGGGGCTCGGGGACCATGTTGTTCCAGACCAGGTAGCCCGCCAGGAAGCCGACCAGGCGCTCCGACAGCTCGTCCTGGTGGAGGATCAGCTTCTTGCCCTCGGTCAGGAGGCGACGCAGCTCGGTGTAGGACTGCTCCAGGAAGCGGGGCAGGTCCTCGGCGTGCGGGAACGGCCAGTGCCGCCAGCTGATCGACAGCTCGTCGTAGCTGTGCAGGTTGTTCGGGGCGGAGGAGACCGAGAGCACCAGGTCGAAGCCCTGCTCGCGGATCCAGATGATCTCCTCCTGCCGACGGACCTTGCGGTGGTTGGCACCGAAGCCACCCGGTCGTTCGCAGATGGCGAGCTGGTCCTTGATGATCCAATGGAAGTGACGGGGCTGGATGCCCTGTGCCCATTTGCCCTTGGCTGCCATGTCGTCACCTCCTCGAGGATCGTGTGCTGCTGGGGGGGGGTCGCAGCGACCGGCCGAGCCGCCGGTTCGGCGGGAATCGTAGAGGATCTCAGAGGGTCGGGAAGTCGCCTCCGACGACGACCGCCGCCTGGACGGTCTCGGCGACGTCGTGCGAGCGGATCATCCGCACCCCGGAGGCCATGCACCACGTGGCGGTCGCGAGCGATGCCTCGATGCGGTCGTCGACGTCGACGGGCTCGTCGAGGGCGGTCCCCGCGCCCTCAGCGCCGGCACCGACGACGGGGCTGCGACCCGGCGTCGCGGCAGGATCGAGCCGGGGTCCGGGAGCGGCGTCGGAACGGGCGCTCAGCACGCCGGTGAAGCGCTTGCGGCTCGTGGCCACCAGCACCGGCAGACCCTCGGCGACCAGCTCGTCGATCCGGGCGAGCAGCTGCAGGTTGTGCTCGAACGTCTTGCCGAAGCCGATGCCCGGGTCGATCCAGATCTCGCCCACGCCGGCGTCCGCGGCGGTCCGGGCCCGTTCGACGAGGAAGGAGCGCACGTCGTCGACGACGTCGTCGTAGACGGGGTGCTCCTGCATGGTGCGCGGGTCGCCGAGCATGTGCATGGCCACCCAACCGGCGCCGGTGTCGGCGGCGACCCGCCACAGCGAGGCGCTGACGTCGTTGACGAGCGTGGCGCCGGCGGCCACCGCGGCGCGGGCGGTCGACTCGTTGCGGGTGTCGATCGACAGGCGCACCCCGCGCTCGACGGCGAGCGGGGCGACCGCCTCGATGACGGGCAGCACCCTGCGGCACTCCTCGTCGGGGTCGACCGGAGCGGCGCCGGGCCGGGTCGACTCGCCCCCGACGTCGACCACCGAGGCGCCCTCGTCGACCATGGCCACGAACCGGGCCACCGCGTCGCCGAGGTCGAGGTAGCGGCCGCCGTCGGAGAACGAGTCCGGGGTCACGTTGAGCACCCCCATCACCAGGGGCTGGGCGGTCGGCGAGGGCGGGCCTGGCGGCATGTCAGCCGCGTTCGATGAAGCGCATCGCCTCGGCACGCGCCGCCGCGTCGGAGCGGAAGATGCCGCGCACCGCCGAGGTCACCGTCGACGCACCGGCCTTGCGGATGCCGCGCATCGCCATGCACATGTGCTCGGCCTCGACCACCACGAGCACGCCGCGTGGCGCGAGCGTCGCCTCGATCGCGTCGGCGACCTGCGTGGTGAGTCGCTCCTGCACCTGTGGCCGGCGGGCGAAGCCGTCGACCAGGCGGGCCAGCTTGCTCAGGCCCGTCACACGGCCGTCGGTGTTCGGGATGTAGGCGACGTGGGCGGTCCCGAAGAACGGCACCAGGTGGTGCTCGCACATGGAGTAGAGCGCGATGTCGCGGACCATGATCATCTCGTCGTGGCCGGCGTCGAAGGTCACCTTCAGGTGCCGTGCGGGATCCTCGTGCAGTCCGGCGCACGTCTCGGCGTACATCCGGGCGACCCGGGCGGGGGTGTCGAGCAGGCCGTCGCGGTCGGGGTCCTCACCGATCGCTGCGAGGATCTCGCGGACCGCCGCCTCGATGCGGGCACGATCCACCGACGGGGCCAGCTCCGGGGGCAGCGGGAGCGGGTCCGGCACGTTCAGGTCGGGCGACCCGTCGAGGTGGGTGTCGTGGTTGAGCTGGGTCATGCCTGTGGTCCTTCGGGTGAGGCAGCGGCGAGCAGATCGGCGAGCTCGTCCTCGGCCAGCGTCTCGCGCTCGAGGAGGGCCGACGTGAGCAGGTCCAGGGACGATCGGTGCTGTTCGAGGATACGGCGCGCGCGGTCGTGCGCCTCGTCGAGCAGCCGGGCGACCTCTTCGTCGATCCGTGCGGCGAGCTCGTCGGAATGTGCCGACGTGGCGGAGTGGTCGCGCCCGAGGAACGGCTCGCCGTCGCGTTCTGCGAAGCGCTGGGGGCCGAGCTTCTCGCTCATGCCGAACTCGGTGACCATCGACCGGGCGATGCGGGTGGCGCGGTCGATGTCGTCGGTGGCACCGGTGGTGATCTCGCCGAAGACGACCTCTTCGGCGGAGCGGCCGCCCAGGGTCATGGCCAGCAGGTCGGCGAGCTCGGAGCGCGAGTGCAGCTGGCGGTCCTCGGTCGGCAACATGATCGTGTAGCCGAGCGCCGCGCCGCGGGCGACGATCGAGATCTTGTGGACCTCGTCGGTGTGGGGCAGCAGGTGCCCGACGAGGGCGTGCCCGCACTCGTGCACCGCGACCGTGCGGCGCTGCCAGTCGCTCATGATGCGGCTGGTGCGCTCGGGGCCGGCGAGCACGCGCTCGACGGCGCGGTCGAGGTCGACGCGGGTGATCTCGTCGGAGCGGCGACGGGCGGCGAGCAGCGCGGCCTCGTTGAGCAGGTTGGCGAGGTCGGCGCCGGTGAACCCGGGCGTCCGTCGGGCCAGCACGTCGAGCACGACGTCGGCGGCGAGCGGCTTGTCCCGGGCGTGCACCTCGAGGATCGCCCGTCGCCCGCGGACGTCGGGGGCGTCGACGACGACCTGGCGGTCGAAGCGGCCCGGACGCAGCAGCGCCGGGTCGAGCACGTCGGGGCGGTTGGTCGCGGCGATCAGGATCACGCCGGTCGAGGCGTCGAAGCCGTCCATCTGCACCAGCAGCTGGTTCAAGGTCTGCTCGCGCTCGTCGTGGCCGCCGCCGACGCCGGTGCCACGGTGGCGTCCGACGGCGTCGATCTCGTCGACGAACACGATCGCCGGCGCTGCCGACTGGGCCTGCTTGAAGAGGTCCCTGACACGGCTCGCCCCGACGCCGACGAACATCTCGACGAAGTCCGAGCCCGAGATGCTGAAGAACGGTGCATCGGCCTCGCCCGCCACGGCACGGGCCAGCAGCGTCTTGCCGGTGCCGGGCGGGCCGCAGAGCAGCACGCCCTTGGGGATGCGGGCGCCGAGGGCCGAGAAGCGCTCCGGGTCCTTCAGGAACTCGACCACCTCGCGCAGCTCGTCCACGGCCTCGTCGGCACCGGCGACGTCGTCGAAGGTCACCTTGTCGTCGCCCTGCTCCGCTCGCCGTGCGCCGGCCCGGCCGAACTTCATGGCACGCCCGCCGGTCTGCATCTGTGTGACGAACCAGATGAACACGCCGACGACGAGCAGCGTGGGCAGCAGTCCGAGCAGCAGGTCGACGAAGGTCGAGCCGTCGTCGGTGTCGGCGTCGGCCTCGACGCCCTCGGCGAGCAGGTCGGTGGTGAGGGTCTCGCCGTACGCCTCGGGGAACGTGACCCGGTACCGGGTGCCGTCGGTCAGCTCGCCCTCGACCGTCGAACGCTCGTTGTAGATGGTGGCCGTCTCGACGTCGCCGTCGGAGAGTCGTTCCGTGAACTCGTCGAGGCGCAGCGTCTCGGGCGGTGGCTCGCGCAGCACGACCGCGGCGACGACGACCGCGGCGACGACCGCCAGGACCGCGACGGTCGTCCAGGAGCGCAGGTAGCTCGCCAGCTTCGATCTCACCGACCCGCCAGGGTACCGAGGGGCGGTGACGACCCGGTCACCGGACGTCCATCACCGGTCCGGTGGTCCGCGGCGGTGACCCGTGCTGACCAGTGCGGCCCGGCGGGGCCGGCCGTCGTCGTGTCAGTCCTCGTCGGGCTCGTAGACCGCCAGGTACCGGAGGTTGCGGTACTTCTCGGCGGCGTCGAGGCCGTAGCCGACGACGAAGTCCCCCGGGATGGTGAACCCGACGTAGCGCACACCGAGCCCCTCGAGGTCGGCGGACTCGCGGGCGAGCAGCGTGCAGACCTCGAGACTCGCGGGACCGCGGGCCTCGAGGCTGCGGCGCAGGTACCGCAGCGTGAGGCCGGTGTCGACGATGTCCTCGACCAGGATCACGTCGCGGCCGGTGAGGTCGACGTCGAGGTCCTTCACGAGACGGACGACACCCGAGGTGCGCGTCGACGAGCCGTAGGACGACACGGCGATGAAGTCGATCTCGACGGGCAGGTCGATCGCGAACGCGAGGTCGGTGAGGAACGCGTACGCACCGCGCAGCACGCAGACCAGCAGCGGACGACGCTCGGCGTAGTCCTCGGTGAGCTCGGCGCCGATCTCGCGGATGCGCTCGGTCAGCTGCTGCTCGGTGAGCAGGATGCGCCCGACGGCCGGGTCTGAGGTGAGTCGGGGCTGCGGCGTGTCGGCGTCTTCGCTCATCGACGGCCGACGATAGCCCCGTCGGGCAACGGTCCCTCCCGATCCGCGATCAGCGGACCAATCGCAGACGACCCGCGGTGCGGCGCACGGTCCAGCCGTCGACGACGTCGCACCCGACGGATCGCCCCGCGGCCACGTCGAGGATCCGTGCGAGCGCCGCGGCGTCGGGCGGGTGCGGGCCACCGGTGACGTCGGACCACCAGGACCGGATCGCCATCGCGGCGACGGGCGCGGGGGTCGCGGCGAGCGTCGAGGCGTCGGTCGGGTCGACCGTCGTCGCGAGCGCGGCGAGCAGGTCGGCCTGCTCGCCGGACAGCTCCGCCAGGCGGCACAGCAGCGGCACCACGTCGCGGTCCGCGATGTCGTCGAGCAGCGGCAGGAGCTCGCGCCGGACGCGGTTCCGGGTGAAGCGCGGGTCGCGGTTGCTGGGGTCCTCGAAGGGCACGACCCCGAGGTGCTCGCACACGGCGCGGGTGTCGCTGCGACGCAACCGCAGCAGCGGGTGGCGATCGCCGCGCATCGCGGCCAGACCGGTCGGTCCGGTGCCGCGCAGCACTCGCAGCAGCACCGTCTCGGCCTGGTCGTCCGCAGTGTGGCCGAACAGCGCGTCCTCGGGCAGGGCACCCATCCGCGCGGCGCGTGCCCGGGCCTCGAGGTCGCCGCCCGGCTCGACGATGGCCGTGACCGAACGGCACGGCACGTCCCACGCGTCGAGGACCGCAGCGACACGTGCCGCTTCGCGGTCGGAGCCGTCGCGCAGCCCGTGGTCCACGTGGACCGCCCGGACCCGCAGCCCCGCGACGAGCGCCAGGGCGACGAGCGACGTCGAGTCCGCACCCCCGGACACGGCGCACGTCACGTCGGTGCCCACGGGCGGGAAGGTGCACCTCGCCGCGAGCCGAGCGAGCACGGGGTCGGTGGGATCGACCGACCGGGCCACGGCGCCGTCGTCGAGGGTCACGCAGCCGTGGTGGTGGAACCGACCCGGGCCAGCCACAGCTCCGGCGAGCGGATCTCGACGAGCGTCGGCAGGTTCTCGGCCCGTTCGAACGCACGGTTCAACAGCTCGGGCCCGCCCTCGTCCTCGACCACCTCGATGAACTTCTCGCCCTGTTCGTACTGGGCGAGCTTCGCCTCGAGGCCGATGAGTCGCTGCAGCAGCTTGGTCCCGACGCTGAGCTCCTTGCGGCGCGAGCGCAGCACGCGGGCGAAACGGGGAGCCGAGGGGACCTGCTCGAGCGCGGCACGGTCCATCGTCACGTCGCCGTGTCCCTCGAGCAGGCTCATCAGGCCACCGACCCGGTCCATCGCCGCGCGCTGGTCGGGGCTCGCGAACAGGGCGACCACGCCGCCGTCGTCGAGCGGGTTGGTGCGGGTGCGCAGTGCGTCCGCGACACGTCCGGCAGCCGCGTAGAGACGCTTCGGGTCGGGCTCGGCGGCGCCCATCAGCTCCTCGACCAGCCCGAGGAAGTACTCGCGCAGCCAGGGCACCCCGGTGAACTGGGTGCGGTGGGTCACCTCGTGGAGGGCCACCCAGAGTCGGAACTCCTCGGGCGGGAACGAGTGCCGCTTCTCGAGGGCGAGGATGTTCGGACCCACGTAGTAGACGAGGTCCTGGTCGTCGGGGTCCTCTTCCTCGAGGACCAGCAGGTCGTACTGGCCGAGCACTCGGGTCGACATCCACCCGAGCAGCCCGCCGAGCTCGACGGCGGCGAACTTGCCGGAGAGCACACCGGCCGGGCCGGAGGCGATCTCGTCGAGGCGGCCGAGCACGGGACGCAGCAGCCGCCGATAGCTCGCCAGGTTGGCGCGGACCCAGTCGTCGCGGTCGACGACCTTGGCACGCGCCTCGCCCGCCAGGGACCGGAACCCGGTCTCTGCTTCGACGTAGCCCTGCGCGCGCCGGGTGAGCATCTCGAAGTCGCGCGCCATCCCCGCCGCGTGGTATGAGCTGGCGAAGGGGTCGGACCCCGAGAGCCTCGACGCGACCCGTGCCGCCAGATCCCAGTCGACGGCGTCGCTCATGTCAGTCGACCGTGAGGGTCAGCTGTCGTTGTTCGGGTAGCGGGTCTTGGTCACGCGGGCGGCGTAGAGCCCGAGCACCGAGATGACGAGCAGGACTGCGCCGGCCGCGATCGGAACGGCGAGCCAGTAGTGCCAGACCTTGTCAGCTGCGAACATGGCTCCATCCTATGGCCGACGCGCACGTCGGTCACCTTCGTGGCTCAGCCGGGGGACCCGCTGAGCGCTCGGTGCTCGCCGGTGGCGGATCCCGCCGCCTCGGTCGAACCCTCGATCGTCGAGTAGTAGTCCTGCTTGCGGACCCACGTCCCGCAGTGATGACACCTACTGACAGCGCCTGCGCACAGGCCCTCGCAGTAGCGGCACCCCGTTGTGCTGCTCATGCTTGCCTCCGTTGTCCGGGTCCGTGCCACCGGTTCGGCGACCAGACCTCGTTGCTCATGTCCCAGTGAAGCGAAGTCACGCCAGGGACACAACCGTCATTTTGGCCCATTGCACCGCCTCGGCGGTGGCGCGACCGAGGGTTCGCTCAGGCGCTCAGTTGCTCAGCGCTCGGGGAAGGCTCGCTCGACGAACTGGCGCCGCCCCTGGTCGAGGACCCAGTCGTGGCCCCACTCGACGACGGGCCGTGCAGTGCGGCCCACGAGGCGCAGGACCGGCTGGGCGGGTGCGAGCGACGACGTCAGCCGCGCACGGGTCCGCTGTCCGTCGTGCGGGACGAGCTCGAGCCGGGCGGAGCCCCGGATGTCGCCGCCCACGGTCGAGTCGATGCTGCGACACTCGTCGACGCGGTCCAGGTGCACCGTGAAGCGCACGACGTAGGGCAGCGGCGGCGCCACCTCGCAGTGCCATCGTGCGCCGCAGGCGATGCCCGGCCCCGGATCGAACCGACGCAACCAGGGCCACCACGACGCGTAGTCCTCGACGGTCGAGAGGCGTTGCCACAGCTCGTCCGCAGGTACCGGGAAGTCCCAGCATCGGTCCGAGTCGAACGTCGTGGGCACCCTGCGATGCTCTCAGCCCAGCACGCCGCCTGCCAGGGGTCTGTGCGACCGGGCTGCGAGCGAACTGCGGTCAGCCGCGCCGGTCCGACACCACCCAGGCCGCCGCTGCGCTCGCGCCGGCGGCGGTCAGCACCGCCGGCCACGCGCCGATCTTCTTGGCCAGCGGGTGCGACAGCCCGAACGACGCCAGGTACACCGCGTTGAGCCCGATCGCGGCACCCGGGCCGGCCTGGGCCACCCAACGGCGGGTCGACAGCGCACCGCCGGCGAGCAGCACCGCGCCGCCGAGCGGACGGATCTTCGTCTCGCGGGCGACGAGGTAGCCCCCGACGAGCGAGGCGGCGACTATCGGGGCAGTGGGGATCGGTGCAGTGGGGAGGGCCATGAGGACGACCCTACCGGCGGGTCGAACCGGCGCGAACCGGGCCTGATCGAGGGCGCGGACTGGGTCGATCGAGGGTGAGCTGGCATCCTCGTCCGGTGCACGAACCCGTTCCGACGAGCGACCGCCTGCGAGAGGTGACCGAGCTGCTCGAGTCCCTCGCCGCCGACCGGGACCCGATCAGGGCGCTGCCCGAGGCGGACCGGATCCGCTTCCTGAACGCCGTCGGCGACGTCTTCTGCCCGGACCCCGAGGAGCGACGCCTGCGGGTCAAGGCGCGCCGTCGCGAGCAGCGGGCGGAACGGCTGCGCCAGGACGAGGCGGTGCTCGACTCGACCGGCATCAGGGTGCTCCGGGCGAAGCCGGTGTTCACGACCCCCAACGTGTTCCCACCCGAGGACTTCGCCCAGCACGACGTCGACGTGCCCGACTTCCGCGACGTGCTCGAGGAGCAGCACTGCTACGTCTGCAAGGCGAAGTACCGGCAGGTGCACCACTTCTACGACCAGCTCTGTCCCGAGTGCGCCGAGTTCAACTACGCCAAGCGCACCGAGACCGCCGACCTGTCGGGGCGGGTCGCGCTGCTGACCGGCGGTCGCGTGAAGATCGGCTACCAGGCCGGCGTGAAGCTGCTGCGGGCCGGCGCCGAGCTGATCGTCACGACCCGGTTCCCCCGGGACTCGGCGATGCGGTACGCGCAGGAGGACGACTTCGAGGAGTGGGGTGACCGGCTCGAGATCTACGGCCTGGACCTGCGCCACACGCCGAGCGTCGAGCAGTTCTGTCGCCACCTGGGCGAGACCCGCCACCGGCTGGACTACATCGTCAACAACGCGTGCCAGACGGTGCGCCGCCCGCCGGAGTTCTACCGCCACATGATGGAGCTCGAGACAGGGCCGCTGCGCCAGCTGCCGTCGGACGCCGCCGCACTGCTCGGCGGGGTCGACGGGCTCTCGGGCTACGACCTGTTGAGCGGGCCCGGTGCGGCAGTCGGGCCGTCCTCGGACCTGGCCGCGGTGGGCGACGGATCGGGCCTGCCCGGTTCCGCCGAGCTCTCGCAGGTGCCGCTGCTCCCCGACGACGCGCAGCACGCCGGGCACCTGTTCCCGGGTGGTCAGCTCGACCAGGACCTCCAGCAGGTCGACCTGCGCGAGCAGAACTCGTGGCGCCTGACCCTCTCCGAGGTCTCGTCGGTCGAGATGCTCGAGACGCAGCTGGTCAACGCGGTGGCCCCGTTCGTGCTCAACGCACGACTCAAGCCGCTGATGTTGCGGACCCCCGAGCGCGACAAGCACATCGTGAACGTCTCCGCGGTCGAGGGGCAGTTCTACCGCCGCTTCAAGACGACGAAGCACCCGCACACCAACATGGCGAAGGCCGCGCTCAACATGATGACCCGCACCTCGGCGACGGAGTACGCCCAGGACGGCATCCACATGAACAGCGTCGACACGGGCTGGGTGAGCGATGAGGACCCGGTGCACATCGCCGAACGCAAGACCGCCGAGCACCGCTTCCACCCTCCCCTCGACATCGTCGACGGCGCGGCGCGCATCGTCGATCCGATCATCGACGGGGTGAACACGGGGCGCCACATGAGCGGCGAGTTCCTCAAGGACTACCGACCGACGGATTGGTGAGCGCTCAGACCGGGTAGGGCGACCCGGCAACCCGCTCCACCTGCGGGGGCTGTGGACCTGTAACATCCCCGTCGTCCCGTCATGGCGAGGGATAAGGCGACTGGGAGAGATTCAAGGATGAACGCGCACACGACCACGAAGAGGTTCCGAACTGCCGCGCTCGCCGCGGTGGCGGCGCTCAGCGGCGCCGCACTGATGGTGGGTGGCGTCGCCACCGCCGGCGCTCAAGAGGTCGAGGACGAGACCCCGCACATCACCGTCGAGGTCACCCCCGACGAGGTGCAGGGCAACTGCGTGCCGGCCGGGCTCGGGCTCACCTACGTCGTCTTCTCCGACGACTCGGTGTTCCGTCTCACGGTGACGGCCACCTCGCCGCAGTGCTCACCCATCGAGGCCTCGGCAGTCATCTACGGCATGCCGGGCAACGGTGAGGCGTGGCCGCAGCAGCTGCTCGAGCGTGAGCCGGTGACGATCAGCGCCGCCGGTGTCTACGAGATCACGTTCCTCAAGGAGTGCACCCCGGTGCAGTTCGACGTCGTCACCGGTGTGACGCCGCAGACGATCACCCCGGGCGGCGTGTTCCACGGCCCGATGCTGTTCCCGCTCGACATCAACACCGCGGAGCAGTACTGGGGCAACGGCGAGGACTGCCCGCACCCGTCGACCACCACCACCACGACCGAGAGCACGACGACGACCGAGAGCACGACGACGACCCAGCCCGAGGTCCTGGGTTCGACCACCGTCCCGCCCGAGGTCGACAGCGTGACCACCGTGCCGACGAACAACAACGTCCAGGTCGGCGGCATCTCCGAGACCCGTCAGCCGGCCGCGCTGGCGCTCACCGGCTCCAACGCAGGACTCGGCGCCTTCGGCGTCGCGCTGCTGATCGCCGGCATGGCGCTCATGGTCGTGCAGCGTCGTCGCTCGGCCTGAGTCGGTACCGGGCAGAGCCAGACCTGAACAACTGGACGAGGGGCGACCGCTGCGGCGGTCGCCCCTCGTCGCGTCCGGGCCGCTCAGCAGGGGCCGAGCAGGTCTGCGTCGTGCAGGACTGCGCCACCAGGTGTCCCCGAGCCGTCGGCACCCGGCGTGGTCGTGGCCGTTCCCGACGACGGCTGCGGTGCGCCCTGCGCGAACCAGTCGACGACCGCGCCGTGGTCGAGCAGCTCGAGCACGGCGGCTCCGCCGCGGTTCGCCGCCTGCACCGGCAGGTCGGCTGACGTGACTCGACCGGGGTCGATCGCCGCGGCCGTTCGGATCAGCCCGACCAGCTCGGCGGTCCCCAGCCCGGCGTCGACGGTGAGGTGCTCCTGCGCCCAGCCGGCCAGCCGGTCCGCGGTGAACGGGTTCGGCACCTGATCGCCCAGATCGGCGAAGGCTGCCCAGAGCAGCGCCCGCTGACGGCTCATCCGCCCGAGGTCACCGGTCCCGTCGGCGACCCACCCCGCCCCGTCGAAGCGCTCGAGGTGGCGGGCCCGGGCCAGCGCGAGCGCCTGCGGGCCGTCGAGGTGGCGACAGCCCGCCGTGTCGATGTCCAGACCGCTCATCCGGTCACGCAGCGGGGAGGTGACGGCGACGTCGATCCCGCCGACGGCGTCGACCAGGTCGCGGAAACCGACGAAGTCGACGATCACCACGTGGTCGACCGGGAAGCCCAGCCGGTCGACCTCGGCGACCAGCCCGTCGATGCCCTCGTCGGCCGACACCGAGTTCAGTCGCCGGACGGGCTCGCCGTCGGTCGTCACATCCAGATCGCGGGGCAGCGACAGCAGCCGGATCGCGCCCGCGGCGGGATCGATGCGGGCGAGCACCATCGTGTCCGTCAGCACGCGCCCGTCGGCCCTCTCCGCCCCCGCGTCGTCACCGTCGAGCGGCGACCCGCCGTCGGTGCCCAACAGCAGGACGGTGACGGGCCGGGAGTCGGCGAGATCGGCCTGCTCCAGCCCGGCGACGTCGAGCCGTCGCACGTCATCGAGCCGGTACGCCGCCCGTGCGGTGACTCCGGCGACGCCGAGCACGACCGCGCCGGCGGCGCCACCGACCGCGAGACGGCGGCGCTGCCGGCTCCTGACGCGGGCACGCACGCCGCGCCGATGGGTGCTGTCGAAGGTCGGTGGAGTGGGGTCGTCGAGCTGGTCGAACATCATCGGTCTCCTCGTGGCAGTGCCGGGTCGGTGGCGGCAGGATCAGTGGGTCGTGGGTCGGTCGGTCGTGGGTCGGTCGGTGAGGTCTCGGAGGCGTCCGGAGCGGCTCGGTCGTCGAGCCCTCGTCGCAGCGCGACGAGCGAACGCGCCGCGTGCGCCTTCACGGCGCTCTCACTCAGGCCGAGCGCGGTGGCGGTCTGCTCGACGCTGAGGTCACCGAGGTACCGCAGCACCGCGACCTCTCGCTGTCGTCGCGGCAGTCGACGCAACGCGGCGACCAGGGCGATGCGTTCGGCGGCATCGGGATCGGCGGCGGCCCGCTCGGGGCCGGCACCGTGCGCGCGCCGCGAGCCGATGCGGCGCCACCGGCCGATGACCAGGTTCGTGCTCACCCGGACCACCCATGCCTCGGCGTAGCCCGAGACCCGATGCCACCGCAGGAAGGCGCGGGTCATCGCCTCCTGCGCGACGTCCTCGGACTCGGCCCGATCACCGGTCAGCCGGTAGGCGACCTGGTAGCCGAGCAGCGAGAGCTCGCCGAAGCGTTCGTCGTATCCGTCGTGTCGAGACATCCACCTCTCCAACGCGCCAGCAGCCCGTCAGGACTACACACGACGACATCTCCGACCGAGATGGTGACAGGATCGTTCGATGAGCACCGAGCGGATCGACGTCCAACGCACTATCGCCGCGCCACCGTCGGCCATCTTCGAGGTGTTGGCCGACCCACGTGGCCACGTCGCCATCGACAGCTCCGGCATGTTGATGTCCTCGACCGGGGACCCGGTCTCGGCGGTGGGCGACCACTTCGTGGTGCACATGGACCGAGAGGCGCTCAACGACTTCCCGATGGGCGAGTACGACGTCGAGGTCCACATCACCGAGTTCGAGCGCGACACCGAGATCGCTTGGACGATCAAGGGTGCGATCAAGCCGCAGATCGGTCACGTGTACGGCTACCGGCTCGAACCGACCGACGGCGGCACGTTGGTCACGTCCTACTACGACTGGTCCGACATCGACCCTGTGTGGAAAGAGGCCGGCATCTTCCCGATCCTGTCCGAGGGCGCGCTGAGAGCGACGCTCGGGATCCTCGCCCGCACCGTCTTGGGCGACCGGCGCACGGCCATCGAGGACTCGGGAGCGGCGTCGTGAGCGGTGGACACACGATCACCATCCGCGAGTCTGACGCGCACGTCGAGGTGCGCGCCGGAGGGCACCTGCTCGCGTCGAGCGACCGCCCGGTGCTGCTCGACGAGACCGGCCTGCCCACGCGCTACTACCTGCCGCGCGAGGACGTGCGCATGGATGCGTTGCTCCCCACCTCGTTCCACACCACGTGCCCGTTCAAGGGTGAGGCGTCGTACTTCTCGGTCGGCCTCGACGGCGAGTCCCTCGACGGCGTCGTGTGGAGCTACGAGGACCCGATCCCCGGGGCCGAGCAGATCGCCGGGCTGCTGTCGTTCTACCCCGACCGGGTCGAGATCACCGTCGACGGCGAACCGCTCGCCTGAGCCTCAGGCGAGCGCGGTGGGCACGGTCCCCTCGTCGGCCAGGTCCAGCATCGACTGCATCAGCTGATCGGTGAGCTCCAACCGACGCGACCGCCAGGCCGGATCGTGCCAGCGGTTCACCAGTTCGTCAGGGTCGTCGACCAGGTCGTACAGCTCGCCGTCGTCGCTGCCCGCGTAGACGCTGAGTCGAGCCGTGTCGCTGACGAGCGTGCGCACGCGCAGCGGGCGGCGCAGCATCGCCATGTCGAACGGCTCGTCCTCCTCGACCACGGCGACGTCGCGCACCGCGACACTCGGATCGTCGAGCAGCGGCGTGAGGTCCCGGCCCTGCACCCCGGCGACCGGCTCGACACCGCCGAGCGACATGAGGGTCACCGCGATGTCGGTCGACGACACCAACGAGTCGGACCGGCGACCGTGTGAGTCGGGACGACGCGGATCGGCGACGACCAGCGGGACGCGCAGCGCCGGCACGTAGTGCATCGCGCTCTTCAGCATGAGTCCGTGGTCGCCGAACATCTCGCCGTGATCGCTGGTGAACACCACGACGGTGTCCGCGGCGCTGTCGGATGCAGCCACGGCGGCGAGCACCCGGCCGACCGCGTCGTCGATGCAGGCGATCGAGCCCAGCTCCTTCGCGGCCGCTTCGCGGAAGATCTCCTCGGTCGGCGAGAACGGCTGCACCGCGAGCTCCGGTGGCTGCTTCCCCCGTGAGGCACGCCAGCGCTGCAGGTGGCGCGGCGACCCCTCGTGGTCGTCGTCGAAGGTCGCGGGCAGCACCATGTCGGCCGGGTCGAACATGTCGTGGTAGCGCCCGGGCGGCGTGAACGGGTGGTGCGGATCCGGGAACGAGACCTGCAGGAAGTACGGCTCGTCGCGTCCGCCGGCGTCGGCGACGAAGGATGCGGCGCGCTCCCCCACCCAGGCGGTCGGGTACAGCTCCGCGGGCAGCGACGGCCGCCAGATCTGCCACCACGGGTCGTAGCGCTCCGGTGATGCGTCACGGCCCTGCACGTCGGAGGGTTCCACACCCTGCTCGACCAGCCACTGCACGTAGTGGCCGCTCATCAGGTCCGCGTGCCCGACCGCGAGCTCGACGTGCTCGAAGCCGTAGTAGGCCTCGGGCAGGGCGACCGGACCCTCTCGGTACCGGGCGTCGTCCTCGAGCAGGTCCCAGCCCTCGCTCCTGCCGCGTTCGGCCGCATCGCGGCGTGGACCGTCGCCGGTCACCAGACCGATCAGGTCGCGACCCATGCCCATGTTCTGGAAGTGCGCCTTGCCGACGAGCCCGGTGCGGTAGCCGGCCTCTCGCAGGAGGCCCGGGACCGTCACCGCGTCGGGGTCGAGCGCGATCCCGTTGAACCGGGTGCCGTGCACCGACGGCATGCGCCCGGTCATCAACGTCGCACGGTTCGGCATGCAGATCGGGTTCGCCGCGAACGCCCGGTCGACGACGGTGCCGCGAGCCGCGAGCGAGTCCAGGTGGGGGGTCTGCGCCACCTGGTGCCCCCCGAAGCCCGTGTGGTCCGGGCGGTGCTGATCGGTGATGATCAGCACCACGTTGGGACGACGGCCGTGCGGCTCCCCGACGTCGCTCACGTCGACGGCACCCACGTCCCGTGGAACCCGAAGGGCACCCGCACCGGCAGCTGCACCTCGGCGATCGGACCCGCAGCGACGTCCTGGGCGTCGAACACGCCGAGCGAGGACCGGTCGGTCGTGCGGTCCCACAGGTACGTCATGACCCAGCCGTCGCCCTCGTCCGCGTCGTCGCCGGCCGGCACGTAGTACGGCTCACCGCCACGCACGTCGGGACCCGGCTCCCAGCGGTCCTCTCGCTGGGACGCCAGGTCCAGGTGGCAGATCCCCGAGAGCTCGAAGCCGTACGGAGCGTCGTCGCTCGTCGTCGTGACGAACCAGCCGTGGTCGTTCGGTCGGCCGGTCAGTCGACGGTCGAGCGCCGGCAGGTCGATCGAGTCGTCGTAGAGCTCGCGCTGGTCGAACGTCAGCTGCTCGCCGCCGGTGTCGATCCGATACTCGGTGAGCCGCACCGGCAGGTCGTCGCCCATCGGACCGAACGCCTGGGGCACCTTGTGCACCCGCGACACGATGTCGTCGCCGTCGCGGTGCGCGTTGAACCCGTGGAACACGAACGACGTCGGGATGTCGACCCAGCGCATCTCGGTCGCCGGTCCGCCGAGCGGCATCACCCCGACCCGCGTCGGGCCGTCGGGGTCCCAGTGGAACGGGATCGTGGCGTCGGGGTTCGAGGGGTCCATTCCGAACACGACGGGTCCGATCCAGAACACGACGTCGGACTCGGTGATCGCGAAGTCGTGGATCATCGTGACGGTGTCCACGGGGATGGGCACGACGGTGTCGAGCACGCCGTCCGCATCGGCCGAGTAGTAGGTGAGCGCGGGGCGCAGGAACTCGTAGCCGAAGAAGTGCAGTCGACCCGTCGCCGGGTCGATCTTCGGGTGAGCGGTCATCGTCTCGCCCAGGCGGCCGTCGTAGTTCCACGCACCGACCGTCGAGAGGTCGTCGGTCGACAGCTCGTAGGGCCAGCCGGTCTCGCCGAGGGCGAGCAGCTTGCCGGCGTGGTGGATCACCGACACGTTGCTCTGGTTGTTGGCGCCGCCGGGCACTCCGCCGAAGTCCATGAGGCCTTTGCCGGCCTGCTGCAGCGGGGTCTGCACCCAGCGGTTGCGGTACCAGAGGGCCTTGCCGTCCTCGAGGCGCACGCCGTGGACCATGCCGTCGCCGAGGAACCAGTGCAGCGACTCACCTGTCGCGGTGTTCGAGCCGTTGCGGGCGAACAGCCCGTTGAGCTCGCGAGGGAGTCGACCTTCGATCGTCAGCTCGGTGACGGTCTCCTCGACCGAGACGGGAGCGAAGTTGCCCTGCACCCAGTACGGCTGGGACGGGTCGTAGGCCGCGGGCACGACCGTCGGGGTCGCCGCGACGGTCGACGCCGTGCTCGACGAGGGGCTCGAGCCCTTCGCCGCGCCGTCGCTCGCACAACCGGCCAGCCACCCCGCCGACAGCACCGCCGCTGCACCGGCGGAGATGCCCGTCAGCGCCGTCCTGCGACTGACCAGCCCCCGGTGATCCCCGCTCCCCCCGTCGTGCACGTGACCGCTCCTTCTCGACGCGGCACCCCACGCCCCGTCAGCGCCACATCCTGCCGCATCGACGACGAGCGCGGTGCAACCCGGTCAGCCGGGTGTCGAGGAATCGCACAGCTCGATGCCGGACATCGACAGGTCGGCCCAGTGGCTCGGGATCGGTGCTGCACCCGCGGCTGATGCGTCTGCGGCGCTGATGCCGAGCACGATCTCGCGCAGGTCCTCTTCGGTGACGACGACGGCGCCGGGCAGCGTGGTGGTCGACCCACCGGCCTGCACCTGTGCCAACGCCGTGGATGTGCGCAGCATCGCGGTGGCGGACGAGCCGTCCTCGAGCCCGACGGTGGCGCCCATGGGCGAGCTCACCACCCAACGGCCGTCGATCTGCACGGCGGACAGGTCGTCGCCGAGCGATGCACTGCCCGGGCCGAATGCGCCCGGTCCGCGCTCCTCCACCTGGACGAGCACGAGGGGATCGACGTCGGACCCGTGCGGGTCGAGCGCGAGGCTCGTCGTGAAGCGGCCGACGGTGCGGTCGCCCGCCGGTACGGCACCGCCCGCCACCACCTGGAAGCGGCCCGTCGGGTCGCTCACACCATCCGACTCGAGCACCAGGGGTTCGAGCGCCGCGGCCAGCCCGTCGACGCCGAGCTCGCGAGGTGCGGCGGCACTCCACGGCTGACCGTCCTCGATCCACAGCGCCTGCACCCAGGGCTGGTTCGAGCGGTTGATGTACGTCTGGATCGAGCCGGGATGGCCGCGCACGCTCGTCAGGCCCGGGTCCTCGGTGACCGGCTGCGACTGCGGCGGCGCTGCACCTCCTTCGACCAGGTTGAGCGACGAGCGAACTGCACCGTCCTCGGCGATTTCGACCAGCGTGCGGTGGCGGTAGTCCATCGGCGCGCTCTCCTGGGACTCGTAGCGCTCGGACCCACCCGAGGCGAGCACCAGCCCGTCCGGCAAGGCACCGGGCATCCACAGCGGTCGGGTCCGGTGGTTCGACAGATCTCCGCACGGGGCGAGCGCCGCGGCATCCCACGACCCGGCGGACGACGCCTCGGGCGAGGTGACCGAGGTGGTGCTCGCCGACGAGCTGGTCACGTCGCGCCCCGCTTCGCCCGATGCCGAGCCCGTGTCGTCGCCGCACGACGCCAACAGCGCGGCTGCGGCCGCAGCGATGACCGCGGCCGTTCGGGCACCTCCGACGCGGCGACGCACTCGCATCGCTCCTCCCCTCCGGCGCCCCGACCCCAGCGCCCGCTTCCGAGGGTATCGGCTCGCTGCGCAACGAGTCGCGACGTCGGCGAGCCCGGACCGCGCCGACGCACTCCGACCGGCTCGACGCGGCAAGATCTGCGGGTGCCCCGACGACCGAGTCAGCGATGACCGAGCTCACCGACGACCCGGCGGACGCCCTCTACAGGGACGATCCAGCCGACTTCGTGACGCGGCGTTCGGCGCTCGCGAAGTCGCTGAAGGCGGCGGGTGAGGCCGAGGCCGCGGCACGGGTCGCGAAGCTTCGCAAGCCACCGCGCACCGCGGCTGCGCTCGGCGAGTTCGCCCGGTCCGATCCCGGTGCCGTGCAGGCGCTGCTGGACGCTGCCCGGGCCGTCGCCGAGGCGTTGCGCGCCGGCGGGACCGAGCTCCGTGCGGCGCAGTCCGAGTACAGCTCGGTGGTGTCGAACCTGGTCGAGCGAGCTGCGGACGCGGGCGACGTCACCTCGGACGCCATGCGCGAGCGCATGCGTGCGACGCTGCTCGCGGCGGGCGCTGATCCCGACGGCGAGATCGCACGGCAGCTCTCGGTCGGAGCGCTGCGCGACGACGCCGCGGCGCCGGGGTTCGCGTTCGGCGTCGTCGGCCCCCTCGCCGAGTCGGCGCCGGCCGCGGGGGCAGCAACGTCCGACGACGGCGAGTCGGAGCGACCGGCCCGCCGTCGGCTGCGGTCGGTCCGCACGGGCACGACGTCGAGGGCTCGGACGCCGAGCCGAGGCGCCGAGGAGTCGTCGACGGGCGAGAACGGTGACGCCGATGAGGCAGTCCGTCTCGACGCCGAGCTCGAGGAGCGACGGAGCGCGGATCGTCACGCCGCATCGGCGCGCGAGGCGGCCGAACGTGAAGCGACCGAACGCGAGGCGACGGCACGCCGCGAGGCCATGCGCCGCCGGCGTGCGATCGAGCGCGACGTGGGGCGATTGGAACGTCGGGCGGCGCGGCTGCTCGAGCAGGCCGACGAGGCCGAGGCCAAGGCCGCGGTGGCACGCCTGGCCGCCGACGAAGCCGTCGCCGAGCTCGAAGCGACCCGCGCGCGCCTCGACGAGCTCTCCTGAACCTGCCCTCGACATCCGTCTCCGATTCGGTGCCATGGCACCGAATCGGAGACGGGAAACCGGACCGTGCGACGTCCCCGCGACGATCGATCGTGGCCCAGCGGACTCGCTGTGTCCCTCAGGGGCAGGCCGGCGAACGCTCCGTCGGGACGGCCGACTGTGAGCGGTCGGGCACGCTGTTCCCGTCCTCGTCGACCAGGAGATGGATCTGGTTCGGATCCGCGAGGACCACGGTGGAACCGTCCGCACAGATCGTGGTCGGCGCGCCCGTGTAGTCGGTCGGGAGCGGATAGCTGCACGCAGCGATGAAGTCGTCGTCCGGGCGCGTGGCCCACTCCGAGATCGGGTCCTCACCGAGCGAGTCGAGCACCGCCTGCATCTGCCCCACCGTGGTCGCCGAAGCCGCCACCGATCCGTCGTTGGCGGCGAGCTCCGGATTCACCGACCGGTGCTCCTGACAGATGGCCGCCGCACGATCCAGGTCGTCGCTCACCTCGGCGCGGTCCGGCACCTGTTCGGCCTCTGCCTCGCTGCTGCTGCTGTTGCCGCAGCTGACCAGACCGGTGAGCGCCACGACGACCAGCAACGTTCGAACAACCACCACTTTCCCCCCTCGCACCCTGCCGATCACCCGTCCCAACGGTGCTCACCCCGGGGCGGCGCGAACCTACCCAAGAACGAACATGCGTGACCGATGGTCCGCAACCAAGAAGGCCGGACCCCGTTGTTTCCAAGGGAATCCGGCCCCGTCGAGCCCGAGAGGAGAATCGAACTCCTGACCTGCTCATTACGAGTGAGCTGCTCTACCGACTGAGCTACCCGGGCAACCGTGCCGCAGCACGTGGAGGACGAGCATATCGTCGCCGGGCCGGCGGCCCACAACGCGAAGCGCCGGTACGATCCGCTCGTGGCGATCGACCCCAACAGCACCCTCGGCCGGCTCGTCCAGGGCATGGCCGGCTCCAAGGCCTTCGCGAAGGTGGGACCCAAGGTGGTGCCGCCGATGGACCGCCTGGCCAGCCGGCTCTCGGGGGGCCGCTTCATGGTCAGCCGCATGATGCTGCCGTGTGCCGTGGTCACCACGACGGGCCGCAAGAGCGGTCAGCCGCGCACCACTCCCCTCGCGTCGGTGCCCCTCGACGGCGACCTGTACGTGGTCGGCTCGAACTTCGGCAAGCCGCACCATCCGGCGTGGTCCTGGAACCTCGTCGAGACACCCGCGGCGACGGTCACCTACTCGGGCGAGACGTTCCCGGTCACCGCACACCTGCTCACCGCCGAGGAGAAGGCCGCGACGTGGCCGCGCCTGATCTCGGAGTGGCCCCTGTTCGACCAGTACGTCGAGCGCAGCGGCCGCGATCTGCGCGTCTTCCGTCTCGTCCGGGACTGATTCGCGCGGCCGATCCACTCGACCGACGCTCGACTTCCGTCTCGGATTCGACGTGACCGCCCCGAACGCGAGACGGATTTCGGGCGGCGAGGGGTCCAGCGCTGACAAGGGATCTGGTTTCGGGGTGATGACCCCGAAACCGCGACGGATTTCGGGAGGCGAGGGGTCAGCGGAGGCGGGGCAGGGAGACGAACAGCGCCTGCAGGGCGAGCGACTCCTTGACGTTGAACACCAGGCTGTCGGCGACGTCCTGCACCTTCGAGGCCGCGTCGACGAAGTCGGCCGCGGAGCCGCCGGCCGCGAGCGCGTCGCGGTAGCGCGACACGAGCACGCCCAGCCCCGAGCGCAGCTCGTCGGTGCGCACCCGGCGTTGCTCGCGCTTGTGGCGCTTCTCGAGCTTGTCCAGGTCGCCCTTCTTCACCTTTCCCTCGGCCGCCTCGAACCGGGCGACGAAGGCCTCGAGCTCCTCGGCGTGCTGCTCGGCGAGCGGTTCGAGCACGCCGTCGATCAGGGCGAGCAACTCGTCGACCACCGTGCAGGCCGCGGCGCCCGAGCCGTCCAGGCGCTCCGGGGCCCGGTACCAGGCCTCACGTCGCTCGGCGACGCCGGTGTCGCGCGCCAGCAGCCGAGCTCGTGACAGCGAGCCTCCCGCGCCCGAGGCGGCGAGCGTGGCGAGCTCGGCGTCGATGCCCTCGGCGACCAGACGCTCCGCCAGCGCCGAGGTCGGCACCGCGGCGAAGTCGACGCGCACGCAGCGCGACGCGATCGTGACGAGCTCGGGCGGAAGCTCCTCGGCGAGGATCACGAATACCGTCGTCGCCGGCGGCTCCTCGATGCTCTTGAGCAGCTTCGGCGCGGCGACGCCGATCAGGTGGAAGTCGATCATCAGGATGACCTGACGGTCGCCCTCGGGCGGCGCGAGCGACGACTGGCGCACGACCTCGTCGGCCTGCTCGACGCTGATCGTCGCACCCTCTCGCTCGACGACGTGCAGCGACGGGTGCGCCTCGGTGCCGACCAGGTGCCGCGCCCGCTCGGCGCCGGCGTCGTCGAGGCCCTGGGCGAGCAGCTCGGCGGCGAACGCACGGGCGGCGGCCCGCTTGCCCGCACCCTCGGGTCCGACGAGCAGGTAGGCGTGCACCGGGGCGGCCAGCGCCGAGCGCAGCACAGTGACCGCGTCGTCCTGGCCGATCACCTCGGACCACAGATCGATGCCCGATCCGGTGTCGTTCACGGCTCGAACCCGAGCACGTCGGCGACCGCGTCGAGCACACGTTCCTCGACCTCGTCGGGTGAGCCGGTGCCGTCGACGACGACCCACGTCTCGGGCTCGTCCTCGGCCTGGGCCAGGAACCCGGCGGCGACCCGGTCGTGGAACGCCTCGCCCGCCGCCTCGATGCGGTCCCGTGCCCCACCGGTGCGCCGAGCGGACTCCTCACGGGGAACCGTGAGCACGATCACGAGGTCGGGCCAGAGACCGCCGGCGGCCCAGCCGGAGACGGCTCGCACGATGTCGATGTCGAGCCCGCGCCCGTAGCCCTGGTAGGCGACCGACGACCCGATGAAGCGGTCGCAGACCACGTCGCGGCCCCCGGCCAGCGTCGGTTCGATCAGCTCGTCGACGTGCTGGGCCCGGTCCGCTGCCATCAGCAACGCCTCGGCCCTGTCCGAGACCGCGCCGCCCGACACCGTCGTCTCGCCCGCCGCCGACAGCACCAGGCCGCGGATGTCGGTTCCGAGTCGGGTGCCGCCCGGCTCACGCGTCAGCAGCGCGTCCAGGCGGGACGCGAGTCGCTCGGCCTGGGTCGACTTCCCGGTGCCCTCGCCGCCCTCGAACACGATGAAGCGCCCGCGGCTCATGCTGCGCCGTCCTCTCCGGAGCCGGGCTCGACCGGCTCGACGGCCGGCTGCTCGAGCGCAGCCAGATCGATCGCAGGTTGTTCGACCGCGGGCTGGTCGACACCGGGCTGTTCGACCGCGGGCTGTTCGATCGCAGGGCCCGCGGATTCGATCGAGGGGTCCGTGGCGGTCGGGTCGGTCGTGGCGGTCGGGTCGGCAGTGGTCGCCGCGGTTGCCTGGACGGAACCGCCGAACGGTGCCGTCCACGAGCCCGAGGTGGGGTGGTTCGCCCGTCGCTGTTCGACCGTCGAACGGGACCCCAGCGCCTGGCGCAGGTCGGAGCGCAATCCCATGCGCATCGACTTCGCGGCGAGCACACCGGCGCCGATGATGATCAGCGCCGCCAGCCACAGGGTGAGCCGCACGCCGGGGATCGCGAGATCGAATCCGAAGAACGACACCGACGGGGTCTCGGAGTCCTCGACGCCGGTCGCCGCGCGGGCGAACCCGTTGAAGATCGTCGCCAGGAACGGTCCGAGCATCAGCGCCAGCAGCACGCAGAGGCGCACGACGGTGAGCAGCGTGGCGAAGATGCGGCCCCGCATGTCGTCCTCGGTGTGCTCCTGCAGCAACGTGAACCCGAGCACGTAGACCGAACCTGCGCACAGCCCCAGGAAGAAGATGCCGATCGCGGCGAGCCAGAAGCTCGACATCGACACGCCGACGAACAGCGAGATGCCGCAGCCGAACACCAGCAGGACGAAGATCTGCTCCTTCGGCAGGCGCTTCTGCAGGACCGACAGCATCACCACACCCGCGGCGACGCCGAAGCCGAGCGCCGTGATGAACAGCGGGAAGGTCGCCGGGTCGCCGATGACGTAGCGGGCGAAGGTCGGTCCCAGCGGCACGAGCATCGCGCCGCCGATGATCCCGGTCGCCAGACCGACGATGACGGCCCGCACGACCGGGTTGACGAAGATGAACTCCCAGCCCTCGCGGATCTCGTCCCACGTGCGCCGCAGCCGGGAGCGCTCCTCCTCGACCGGGTCACGCTCGATCGGCTGCTCCCCGTCGACGATCGCGGTGACGTGGGGGGCGTAGGCGTTCATGCCCGGGAAGACCCACTTCCACAGGATGAACGCGGCGACGACGAAGCTCAGCGCGTTGAAGTAGAACGCGAGGGTCTGCACTTCTTCGGTCCCGCCCGTGCCGGCGGTGAAGCCGAGGAAGCCCAGAAACCCGAAGCCGATCAGGCGGGCGTTCAGCGAGCTCAGCGCGTACTGGATCGGACCCGCGATCGGCATCGTGGCGTACGCCGCGACCAGCCCCAGCGAGTTGGCCGTGGTCAGCTTCTCGGGCGGCACCAGCTCCGGGGTGGTGGCCTCCTTCGCGGGGGACCACATCATCGTGAACACCTCGAGGATGAGGCTCGCGAAGATCAGGCCCGGCACGGTGCGCACCAACGGCATCAGCAGGAACACCCCGGCGCGCACCAGGTCCGAGACGATCATCACCGTCTTGCGGTTGAAGCGGTCGACGATCACGCCGACGAACGGCGTGAACAGCACGCCGGGGGCGATGCGTGCGGTGGTGACGAGGGCGATGGCCGCCTCGGGCTGCGACGAGATCGCCGCCGCGAGCGAGGTGATCGCGAAGAACCCGACCCAGTCGCCGATCGCGGAGATCAGCTGCACGTTGAACAGCCCGAAGAACTCCTTCGAGCCGAAGACCCGCTGGACCCACCCGACCTTCGGGACCACGCCCGAGGTCGCGCCCAGTGCGTCAGTCACCCGCGTTCGACTCCGATCCCACGCCGTCCACGTCACCATTCGCAGCGCTGGACGACGCATCGGCTGCCGCCGCCGCCTTCGACGGCGCCTTCTTCGTGGCGGGAGCCTTCTTCGCCGCGGCCTTCTTGGCCGGTGCCTTCTTCTTCGCCGGTGCCTTCTTCTTGGCGGTGGCCTTCTTCTTCGCGGGCGCCTTCTTCTTCTTGGCCGGGCCGCGGGCACGACGGTCCGCGAGCAGCTCGAGCGCCCGCTCCATCGTGAGCTCCTCGACCGTGTCGCCCTTGCGGAGGCTCGCGTTGGTCTCGCCGTCGGTCACGTAGGGGCCGAAGCGCCCGTCCTTGACCACGATCGGCTTCTCGGTGTCGGGGTCGGGGCCCATCTCGCGCAGCGGGCCCTTGGGAGCGGCCTGCCCGCGGCGACGCTTCGGCTCGGCGAACAGCTTGACCGCCTGGTCGAGGTCGACGCTGAGGATCTGCGACTCGTCCTCGAGCGAGCGGCTGTCGGTGCCCTTCTTGATGTACGGACCGAACTTGCCGTTGTAGGCGAGGATCATCTCACCGTCGTCGGGGTGCGGGCCGACCTCACGCGGGAGCGCCAGCAGCGGGACGACGTCCTCGAGCGTGACCGTCGCCGGGTCCATGTCCTTGAACAGGCTCGCGGTGCGCGGCTTGAAGCCGGTCTCGTCGTCGTGCACGCCCTCTTGGACGTAGGGACCGAAGCGGCCGGCCTTGAGGTGCACCTCGATCCCCGTCTCCGGGTGGACGCCCAGGGAGCGGTCGCCCGACGGCGCTTCGATCAGCTCGATGGAGCGCTCGATCGTCAGCTCGTCCGGGGGGATGTCGTCGGGGATGCTCGCCCGGTCGCTCTCCTCGCCGCGCACCCGTTCGAGGTACGGGCCGTAGCGACCGACACGGGCGACGATCCGGTGCCCGTCGGAGTCCACGCCCAGCGGGATCGAGTTGACCTCTCGGGCGTCGATCTCACCGAGGTTGCCCTCGACGAGCCGCTTCAGCCCCAGGCCGTCGACCTCGCCGTTGGCGTCCGCGACGCCGAAGTAGAACTTCGCGAGCCACGGCTCCATGTCGGCGGCTCCCGACGCGATGTCGTCGAGCTCCTCTTCCATGCGGGCGGTGAACGCGAAGTCGACGAGCGTCGGGAAGTGCTGTTCGAGCAGGGTGATCACCGCGAACGCCGTGAAGCTCGGGACCAGCGCGGAGCCCTTCTTCCAGACGTAGCCGCGGTCCTGGATCGTCGAGATGATCGACGCGTACGTCGACGGACGGCCCACGCCGAGCTCCTCGAGCCGCTTGACCAGCGACGCCTCGGTGTAGCGCGCCGGCGGCTGGGTCTCGTGGCCCGACACGTCGAGCGCGTCGGTGTCCATGGAGTCCCCCGGCGCCATCACCGGGAGGACCTTGTCCTGGTCCTCGAGTGCCTCGTCGGGATCGTCGGAGCCCTCGACGTAGGCCCGCAGGAACCCCGGGAAGAGGATCGTGCGTCCGGAGGCTGCGAAGACGGCCTCTCGGTCATCCGCGGTGGTCGACGTCAGGCGCACCTGGACCGACTCGCCCCGGGCGTCGGTCATCTGCGAGGCGACCGTGCGCTGCCAGATCATCTCGTAGAGGCGCAGCTCGGAGCTGTTCAGGGACCCGGCGACCTCGTCGGGGGTGCGGAACACGTCGCCCGCCGGGCGGATCGCCTCGTGGGCCTCCTGTGCGTTCTTCGCCTTGCTCTTGTAGATGCGCGGCGCGTCGGGCAGGTAGTCCTTGCCGTACTTCTCGAGGATCTGCGTCCGGGCCGCGTTGAGCGCCGTCTCGGACAGCGTCACCGAGTCGGTCCGCATGTAGGTGATGTAGCCGTTCTCGTAGAGACGCTGCGCGGTCGACATGGCCTGCGCGGCAGACATGCGCAGCTTGCGACCGGCCTCCTGCTGGAGGGTCGAGGTCATGAACGGCGGCGACGGCTTGCGGGTGTACGGCTTCGGTTCGACCGAGCGGACCGTGACGGGCCGGCCCTCGAGGGAGTCACGCACCGCACGGGCGGCGGTCTCGTCGAGCACGAGCGGACCGTCGGCGGAGTCGGTCGACCGTGCGAGCAGGCCCTCTGCGTTGAAGTCCTTGCCGGTGGCCAGGCGACGCCCGCCGAGCTCGAGGAGCGACGCGGCGAAGGGCGTCTGGTCCTGCGAGCCGTCGGCGTGGTGCAGGGTGGCCTGCAGGTCCCACCAGGACGCGGCCACGAACGCCATGCGCTCCCGCTCACGTTGCACGACGATGCGGGTGGCGACGGACTGGACCCTGCCGGCGGACAGCCGCGGCATGACCTTCTTCCAGAGGACCGGGCTGACCTCGTAGCCGTAGAGGCGGTCGAGGATGCGGCGGGTCTCCTGGGCGTCGACGAGGCGCCGGTCGAGGTCACGAGGGTTCTCGATCGCGTGGCGGATCGCCTCGGGGGTGATCTCGTGGAACACCATGCGCTTGACCGGCACGTTCGGGTTCAGCACCTCGAGCAGGTGCCAGGCGATGGCCTCTCCTTCACGATCCTCATCCGTCGCGAGGTAGAGCTCATCCGCGTCCTTCAGCATCGCCTTCAGGTGTC
Source organism: Actinomycetes bacterium (assembly GCA_023389745.1). Lineage (GTDB taxonomy): Bacteria > Actinomycetota > Acidimicrobiia > Acidimicrobiales > Microtrichaceae > JAFAFN01. The sequence goes on from JAEWED010000166.1 coordinate 28,335, forward strand.
GGACGTGGTCCTTCTTGTCCGGGCTGACGATGTAGAGCGGCTTGAAGTGGTTGTCGGTGTCCACACCGAGGCGGGCCCACTTCTCGCCCTTGAACTGCTTGGGCACGTCGGCGGCGTTGCGCGGGAGATCCCGGATGTGCCCGATCGAGGACTCGACCTGGTATTCGTCACCGAGATAGCGCGCGATGGTGCGTGCCTTTGCCGGTGACTCGACGATGACCAAGGGACTACCCACGGTGGACAGCTAACGAGCGGTCGGGGTCCGTGTCAAACACCCTCGACGGGTCGGTGTCCCCAGGGACCGGTCGCTCAACCCAGGTCGTCGAAGGAGTCGACGACGGCGAGGACCTCGTCGAGTCGGCTCTCGGCGAGCAGCTCACGTGGCCGCCCCGGGGGTGCGACGACCATGAAGGTCGCACCCCGACGCCCCGCTCGCAACGCGCCGGCGACGAGCACGCCGAAGGTCACCGGGTCCATGTGGTCGACGCCGCTGAGGTCGAGCGCGACGCGGTCGCCGTCGGCCCCGGACAGCTCCTGGTGCAGGGTGGGCATGGTCGCCAGGTCGACGTCGCCGACCACCGAGACGAGCGTCCAACCACCTCGGCGCAGCACGCGGACGTCGAAGAGCATCCGCCAACGATACGGCGGCGCCGACCCGTCGCTGTCCCAGCGCTCCCGTAGCGTGGTGCGCGGATGACCGACACCGCTGCTCCCGTCGTCACGTCGGCTGTCGCCGACATCGGGTCCATCCTCGACGAGCTGTCCACCGACGCGCGTCTGGTCCACCTGCGGCACCTGCTGCCCCGCCCGGCGACCCACCGCCCGCTGAGCGACCCACTGCCGTCGTGGCTCGAGCAGCGCCTGCCCACCGAGGGGCTCTGGTCCCACCAGTCCGAGGCGATCGACCTGGTCCGCGCCGGTCGTTCGGTCGCGGTCGCCACGGGCACCGCCTCGGGCAAGTCGCTCTGCTACCAGCTCCCCGTCGGCGAGGCCGTCGCGGCGGGTGGCACCGCGCTGCTCATCTATCCGACCAAGGCGCTCGCACAGGACCAGCTGCAGGCGCTCGACCGGTGGATGCCCGAGGGGTCCGTCGCGGCGACCTACGACGGCGACAGCACGGCCGAGGAACGCGTCTTCGTGCGCAGCAACGCCTCGGCGATCCTCACGAACCCCGAGATGCTGCACCACGGCATCCTGTCGAACCACGCCCGCTGGGGCGCCTTCCTCCACGACCTGCGTGTCGTGGTGGTCGACGAGCTGCACACGCTGCGCGGCGTGTTCGGCACCCACGTCGCGCAGATCCTGCGGCGGCTCCGTCGACTCGTGCTGCACTACGGCGGCGTCGAGCCGACGTTCGTGTTCACCTCGGCCACCGTCGGCGACCCCCAGCACCTGGCGTCCCAGCTCTGCGGACGTGCCGTGCGGGCAGTGACCACCGACGCCTCGCCCAGAGGGCAGCGGTCGATCGCCTTGTGGAACCCCGCGAGCGAGGAGCGCTCCGCGGGTTCCGATGGCCGCTGGTCGGTGCACGCCGAGGCCGCCCTGCTCGCGGGGCGGCTCATCCGGGCCGGCATGCGCACGCTGGTGTTCTGCAGGTCACGCCGTGGCACCGAGCTCGTCGCCGCCGACATCCGACGCATCGTCGACGCCGACGACCAGGAGCGCGTCCGCTCGTACCGTGCCGGCTACCTGCCCGCCGAACGCCGGGAGATCGAGGCCGAGCTGTTCTCCGGGGCGCTCAAGGGCGTCGTCGCCACCAATGCGCTCGAGCTCGGCGTCGACATCGGCGGCCTCGATGCCGTGGTGCTCTGCGGCTACCCGGGCACGATCGCGTCGTTCTGGCAGCAGGCCGGTCGCACGGGCCGCACCGATGCACCGTCGCTGGCGGTGCTGATCGCGGGCGAGGACCAGCTCGACCAGTGGATGATGCGCCACCCCGACCAGCTCTTCGAACGAGCGGCCGAACCGGCGGTGATCAACCTGGACAACCCGCACGTGTACGTGCCGCACCTGGCGTGCGCGGCGCACGAGCTCCCGCTGCGCCACGGCGACGCGACGTTCTGGCCCGACCAGCTCGACGACGGCGTGCGGCGGCTCGTGCTGTCGGACCGCAGTTCGGTGCGCCGCCGGCGCGGCGGACGTGTGGCCGTGTGGTCGGGCCGTGGTGCCCCGGCCCCGACGATCGGGCTCCGGTCGACCGCTCGGGGCGAGTACACGATCCTCGACGAGCTCGGTCGGGCGGTCGGCACCGTCGACGACGCCCGAGCCCACCAGGTGCTGCACCCGGGCGCGATCTACCTGCACCAGGGTCGTGCGTGGTCGGTGCTCGACCTGGATCCGGACTCGATGGTCGCGACGGTCGAGCCGTCCCGCGGCGACGTCTACACCCAGCCCCGTTCGACGACCTCGATCCGCCTGCTGGGCATCGACGACCGGCGCACGGTGGGCCGCTCGGCGCTGCACGTCGGGGCGGTCGAGGTCACGTCGCAGGTCACGAGCTTCTCGACACGCAGCACCTCGACCCACGAGCAGGTCGCGAGCGCCCCGTTGGACCTGCCGCCCTCCACCCTCGACACCCGCGCGGTCTGGTACGTGTTCGACGACGAGCTCGTCGACGACGCCGGCGTCACGGCCGAGCAGCTGCCCGGCGCGCTGCACGCCGCCGAGCACGCGGCGATCGGCATCCTGCCGCTGTTCACCATCTGCGACCGGTGGGACGTCGGCGGTGTGTCGACCGTCTGGTTGCCCGAGACCGAGGCCGCGACGGTCGTCATCCACGACGCCCACCCGGGCGGCGCCGGTGTCGCAGAGCTGGCCTTCGACGCCGCACCGCGTCACCTGGCGGCCACCCTCGACGTGATCTCGTCGTGTTCGTGCGTGGCGGGGTGCCCCAGCTGCGTGCAGTCGCCCAAGTGCGGCAACGGCAACGAGCCGCTCGACCGCGACGCTGCTGCCGCGCTGCTGCGCAGCACCCTCACGAAGGACCCTCGACCAACACGGTGAGCGTCTCGGTCAGGACCGTCGCGCCGATCGCCCGGCCGACGATCGGCACCCTGGCCGGCGTCAGCCGCACCGTGATCGTCGCGTAGCCGCCGGAGCGCTGGTCGCCGCCGAGCTGGACCCGGGCGTCGGCCGCCCGACCCCCGGCGGCCCGGAGCGCCGCGGCTGCGGCGGCGGGGGTCGGTTCGACGATCACGGCCCTGGCCGCGACGCGCGCGGCGTGCACGGTGGCCAGGCGGTCCCGGACCAGCGATCCGGCCTGGAGCACGGCGAGCAGCAGGAGCACGACGACGGGCAGCACGACCGCGAGCTCGACGGTCGCCTGCCCACGCACACCCTCGGCCCGACGCGACGGGCGCGTGGTCATCCAGCCTGCTCGAGGATGCGACCGAAGACGGTGTCGAAGAGCCGCCCGACGGCATCGGAGCGGGTCACCCACGCGACGACCAGGAGCGCCACCGCGGCAGCGCCCAACAGGATGAGCGCGTACTCGACAGTGCTCTGCGCACGTTCGCTGCTGCGGGCTCGTCGATGCAGGACAGCGGCCAGGTCGCTGCCCAGGAGGACGAGATGGACGGGCAGTCGGGTCATGGGGAGCTCCAGGGGGATCGGGACGAAGGCAGGGGGACGCCGGGGGCGACGAAGTCGGGAGCAAGGAAGTGCGCGGCGACGAACGCCCCGGCACCCGCGGTCGTGAGCGCGACCGGCACGATCGTGACGACCACGAACGCCGGCAGCACCAGCCCGACGAGCGGGGCGAGCAGCAGGACCGGTAGGCGCCGGACACGCTCCTCGGTCCGGCGGCGCAGACGCCGCCGCTCGGCGTCGACCAACCGCTGCAGCGCGGGACCTGCGGCCGCCCCCGAGGCCATGGTCGCGACGAGCGTGGTGACGAGCGGGCGCAACGGTTCGCCGTGGCGCGCCGGGAGCGCCGAGAGCTCGTCGCCCAGGCGTCCACCCCGCTCGAAGCCGTCGACCGCGCCGCGCAACGCGTCGGCGACCGGGCCCCGGCCACTCGCGGCGACAGCCACGATCGCGGTGTGCAGGGAGTGACCCGCGCTCACCGACAGGGCGAGCAGGTCGATGGCCGCGGGCAGGTCACGCTCGAGCTCGCGGAGGTCGGCTGTTCCCGCGCCACGAGCAGCGCGAGCAGAGTGACCGGCACGACCGTTGCGACCGGTCCGCCGGCCGTGCGGTGCCCGGGCGGCACGGCGGAGCTCCGGAACCTCGAGCTCGGCGACACGCCAGGGCCACGGTCGCGTCGAGCGGGCCCACAGCAGCACCGCGGCAGCGGCGAGAAGGCCCCACACCGCGGACGTCACGAGACCGCGGCCCGGACGAGTCGCGACATGACCCACCCGCCGGCGGCGTCGAGCAGCACGGCGACCAACACGCACAGGCGTCCTGCGCTGGTCATCGCAAGCGTGTGCGCGACCGTTGGGTCGAGCAGGCAGAACAGCGCTGCGCCGAGCACGGGCAGCGCGACGAGCACCGCTGCGGACGAGCGCGCCTGGCTGGTCATGGCGCGCGCCTCATCGGCCGCATCGCAGGCATCGAGCAGCGACACCGCGGCGCCGTCGAGCGCCGCGGCCAGGTCGCCGCCCTCGCGGTGACCGAACCTGGCTGCGGCGACCAGCAGGTCGACCGACGTCGACCCGGCCCCGGCGGCCCACCGGGCGAGCGCATCGTCGACGCCCACACCGCGCTCGACGGCGTGCAGGACGTCGCGGAGCTGGTCGCCCGACGCGCCCGGGGTCGAGCGTGCGACCTCGTCGAACGCGCCGAGCAGCGTCGAGCCGGTCCGGACGCTGCGGGCGAGCGACGCGGCCACTCCCGAGAGCTCGCGCTCCCCGCGGCGGGCCCGCCGCCGCGCACCGTGGCGTGAGGTCGAGGTCACGACGCACCAGCGGGGACCAGCGCCCCGTCGTCGCGCACCCGGTGCAGGTCGACGATCCGTCGGCTCCCGTCGTCGCAGCGGGCGACACCCACGAGCAGGTCGACCGCCGAGACGATCTGCTCGCGCACCGCGACCAGCGGGAGCTGCTCCTCGGCCATCAGGCACATCGTCTCGAGGCGTCGCAACGCGTCGCGCGGACCCGAGGCATGGCACGTCGAGAAGCTGCCGTCGTGCCCCGTCGAGATCGCCCAGACCATGTCGAGCGCCTCGGGTCCGCGGACCTCGCCCACGACGATGCGGTCGGGTCGGAGTCGCAGGGCGGCGCGCACCAGCTCGCGCACCCCGGCACGGCCGACGCCGTCGGCGGAGCCGGGTCGGGCCTCGAGACGCACGACGTGCTCGCCGGGCAGGCGCAGCTCGGCGACGTCCTCGATGGTCACGATCCGCTCGTGGGCGGGCAGCAGTGCGCCGAGCGCGTTGAGCAGGGTCGTCTTGCCGCTGCCCGTCGGCCCGAAGACGACGATGTTGCAGCGCCGCCGCACGGCCTCTACCAGCACCGACAGCTGGGCCCGGTCGGCGAACGACGACAGCGGCAGCGACGTCGCGCCGTGTCGGCGCACCGCGAGGACCGGGCCGTCGACGGCCAGCGGACGCATGACCACCGACACACGCGTCCCGTCGGACAGGCGGGCGTCGACCACCGGGTGGGTGCGGTCCGCACGGAGCCCGAGCGGCCCCACCAGACGTTCCACCGACCGTTCGATCTCTGCCTCGGTCAGCTCGACGTCGGCCCGCTCGAGTCGTCCGGCACGTTCGACCCAGAGCGCGCCGGGACCGTTCACGAGCACGTCGGTGACCTCCGGGTCGTCGAGCAGCGCCTGGATCGGTCCCAGTCCGACCAGGTCGGCGACCAGTCGGCGGGTCCGCCGTTCGAGCTCGTCGGGCGACAGCAGCGGCTGCTCGTCGAGCAGCAGCGTCGCGATCCGCTGCGCGGCTCCGAGGCCGGTCGGCGCGTGATCGCCGCCCGCGACGACATCGTCGTGCAGGAACCGGCGACGGACCCGATCCTCGGTCGGGTCGCCGGTCGGGTCGCCGGACGCGCCCTCGGTCGGATCATCGTGCCGGGCGCTCACGCCGACGCCTCGACCGCTCGAAGGATGCCGCGGTGCCGCCGCTGCACGAGCAGACCCGCGTCGACGGCGCGGGCCACGGCGGGCTCGACGTCGAGGGAGGCGAGCACTCGCGCGCCGAGCAACCGTTCGACGTCGGTGGCGTCGAGTGCCCGCTCGGGCTCGTTCACGACGACGACGCCGTCGACGTGTGCGGTCACCTTCATCGCCCGTCGCAGGGCCAGGTAGCACGGGCGCAGCACCAGTGTGGTGCGCCCGACCTGGGCCAGCGCGCCGAACAGCCCGACCCGGGGGTCACCGCCACCCGTCGACGACGGGTCGACCACGCCCGCGTCGACGACCACGTGACCGAGCGAGGCCAGGGCGTCGGCCAGGTGAGCGGCGCGCTCCTCTGGCCAGTCGCCCGTCGCGCCGACGGGCAGCAGGGTCAGGTCGTCGCGCACGTCGACGAGCAGGCGGGCGAGCGCCTCGGCGGACCCGTCGGGTGTGGCCAACCAGTCGCTCCAGCCGGCGCCGCGCGGTTCGGGCAGACCGAGGGCCGCGGGCTGGTCGCCGCACAGGTCGACCACGGTCGTCGCCCCGTGTCGACGAGCGAGTGCGGTGGCGTACAACGCGGCGGTCACGGTGACGCCGGAGCCGCCCTTCACCGACCAGAAGGTGTGCAGCACGCGCACCACGACCTCTCGAACCGGGCGACGTCGAGCCGTCGCCGCCGTCAGCGACCGGGGAAGTGGACGACCGCGAACCTAGGTGTGCCGGTGCTGACCGTCAGCGGGGACCGCGGCCCGGTCAGGCGTCAGCGGGTGAGGCCCATGGCGTTGGGGAACCCGAGCGTCCCGCTCGCCACGATCGCATCGCCCCACGGGGCGAGCAGCTCCCCGAGCTCGTCCACACCCGACGACCCGAGCGCGTGCACCGGTCCCGCGGCGGCCAGGTCCGTCGCCTGCTCGATCCGACGGCGCAGCTCCACGCCACGCTCGGTCAGGGCACCGTCGACGTCCACCGAGCCGTCGGCGACGAGCGCTGCGGCGCGGGCCTCCCACTCCTCGACGCTCCAGCCCCGGTTCAGGCGCTGCGCCTCGCCGTCGGGGACCACACCCGCAGCGACGGCGAGCAGGTTCGCCGACGCGCCGTCGACGCCGGCGGCGACGAGCGCCGCCACGTGCCCGTCACCGCGGTGCTCGCGCAGAAGGGTGCAGGCGTGCCAGAGCTGCGTGGTCGGCGCCGTCGGCCAGGGCCGCGCGGCGTGGGCCGCGTACAGCGCTCGACCGCCGACATCGGCACGGTCGAGGGCTCGCCGCAGCAGTTCGACCGCCCGCTCGGTGCTCGCGGTGTCCGCCGTCGGTCCCGGTGCGAGGCGGTGCAGCACGTCGGTCACCGCCTGCTCGCGCACGGCGAGCAGGCGCTCGGGCTCGACGACCTGCCAGACCGACGGCACGGCCTTCGAGATCCGGTCCGGCGCGAACCCGTGGAACAGCGCCTCGACCACCGGCGCGGGCACCACCCCGAGCGGCGCCGAGCGACCGGCGACGTAGCCCCGCCACCACCCGAGCACGCCCGCCTCGGCGACGGCGGCCGCGACCTCGGGAGCGAAGTAGACCACTGCGTGCAGCGGTTCGACCGATCGCCACAGCGCACGGGCGGCGGTCGGCTCGTCCTCGACGACCGCTGTCACGACGGAGCTCCGCGTCGGGCATCGTGGTCGGCCGCCCAGGCCGCCGCCAGGCGTTCGACGCCGTTGCGCAGCTGGTCGGCCGGCGCGGCGAACGACAGCCGCACGAAGCCGTCGCAGCTCTGGTCCACCGCGGCCGAGCTGCCCGGGAGGACCGAGACGCCCCAGTCGGGCGCGCGCCGGGCGAGGGCGTCGCCGTCGCCGCTCCGGTCCGCAGCGACGGGCAAGCGGCACCACAACGACAGCCCGCCGCTGGGTCGGGTCCAGGACCACTCGGGCAGCTGCGTCTCGAGCAGCTCGCACAGCACGTCGGCCCGGTGCGACAGCTCGGTGCGCAGGCGGGCGGTGCGATCGTCGACGCCGTCGAGGCAGCGGAGTGCGACGAGCTGTCCCGGCACCGAGGCGCCCAGGTCGAGCGCGGCGCGCAGGCGGGCCAGGTGCTCGGTCGTGGTCGCGTCCGTGCGGATCCAGCCGACGCGCACCCCGGCCCACACCTCCTTCGCCAACGAGCCGATCGTGACGGTCCGCCCGGCACGCACCTGTGACGACACCGACGGCGGCGGACCGTCGTGGTGCAGCGGAGCGAGCGCCTCGTCCTCGATCAGCCAGCATCCTGCGGCGTCGACGAGCGCGGCGATGTCGCGTCGACGCGCGGGTGTGGTCGTCGCCCCCGTCGCGCTGTTGCAGGTCGGCACCAGGTACACCGCACGCACATCGCCGCGTTCAAGCACCCGCGCCAGGCTGTCGACGTCGGTGCCGCCGGCGTCGACCGGCACGGTCACCAGGCGAGCGCCCGCTCGGGCGAGCACGTCGATCGCACCGGGGAACGTCGGCTGCTCGACGACGACCACATCGCCCGGGTGGACGAGCAGGTCGACGGCCAGGGCGAGCGCGTGCTGTGCGCCGTGGGTGATCGTGACCTGCTCGGCGTCGGTCGCGAGACCCCGGGCGCGGTGACGGTCGGCGACCGCGATGCGCAGCTCGTCGATGCCGCTCGGGGCGTAGCCGTGACGTGGCGACACCGCGGCCAGGTCGGCGGCGGTGACGCGGAGCATGGCGTCGTCGAGCTCCCACGGCTCGGCCAGGGCGGACAGCCCGAGGTCGATGATGTCGTCGGGGCCGGGTCCGAGGACGCGTGCGGTCAGCCGACGGGCACGCACCGCCGCCGCGTGCTCCTCGGTCCCGACCGACGGAGCTGGGGCGACGTGACCATCCGGTGGGCGGCGCACCCACGTCCCGCTGCCGGTCCGCCGCAGCACCAGGCCCTGGCCGCGCAGCACCTCGTAGGCGGCGACGACCGTGCCACGCGAGCAACCCGCCTCGGTCGACAGCGCTCGCTCCGAGGGCAGACGCGCCCCGACCGGCAGGTCGCCGCGTTCGATCGCGGCGGCCACGCCGGCCGCGAGCGAGCGGAACCCTGCGCCGGCGACGTCGGCACCGACCGCGGCGACCAACGTCTTCGCGCCGATCGAGCGGCGCTGCCCCGGGCTGTGCTGGCCCGTGCTGTGCTGCCGCGTGCTGTGCTGGCCCCCCGACACGATCACCCCCTCAGCTCAGGCCCTCCGTCCACGGATCCTGCCACGCCTCGTCGACCGCAGCGGCGAGACGCCCTGCGGCGACGTCGAGGTGATCGGGCGTGAGGGTCGCGCAGCACAGCCTGGCGGACCGGTTCGGTCGGTTCCGGTGGTCGAACGCCGAACCCGGCACGAACGCAACGCCGTGGTCGATGGCCCGCGACAGCAGGGAATCGGTGTCGAGCGGGCAGTCGGGGAACGTCGCCCAGACGAACATGCCACCGGCCATCGGCTCGATGGTGACCCGGGCGCCCAACCGTTGCGTGAGCCCGTCGACCAGCGCACGTCCGCGCACACGGTGCTCGGCGCCCAGCGTGGCGGTACGTCGCTCGAGCCACCCGGGGCGACCGAGCAGGTCGACCAGCACCCGTTGGGACAGGGTGCTGGTGTGCAGGTCGTCGGCCTGCTTCATCGTGACCAGGGCGTCGACGAGCGTGCTCGGTCCGTGCACCCAACCGACGCGGAGCCCGGGGGCGACGGTCTTCGAGAACGAGCCGACGCTGACCGCCAGCTCGGCGGGCAGGTGGTCACGAAGACGGCTCGGCGCCGGCACCGGCCCCAGGTCGCGATACGGGTCGTCGTCGACGACGGTGAAGCCGTAGCGAGCGGCCAGCTCGCCGAGGTGGCGCCGGCGCCGCTCGCTCAGCACGGTGCCCGTCGGGTTCTGGTACGTCGGGCACACGTAGCAGAGCGTCGGTCGGACCCCGTCTCGCAGCAGCGCCTCGAGCTCGTCGGTGCGCATGCCGTCGGCGTCGCCGCCCACGTCGACGATCGAGGCGCCGGCACGGCCGAGCGGCTGCAGCATGCCCACGTAGCTGGCGCGCTCGACCACGACGACGTCGCCGGGGTCGACGAGCGCGTCGACGACCAGCGCCAGCGCCTGCTGAGCCCCGGTGGTGACGAGCACCTGCGAGGGGTCGACGCCGCCGAGCTCGCGTTCGGCGATCCAGGCACGCAAGGCCGGCTCGCCCTCGGTCGGGCCGTACTGCAGGGCGTCGCCACCCGCCCGGCACGCCCGTTCGACGGCCTCGGCGACCTCGGCGGCGGGAAGCGCCGCGGAGTCGGGCAGCCCGCCGGCGAGTGACAGGATCCGCTCGTCGCGCAGGATGGACAGCAGGTCGCGGATCACCGACGAACCGGATCGCCCGGCTCGCGCCGACAGCACCGCACCCTGCACGCAGGTGGCGTCGGGAGCGACCGGTCGAGGGTCGCGCTCGGTGGTGTCGTGGAGCGAGAGAGGTGCCATCGACGCAGCATCGACGCCCGTCGGCCGTCACGACAGAGCCAATGCGCGCCGATTGGCCCACCGCGGACGGGGTGACGCGCTACGTTCCGCCCACCACCACGAGACCCCCGGAGGGCCCAGTGACCGAGACCGCTCGCATCGACATCAGCGCCCCGGCAGGCGACGTCTGGGCCCTCATCGGCCAGTTCGGCGGCCTCGACGACTGGATGGCGGGCGTCGACGCGTGCGTGGTCGAGGGCGACCTGCGCACCGTCTCGACGATGGGCATGGAGATCACCGAACGTCTGGTGGGACGTGACGAGGCCGCTCGGACGATCACCTACTCGATCGTGGGCGAGGGCGCGCCGGTGCAGTCCCACGAGGCCACGATCAGCGTGCTCGAGTCAGACGGGGGCAGCGAGGTCACCTGGGCCGTGACCGTCGAGCCGGCCGAGGCCGAGGGCATGTTCCGCGACATCTACCAGGGCGCGCTCGACGGCCTGAAGGCGACCGTCGAGGGCTGAGCCCCCAGGAGCCCGCTGCAGATCGTCCGCAGCGGGAGTCTCGTCGCAGCGGCGCTCGCCGCCGCTCATCGGCCCAGGGGCCGTGGCGGGTTCGTCAGACCGCGAGCAGGTCTCGGGCGCCGGTGTCGCTCGAGGGGTGTCGCAGCTTCGACATGGCGCGGGCCTCGATCTGTCGGATGCGCTCACGGGTCAGGTGGAAGTGCGCGCCCACCTCTTCGAGTGTGCGCGGCTCGCCGCGGTCCAGGCCGAAGCGCAGCCGCAGGATCTCGCGCTCGCGCTCGTCGAGCGGGGCCAGCAGGCGGCTCACCTCGTCGGGCAGCACGGCGATCGCGGCGACCTCGAAGGGCGACTCGGCACCGTGGTCCTCGACCACGTCGCCCAGCTCGGCGTCGCCGTCCTCGCGCAACGGCTCCGACAGCGACAGCGGTTCACCCGCGTAGCAGAGGGCCTCGGTGACCCGTTCCTCGGTCATCTCGGTCTCGCGGGCCAGCTCGGCCACCGTCGGGGCACGACCGAGGCTCACCTCGAGTCGCGACCTCGACTTCTGCAGCCGGGCGAGGGTGTCGCCCGCGTGGACCGGCAGGCGGATCGTCCGACCCGTGTTCGCGATCCCACGGGTGATGGCCTGGCGGATCCACCAGGTCGCATAGGTCGAGAACTTGAAGCCCTTGCGCCAGTCGAACTTCTCGACCGCGTGCATCAGGCCCAGGTTGCCCTCCTGGATCAGGTCCAGCAGCGGCAGGCCCGAGGCCTGGTACTTCTTCGCGATCGACACCACCAGACGCAGGTTCGACTGCACGAAGGCCTGCTCCGCCTGCTGGCCGTGGCGCACCGTGCGCCGCAGCTCTCGGCGCCGGGTGGGGCGCAGTTCGGCCGAGCGGGCGAGCTCGGCCGCGGCCTCGGCGCCGGCCTCGATGGCCTGCGCCAGGCGCACCTCGTCCTCCTTGGTCAGCAGCGCATGCTGACCGATGTCGGTGAGGTAGAGACGGACGAGGTCCTCGTCGTCCCGTTCGCTTCGATCCCTTGCCACGGTCCACCTCTCGATCGACGACGAGAGCACTGTGCGACTGGTTCCCATTCTACGGGTGACGTCAAGCACACCACTCGTGCACCATCCGTCATCGGCACGAGCGGGTCGAAAACCTGAGCGCCGTGCAGGATTGACCCCCAGGGGTGAGTCGGCCCGGGGTCGTCAGGTGGGCAGCGGCGCGGCTCCCAACAGGAGCGAGTCGACGCGACGGCGGGACGCGGCGAGCGCGTCGAGCTGCTCCTCGGTGCGGACCACCCGCTGGAGCACCGACTCCGCCTGCTCCCAGGCCTCGAGGTCGTCGACGAGCACGAGGCGGCTCCAGCGAGCCACGGACGCGTCCGCGGCGGCGCCGAGCCGGCCGACGGTGGCGCGGTAGGCGACGATCATCCGGGGCAGCAGCACACGGCCGTAGGCGTCGAGGCGCACGACGGTCGCGGTCGCCGGGTCCGAGCCATCGAGCAGGTCGAACAGCGCCACCAGGCCGGGGTCGGACGGCACGACCCGCGCCTCGACGTCGAAGCCGCTCAGCTCGGGCATGCGGTCGAACCAGACCTGTGCGTGCCAACCGTGGCGGCGACTGGCCTCGGCGAGGTGCAGCGCCGCCGGGCCGGCCGCGCCGTCGGATTCGCTGTCGGCAGCGGCGTCGGTCGCCCAGCGCCCGAGCGACTCGAACAGGCGCCGCTCCAACCAGACCCGCCCGCCGAGCAGGTCGGCCATCTCGTGCAACGAGCGTGACGGAGCGTGCAACGAGCGTGACGGGGCGAGCGACGAACCGGCGGTGTCGGAGTCGTCGGGACGACCTTCGATGGGTGCGTCGATCGGATCGTCCACCGTGGCTGCCTCTCGCTCGTCGTCGGGACGGCTGCCGAGTCTACGAGCAGCGGCCGTGGCCTCCGACGATCGGATCGCGCCACGTGCCGCCGTCAGAGGGTCACCGGGACACGTGTACAGGGAAGTAGTCTCAGGGTTCTTATGGGGCAAACAAAGAAGTTGAACGATGCCGAGCAGTCCGCTTGGCGAGGGTTTCTGTTGGCACACGGTCGGGTTCTCTCCCGGCTCGACGCAGATCTCACTGCCGAGTGCGACATGACCCTCGCCGAGTACGAAGTGCTCCTGCATCTGTCCGAAGCACCTGATCACCGCTTGCGCATGAACGAGCTGGCCGACCTGGCGAGGCTCTCGCCGAGTGGTCTGACCCGCCGTTTCGACGCGCTGGTTCGCCGTGACTGGGTGGTCCGCGAGCGCTGCGACGACGACCGTCGCGGGGTGCTGGCGGCGCTGACGCCCGAGGGGCTGGCCCAATTGAAGGCCGCCACCCCGGTGCACACCCGCGGTGAACGCGAGTACTTCTTCGACGCACTCGACGCGAAGAGCCTCACGTTCCTCGGCGACGTGATGAACCGCATCGCCGAGATCAACGCGCCGTCCGGCGCCCTCGCCCGGGTCTGAGCCGCAGGCCCGGTCACCGGGCCGCGAGCACGACCCTCAGTACCAGTTGGTGATCGGCAGGCGCCGGTCCCGGCCGAAGGACTTCGACGAGATCCGTAGGCCGGGCGGCGCCTGTCGGCGTTTGTACTCGGCGCGGTCGACGAGCCGGGTGATCCGTTCGACGACGTCGGGAGCGTGACCCGCGGACACCAGGTCGCTCGCGGTCAGGTCGCCGTCGACGTAGGCCGCGATCAGCGGATCGAGCTCCTCGTAGGGCGGCAGGCTCTGGTCGTCGCGCTGGTCGGGTCGCAGCTCCGCCGAGGGCGCCTTGGTCAGCACCTGCGAGGGGATCACCTCGGTGCCGGCCATGGTGTTGCGCCAGTGGCACAGCTCGTAGACGAGCAGCTTCGGCACGTCCTTGATGACCGCGAGCCCGCCGGCGGTGTCGCCGTAGAGCGTCGAGTAGCCGACCGCCGTCTCGCTCTTGTTGCCGGTGGTGAGCACCAGCCAGCCGAACTTGTTCGACAGGGCCATGAGCAGCACGCCCCGGATGCGTGACTGCAGGTTCTCCTCGGTCAGGTCGGGCTCGCGGCCCTCGAAGGACGGGGCGAGCATCGACTCGAACGCGTCGTGCGCCGGACCGATCGGGATGGTGCGGCGATCGATGCCCAGTGAGTCCGCCAGCGCCTCGGCGTCGTCGAGGGAGTGGTCGCTCGAGTAGCGCGAGGGCATGAGCACGCCGTGCACCCGGTCGGGGCCGAGCGCGTCCACCGCGATCGCCGCGACGATCGAGGAGTCGACCCCGCCGGACAGTCCGATGACGACGTCACCGAAGCCGTTCTTCGACACGTAGTCGTGCACACCGAGGCACAGCGCGGACCAGACCTCGCCCGGCCCGGAGTCGTCGACCGGACCGATCGGGTCGGCCGCGACGACCGTCGGGGCCGGCAGCTCAGGTCCGGCGCCGCGGGCCTCGGAGACGGCGATCACCGCGGCCCCGCCCGTCGGGGCAGCGACGGCTGTCGGACCGGCAGTCCCGGCGAGGGGCACATCGAGGATCGCCTCGGCCTCGACGAAGCGAGGCAGGGCGCAGACCACCTCGCCGGCGGCGTCCAGCGCGAGCGATCCGCCGTCGAAGACCAACTCGTCCTGCCCCCCGACCTGGTTGACGTAGACGATCGGCACGCCGGCGTCGGCGACTCGGCGCTGCAGCATCGAGCGGCGCTCGAGCTGCTTTCCCTGGTGGAAGGGGGACGCGTTGATGTTCAGCACCAGCGACGCGCCGGCGTGTGCCGCGGCAACGGCGGGCCCGTCGTCGACCCAGACGTCCTCGCACACGGTGACCGCGACGTCGACGCCGCCGATGCGGAACAGCGGTTGGTCCGTCGGCCCCGGGTCGAAGTAGCGCTTCTCGTCGAACACGCCGTAGTTCGGCAGCGCCTGCTTGCGGTAGCTGCCGACGACGCGCCCGCCGTGCAGCACCGCCGCCGCGTTCCACGGGCCGTCGTGGGGGTCGTGGGGATCCGCCCCGACGATGCGGTGGCCCTCGACCCAGCCGACGACCGCGGCGCAGTGGCCGTCGACCAGCACCGCCAGGCGAGCCAGCTCCTGTTGGGAGTGCTCGACGAACGCCGGCTTCAGCACCAGGTCCTCGGGCGGGTAGCCGCACACCGCGAGCTCGGTGAACACGGCGACGTCGGCCCCGGCGTCCTCGGCGCGCCGGTAGGCGTCCGCCATCGTCGCGACGTTGCCGTCCAGGTCGCCCACACGCAGGTTCAGCTGGAACATCGCCACCCGGATGCGCGCAGGCGGGGACGGGGGTGTGGGCGGGTTCATCGGTCGGATCGTACCTGGGGGCAACCGGCGGTCCTGGCCCCGGACGCGCCGATCGCCGGCGGTGACGAGCACCGCCGGCGATCGGGCACCTGGTTCCTGGGGGGATCAGAGCGGGGTGAGCTCCGAGCACACCGTGTTGGTGATGAGTCGGGTCACGACGTAGGGGTCGATGTTGGCGTTCGGGCGACGATCCTCGATGTAGCCCTTGCCGTCCTGGGCGACCTGCCACGGGATGCGGATCGACGCACCGCGGTCGGACACGCCGTAGCGGAACTGGCTGAAGTGCGCCGTCTCGTGCAGGCCGGTCAGACGGTCCTCGTAGCCGTGGCCGTAGCCAGCGAGGTGCTCCTCGACCTTGCCCGGCCCACCCATCGCCTCGCACGCCGCGATGATCGCGTCGTACTCCTCGCGCATGCGGTTGGTCGAGAAGTTCGTGTGCGCACCGGCGCCGTTCCAGTCGCCCTTGATCGGCTTGGCCGAGATCGACGCGTTCACGCCGAAGTCCTCCGCCACCCGGTAGAGCAGGTAGCGCGCCATCCAGAGCTGGTCGCTGACCTCGAGCGGGCTGAGCGGGCCGACCTGGAACTCCCACTGACCGAGCATGACCTCGGCGTTGGTGCCCGAGATGCCGAGCCCGGCGGCGAGGCAGGCCTCGGTGTGGGCCTCGACGATGTCACGACCGGCGATCTCCACCGCGCCGACGCCGCAGTAGTACGGACCCTGCGGTGCGGGGTAGTAGTAGCCCTCGGTCGGCCAGCCGAGCGGACGGCCCTCCTTGAAGAAGGTGTACTCCTGCTCGATGCCGAACAGCGGCTCCTGCTCGGCGAACTTCTCGGCGACGGGGACGAGCTCGGCACGCTTGTTGGTCTTGTGCGGCTCGAAGGTCTCGGGGAGCAGCACCTCGGTCAGGACGAGCACGTCGCCCGGGTTGCGGAGCGGGTCCGGACAGGTGAACACGGGCTGCAGCACGCAGTCGGAGCTCGAACCGTCGGCCTGGTTGGTCGAGGAGCCGTCGAAGCCCCAGATGCCGGGCTCCTTGCCGTCCTCGATGATCTTGGTCTTCGAACGCAGCATCGGCACCGGCTCGGTGCCATCGATCCAGATGTATTCAGCCCGATACGCCACTTGACTTCGTCCTTCGGCTCACCGTCGGGGCGCTTGGCCCCGGCGTCTTCACATGCGGGGGGATCCTCGCAACTGTTGTCGGTCGCTGCACCCGGAGCGAGGCACCGGAGCGGCCGAGAAGCAGGCTCGTGCACCGCAATTTCGATGTCGTTGCCCCATTGTGAACGGCGTGTGAACACGATCAACCCAGTTCGACCCGCAATCGAGGGGCTGGTACCAAAGTTCCCCGACGTCACGGCTGCCAAGATGGAGACGCAGCCGAGACGGACACTCCGCACACGGACGCACTGCCCACATGGAGGCATGAGTGGATCACCAACAGGACTACGTGCTGCGAACGGTCGAGGAACGGCGGGTTCGTCTGGTTCGGCTCTGGTTCACCGACGTGCTGGGTCAGATCAAGTCGGTCGCCATCTCCCCGGTCGAGCTCGACGCCGCGTTCGAAGAGGGCGTGCAGTTCGACGGCTCCGCCATCGACGGCTTCAGCCGGGTGCAGGAGAGCGACGTGCTCGCCTTCCCCGACCCGAACAGCTTCCAGCTCATGCCGGGGACCGACGGCGAGGAGCTGACCGCCCGCATCTTCTGCGACATCTCGGATCTGGACGGCAGTCCCTTCGAGGGCGACCCCCGACAGGTCCTCCGCCGGAACCTGGCCTCCGCTGCGGCCGAGGGCTTCCAGCTGATGTGCGCCCCCGAGGTCGAGTTCTTCTACCTGAAGAACGACGACGCGTCGGTCGCTCCGGTGCCGCTCGACAACGCGAGCTACTTCGACCTGACCACCTACGACGAGTGCTCCGACATCCGGCGCCGGACCATCCAGCGGCTCGAGGCGACCGGCATCCCCGTCGAGTACTCCTTCCACGAGGACGCCCCCTCGCAGCACGAGATCGACCTGCGCTACACCGACGGCCTCACCATGGCCGACAACGTGATGGCCCTGCGGATGATCGTGCGTGAGGTCGCGATGGCCTCCGGTGTGCACGCCACGTTCATGCCGAAGCCGATCGAGGGCGTGCAGGGGTCGGGCATGCACACCCACCTGTCGCTGTGGAAGGGCGACACGAACGCGTTCTACGACCCCGACGACGAGTTCGGCCTGTCCCCGACCGCCAAGGGCTTCATCGCCGGGCTGCTGCACCACGCACCCGAGATCACCGCGGTGACCAACCAGCTGGTGAACTCCTACAAGCGCCTGGTCGCCGGCTTCGAGGCGCCCGTCCACATCTCGTGGGCCCGCAACAACCGCTCCGCGCTGGTGCGGGTCCCCGTCCCGAAGCGGGGCAAGGAGGACCAGGGCACTCGCATCGAGTACCGCTCGCTCGACCCGGCGGTGAACCCCTACCTGGCGTGGTCGGTGATCCTCGCCGCCGGCATGCGCGGCATCACCGAGGGCTACGACCTGCCCGACGAGGCCGCGGTCAACCTGTTCGACACGTCCGAGGCCGAGCGGCGCAGCTCGGATGACCGTCTGCTGCCGACGAACCTGGCCGCAGCGCTCGACGAGATGGAGGGCTCCGACCTGGTGCGGGACGCGCTCGGCGAGCACATCTTCGAGTGGTTCCTCCGCAACAAGCGGGCCGAGTGGGCCGCCTACCGCACCCACGTCAGCAGCTTCGAGCTCCAGCGCTACCTCCGGGTCTGGTAGGCGAGCCGTGCAACCGCTCCTGATCTGGCCCGATCCCCCGCCGGTCGACCTCGTGCGCGTGCTCGACATGGCCGGGCTGCCCTGGACCGCGGTCGCGGACGAGTCGGCTGCCCGCGACAACGTCTGGTCCGGCGCCATCGTCGCGGCCGACGACCAGCCCGACGGAGGGTTCGCCCTCGCCCGGTCGCTGCGACGCGGCGATCTGGGCATCGCGCCGCTGCTGCTGCTCGTGCGGGGCACCCAGCTGGCCGACCTCGACGGGCGCCACGACACCTTCGACGACTTCTGCGTCTCGCCGTTCCACCCCGCCGAGCTCGAGGCGCGGCTGCGTCACCTGCTCGCGGCCGAGCCCGGCGTGGCCGCGGGACCGGAGCTCATCGAGTACGAGGCGCTCCTGTTGAACCTCGAGACGTACCAGGCGTCGATCGACGGCCGGCCGCTCGACCTGACGTACATGGAGTACGAGCTGCTGAAGTTCCTCGCCTCGAACCCGGGGCGGGTCTTCACCCGCGAGACGCTGCTGTCACGGGTCTGGGGCTACGAGTACTACGGCGGTGCCCGCACCGTCGACGTGCACATCCGGCGCCTGCGGGCGAAGCTCGGCGAGGAGTTCGCCGCGCTGATCCACACGGTGCGGTCGGTGGGCTACAAGTTCGGCGAGTCGCGCTGGTCCAGCTGACCGTCGCGACCGCCCGGTGATCGGGCGCTCAGTGGTTGAGCTCGATGAGCTCACTGCCCTCGTTCATGTACTCGCCTTCCTTGGTCAGCTTGTGACCGAGCAGGACCGAGATCGCCGCGCCGGTGACGAAGAAGCCGACCGGCAGACCGACGAGCAGCACGAGGATGATGATGACCGGGCCGAGCATGGCCCTGAGTCTGCCCCAGCCGACGCACCGACTCCAACACCTCCCGGCCTGAGCGCCGCCCGACGCTGCGGGATCCAGGGTGCGGTTCAGGCCGGGTCGTGCAGCCAGGCCTCGATCTCGACCCTGGCGCCGAAGGGCAGCTCGGCGACGGCGACCGCCGAGCGCGCCGGGCGGTGCGTGCCGAAGTACTCGCCGTACAGCTCGTTCATGCGGGCGTAGTCGGCCATGTCGACGACGAACACCGTCGTCTTCGCGATCTGCTCC
>JAEWED010000249.1 GCA_023389745.1 Actinomycetes bacterium
CGGGCGGCGCCGGGGGCCGCCCCGGGGGGGGGGCCCACGGCCTTGTTCGATGGACTCGGCGCTCAGCGGCCGAAGAGCCCCCGCCGCGTGGGCTGGGAGTCGTCCTGGGGCTGATCGGCCGGCGGCGTCGGCGCGCTCGACGGTGCCGGATAGGTCGGCGTGGGCTCCGACGGAGCCGCGAACGGGCTCGTCGAGGTGGTGTCCGAGCTGGGCGCGGGCGCCGGTGCCGGTGCAGGCGCCGACGGTGCGGGGCTCGGCGCGGGAGCCGGTGCGGGGTCCGAGCCGATCGGCGACGCCGGGGTCGACGGTGCGCTGGGCGCCGCAGGGGCGCTCGGAGCGGAGGAGCTCAGCGGCGAGCTCGAGGGCGTGCCGGACGAGGCCGACGGCGAGGAAGCGGACGACGACGGCGAGCCGGCGCTGAGCGCCTGCAGCTCGACCTTGTAGTACGGCTTCAGGTCGAACTTGACCTCGCTGAGCTCGAAGATCCTGATGCTGTCGATTCCCTGGTCGTTGCGGATCGTCTCGACGAAGCTCACCGCTTCTTCGATGGACTCGAACTGGTTGTAACCCGGGTCACCGTCCGGATTCTGGAAGATAACCATGTGCTGGGACACGTCTGAGGCCTCCTGATAGGTACGCGGTGCTCAGTGTATGTCGGCGCGATGTGACATCGGTCCCCTTGCCCCGAAGAAAAGTGCGGGTCCCGGACGCGACGGTGGCCGGCCCCGAAGGACCGGCCACCGCTGCGTGCTCGCAGCGCCCGGAGACGCCGTTCGCTGCGCTCGATCCGACGAACTCAGTCGCCCAGCTGTGCCTCGAGCTGCTTCGAGTAGTCCACGACGTCGCCCTCGGGGACCCACTGGCCCCCGGTGCGCTTGATGAACTGGAGCTGGTTGATGCCGAACGGATCCTTCTCACCGTCGGTGTTCCAGGTCAGCCCCTCGAGCTGGAGGCCGTAGTGGATGTCCTTCTGGAACCAGGCGGTGTTCATGACCGAGGCACGCTCGAGCTCGGGCGATGCCTCGAGCAGCTGCACCAGGTACGCACCGAAGCCCCAGCCGGCGGCGACGTTCAGGTCGTTCAGGTCGGCCTCGGTCAGGCCACCCGCGGCACCCTGCTCCTTGAACTCGGCCACGGCCGGCTCGCTCGCCGATGCCGGATCCGCGGGGTCGTAGGTCGCACGGGTGCTGATGGTGCCTTCGGAGGCGGGTCCGGCGACGTCCATCAGGACCTTCGACGAGCACGTCAGGGTGACGTACGTGAGCGGCTTCCAACCGGAGTCGCTGACGGCCTTGAGGGCGTTCGGGCACGGCAGCGAGGTCACGCCGAGCAGCAGCGCGTCGGCGCCGGAGCTCGCGAGCGTGGTCACCTGACCCTGCGGGTTGCTCTCGGTCTTGGGGTCGAAGGTCTGCTCGTCGACGAGCGTGATCTTCGTGCCCTCGATCGCCTTCTTGAACGCGTCGACGTAGGCGTCGCCGAACGAGTCGTTCTGGGCGAGGATCGCGACCTTGGCCTCGGGCAGGTTCGTCCCGAGGTAGTCGGCGAACGCGATCGACTCGAGCGCGTAGTTCGGCAGGCCGTTGATGATCCACGGGTCCGTCGCCGGGTCACCGAAGCCGGGGTAGCCGGTCGCGACCGCCAGGTTCGGCACGCACAGGCCCTGCTCCGCGAGGAACTGGCTGGTCTGCTCGTTGTTCTCGGTGCCGACCATGCCGAGCAGCGCGAAGACGCCGTCGGTGTTGACCAGCGTCTCGACGTTGGTGCGGGTCCGCTCCGGCAGGTACTGGTCGTCGAGCGAGTTCAGCTCGAGCTGACGGCCCTCGACCCCACCGTTGGAGTTCGTGTAGCTGAAGTACGCCTCGATGCCGACGCGCACCTTGTCGAAGACCGAGAACAGGCCCGACTGCGGCAGCGAGTTGCCGATGAGGATCTTGTCGTCGCTGATGCCCTGGGTGCCGTCGTAGTTCTGGCACTGCGCGGGGTCGGCCAGATCGGTGGTCGCCTCCTCGCCGGAGTCGTCGGATCCGCCGGAGTTGCCGCCGGAATCGCCGGAGTCGTCGTCGCGTCCGCCGCACGCCGCGGCGACCATGGTCAGCGCCAGCAGCAGTGCTGCGAGGCTCTTCCACTTGGTGTTCGGTCTCATCTCGGTCCTCCTGGGAGTTGGATGGGGTCTGGTGGGATGAAATCTGGGGGCGGCGCTGCACGCAGCGTCGTGTGCCCGTGGGTCAGACGGTCGACCCGGCCGCCGGTTCGGCGAGGGGGTCCGGCGGCGGCAGCGGCGGCGAATCGGAGCGACGACCGGCGCGGGACCGGGCGATCCGGGCAGCGACGTTCCGGTACACCCCGATGATGCCGCCGGGGGCGACCAGCATGACGAGGATCAGCACCAGGCCGAACACGACCTGGGTGAACCGCTGCGACTCGGCCGGCACGGCCTCTCGCAGGTAGACGATCACGAAGGCGCCGAGCACCGGCCCGATGATGCTGTTCGCACCGCCGAGCACGGCGGCGACCAGCAGCGTGATCGACAGCGCGATCGTGAACGACGTCGGCGACACCTGGTTGTTGAGCACGGCGAACATCCAGCCGCCGATCGCAGCGATCGAGGCCGAGATGCCGAACGTCACGACCTTGTAGGTCGACACCGGCACACCGGCGACCTCGGCGGCGGTCTCGTTGTCCCGGATCGCCACCAGCGCACGCCCGACCCGGGAGTGGACCAGGTTGTGCACGAGCACGAACACGACGATCGCGATCGCCAGGAAGACGTAGTAGCGCCACTGGTCGTCGGCCAGGCCCGTCCACTCCGGCGCCCGGAAGCCCGCTTCGAACAGGTAGTTCCTGCGGCCGATCTCCTCGAGCAGGTCCCACTCGCCGTAGCCCTCCCGCGG
>JAEWED010000264.1 GCA_023389745.1 Actinomycetes bacterium
CGAGCACCTGGGTGCGCTGCGCCACGACGCGGACGTCGAGGGCTTCCGCTGCGACGTGGCGAGCGAGCGCGACATCGTCGAGACCGTCGCCACCACCGTCGAGCGGTTCGGCCGTCTCGACTCCTGCGTCGCGAACGCCGGGGTGTCGGGCGACGCCGCCCTGCTCGACATGTCGCTCGAGCAGTGGCGGGCGGTCACCACCGTGAACCTGGACGGGGTGTTCCTCACCCTGCGCGAGGCGGCGCGCCAGATGGTCGCCCAGGGCGGGGGCGGCGCGCTCGTCGCGGTGTCGTCGACGTCGTCGATCCACGGGGCGCCGCGCCAGGCGCACTACGCCGCGTCGAAGGCTGGCGTGCTCGCACTCGTGCGGTCCATGGCCGTCGCGTTCGCCAGGCACCGGATCCGTGCGAACAGCCTGGTGCCGGGCTGGACCCTCACCGACCTGACGGCGCCGGGCTACCAGTACGAGAAGTTCCGTGAGAACACCACCGCCCGCACCCCGGTGCGCCGCTGGGGTGAGCCCGCCGACTTCCGTGCGGTCGCCCCGTTCCTGTGCGATCCCCGCCACGAGTACCACACGGGCGACGAGATCACGATCGACGGCGGTTACACCGTCTACTGAGCCGCGGTTCCCGACCCCGGCGGCTCGACGACGAGGTCGAAGCCCTCGTCGCGCCAACCCTCGACCCCGCCGATCATCTTCTTCACCGGACGCCCGAGCGCGGCGAGTCGCATCGCCGCCTTGTCGGCGCCGTTGCAGTGCGGGCCCGCGCAGTAGACGACGAACACCGTATCGTCGGGGTGCTCGGTCAGGTTCCGGTCGATGATGCGCCGGTGCGGCAGGTTCAGCGCGCCGGGCAGGTGACCCGCGCCGAACTGCTCCGGGCTGCGCACGTCGAGCAGCACGAAGTCGACCGGCCCGTTCGTGAGCGCGTCGTGCACGTCCCAGCAGTCGGTCTCGAACTCGAGCAGGCGGTTGAAGTGCTCGAGGGCCGCGCCGCTGCTCGCCGGTGCCACCGCCGTCACCGCGCTGCTCCGACGTCCGTCACCTGCCCGTGTGCCGTTCATCGCCCCATGATCCACTCCACCCGGTTCACTTCACCACTGCTTCTCGACACCCGAGCAGCGTGGGGGTGGTGGTCTGCTGCTCGCCGGTGTGATCGAGCGCATCGGCACAGATCCGGTAGGTGCCCGGCCGGAGCCGCACCCGGCCCTCGAAACCGGCTGCGGTCGGCAGACCGAACGACGCCAGACCGGGTCGGGGCAGCCAGGCGACCACATCGGTGGGCCAGTCCGTTCCGCGGATCTGGATCCGCAGACGGACCCGCAGTCCGCCGGTGGGCAGATTGCGATCGGCGGCCCATCCCCGCATGATCACCTCGTCGCCGGCGACGACGACCTCGTCGAGGCTGCCCACCGGCGCGTGCTGCACCGGCGGCGCGGCGTCGACCAGGGTGACCCGGTACGAGTGCGTGGTCGAGCTCCAACCGGCGATGCCGCTGACGTCGACCCGGTACGCACGATCGCCCCGCCCGGCGACCTCGCCGAGGTTGCCGAGCTCCCACACGAGCGTGGGGTCGCCGTAGCCGTTGGCCGGACGGTGCGTCGTGGTCGCGAGCACGGCACCTGACGGTCCGGTGACCCTCACCGTCGCGCCGCTCAGGTCGGCGCCCGGGATCGAGACGCTCCAGCGCCCGGACGGCTCGAGCTCACGGGGGAAGAAGCCCGCCGATGGCCACTCGACCGCCCTGGTGTGCGGCCGGTCCCCCAGGGCGCCGAAGACCCACAGCGAGTTGGCGTTCGACGTCGAGCCGCTGCCCATCGTCCGCGCGGGCGGGTACATGATCCATCGGCGATGCCCCACGGCGGTGTTGCTCTGGCCCGGGTCTCTCACCTGGAGGTCGATGGCGCCCGCGCCGCCGACTCCGAGCGCCAGGTTGGACGATCCGGCCGCCTCGGCGCCGTCCGCGGTCCAGCACCTCCACGACGTGGGCGGGAAGTGGCTCAGCGAGTTGTTGGCGGACATCATCAGCGCGGCCTGCTGCGCCTTCGCGGACAGCGCCGGGTCGAAGGTGACGGCGGGCAGGTCGACCATCGATCGGAAGTAGTTCACCATCGCGAGCGTGGCCGAGTGGGCGGCGCCCGAGGTGGTCCCGGCCCGGCAGCCGGCGGTGCTGCCGTTCCAGCCGATCGGCGTGCGCAGCGCCGGCAGGTACACCTGCCGGTAGGCGGCCACCACCGCAGCGCGCGACGTCCTGTCGACCGGCGCGGCAGCCTGCACGGGGATGCCGACGGTCGTCGGCGTCGCCCAGCCGGTGGGACCGCCCGGCGAGACACCCGGCGACGAGGTCGCCACAGCGTCGGGATCCGGTGACCCGGACGCCGACGCGCCGGCGGCGGGCACCAGCGTGGCGCATGCGAGCGCGACGCCTCCCACGAACGCGGTCACGCCGCGACGGACCCGATGATCGTTCCTCATGTCCTCTCCCGAACCTCTCCCCACATCCTCCCGGCACAGTAGGCACACGACGGGGCGCCGTGCGCAGCCGGTCCACCGTCCTGGGGTGGGGGCGCCCGGGTCTACCATCCGAGTGACGCGGCCCACAGGAGAGTTCAGATGACCGACAACGGTGCGACCATCGAAGATCGCTACTCCGAGGACCGGCTGTTCCCGCCGTCGGCCGACTTCGTCGCGCAGGCGAACCTGTCGGACCCGGCGATCTACGACCGTGCCGCGGCCGACCCCGCCGCGTTCTGGGCCGAGCAGGCTCGCGACCTGCTGAGCTGGGACCGGGACTTCGACACCGCGCTCGAGTGGGATCTGCCCGACGCGCGCTGGTTCGTCGGCGGGCAGCTCAACGTGTCGTACAACTGCGTCGACCGCCACGTCGAGGCGGGCCTCGGCGACCGGGTCGCGCTGCACTGGGAGGGTGAGCCGGGCGACACCCGCACGATCACCTACGCGGATCTGCTCGACCAGGTGCAGCGCTTCGCGAACGTGCTGCGCGAGCTCGGCGTCGAGCAGGGCGATCGCATCTGCCTGTACATGCCGATGATCCCCGAGGCCGTCATCGCGATGCTCGCCTGCACCCGCATCGGCGCGGCGCACACCCTGGTCTTCGGCGGCTTCAGCCCCGATTCGCTGATCGACCGCATCAACGACGCCGGCGCGGTCGTCGCGGTCACCGCGGACGCCGGTTACCGCCGCGGTGTGCCCTCGCCGCTCAAGCCGAACCTCGACGTCGCACTGGCGGACTGCCCGACGCTGCGCAGCGTCGTGGTGGTCGACCGCTGCGGCACCGACGTCGACATGACCTTCGGTCGGGACCACTGGTGGGACGACATGATGGGACAGGCCGCACCCACGTGCGCGCCGGTCCCCGTCGACAGCGAGCAGCTGCTCTACCTGCTCTACACCTCGGGCACGACCGCGAAGCCCAAGGGCATCATGCACACCACCGCGGGCTACCTGACCCAGGTCGCGTGGACCCACAAAGAGGTCTTCGACCTGAAGGCCGACACCGACGTCTACTGGTGCGCCGCGGACGTCGGCTGGGTGACCGGGCACAGCTACATCGTGTACGGCCCGCTCGCGAACGGTGCGACGTCGGTCATGTACGAGGGGACCCCCGACACACCCCGCGAGACCGAGCGCACCGACGATCCCGCGTCGTGGCCCAAGGACCGCTTCTGGGACATCGTCGAGCGCTACGGCGTGACGCAGCTGTACACGGCGCCGACCGCGATCCGGACCTTCATGAAGTGGGGCGAGCAGGAGCCCGCCCGGCACGACCTGAGCTCGCTGCGCGTGCTGGGCACGGTGGGGGAGCCGATCAACCCCGAGGCCTGGATGTGGTACCACCGCCACATCGGCTCGGAGCGTTGCCCGATCGTCGACACCTGGTGGCAGACCGAGACCGGCGGGCACATGATCACCCCGCTGCCGGGCATCGTCGCGACCAAGCCGGGCGCGGCGTGCCGGGCGCTGCCGGGCATCGGTGTCGAGCTCGTCGACGACGACGGCAACGTCGTGACCGAAGGTGGCGGCTACCTGACGATCACCCAGCCGTGGCCGTCGATGCTGCGCGGCATCTGGGGCAACCCCGAGCGCTACGCCGAGACGTACTGGTCGCGCTTCGAGGGCCGCTACTTCGCCGGTGACGGCGCCAAGCTCGACGCGGACGGCTACCTGTGGGTGCTCGGACGTGTCGACGACGTCATGAACATCTCGGGCCACCGGATCTCGACCGCCGAGGTCGAGTCCGCGCTGGTCGACCACCGTGCGGTCGCCGAAGCGGCCGTGGTGGGCGCGAGCGACCCGACGACCGGCCAGCAGATCATCGGCTACGTGATCCTGCGCGGCACCTTCTCCGACGGCCCCGAGCTGCGCGAGGAGATCCGTCGCCACGTCGCCACCAAGCTCGGTGCGATCGCTCGCCCCAAGGCGGTGATCGTGGTCCCGGACCTGCCCAAGACCCGCTCCGGCAAGATCATGCGCCGCCTGCTGCGCGACGTCGTCGAGGGTCGAGAGCTGGGCGACACGACGACCCTGGCCGACCAGTCCGTCGTGCAGGCGATCCGCCAGGGCGCTGCCGACTCCGACGAGGCCTGAGGGGTCGATCGCGGGGGTAGCCTGCCCGGCGTGCCGATCTGGGACCCGACACATTCGAACTGGTTGTGGCGCGAGCAGGTGCTCGACGCCGGGCCGACGGTCGTCTTCGACATCGACGGCGTGCTCTCCGACGCGAGCAGCCGCCAGCACTACATCGAGTACCCCTATCCCGACTGGGACGCCTTCTTCCACGCGTGCGGTGACGACGCGCTGATCGACGAGGTCGCCCGCCTGCTCGACGTGATCGACGACGAGCACCACATCGTCCTGCTCACCGCCCGACCGATGCGGGTGCAGCCCCAGACCCTCGGCTGGCTCGACCGCTACGGGCTGCGCTGGGACGCCCTGATCATGCGGGACTTCGGCGACTACATGGCGGCGCGGACCTTCAAGCAGCGCACGGTCTACGAGCTGCGGGCCAAGGGGTTCGACCTGCGCCTCGCGTTCGAGGACGACCCCCGCAACGTGCACATGTTCCGCAGCGAGGACGTGCCCTGCGTCTACATCCACTCCGGGTACTACGAGTGATCCCTCGGTGCACACCGGCGAGCGGCGCGCGTGCCGTTGCGAGGGGGACTGAGCGGCGCTTCAGTCGGGGCGTGGCGCGGCAGGCCCTGTCGTGGCGCGGCACCTACCTTTGGGTGACGGCCTCATCCACCGTCCCCGATCGCTGAGGAGTCCCGGCCCGCCATGATGAACAACCTCAAGACAGCAGTGCTGCTCGCTGGTCTCGGTGGTCTGTGCATCGTCATCGGCAGCTACTGGGGGCCTTCGGGTGCGGTGATCGGTCTGCTGATCGGGCTGGCCATGTGCGGCGGCTCGTACTGGTTCTCGGCGAGCCTGGCCATCAAGTCCGCCAAAGCGGTCGAGGTCTCGGCGGAGCAGATGCCGCAGTACCACGCCATCATGCGCGACCTGTGCCTGCGTGCCGGGCTGCCCATGCCCCGGCTGTACGTCGCACCGAACCCCCAGCCCAACGCGTTCGCCACGGGCCGCAACCCCGACAACGCGGCGGTGTGCGTCACCGAGGGCCTGCTGCGGACGCTCTCGTGGGACGAGATCCAGGGTGTGCTCGCCCACGAGCTCAGCCACGTCCGCAACCGCGACATCCTGATCGGCTCCGTCGCCGCGGCGATTGCCATGGGCATCACCTTCGTGGCCTCGATGGCCCGCTGGGCGCTGATCTTCGGTGGCGGACGCTCCGACGACGGCGACAACAACCCGCTGGTCGGTCTGCTCATGTTGCTGCTCGCGCCGATCGCCGCCGCGTTGATCCGCAGCGCCGTGAGCCGCAGCCGCGAGTACGAGGCGGACGCCTCGGCGGCCCGCATGCTCGGCAGCGGCGAGAGCCTGGCCCGTGCGCTCGAGAAGCTCGAGGCGGGCGCCGAGCGAGTGCCGGCGAACGTCAACCCTGCCGAGGCGTCGGCCTACATCGTGAACCCGCTCCGTGGCCGGTCGGTGTCGAACCTGTTCGCCACGCACCCGCCGGCGGCCGACCGCATCGCCCGTCTGCGCAGCAACGCCTGGGTCTGAGCGCTGATCGAGAAATAGGGGTCGTCATCGACATCCCTTGTCGTTGAGGACCCCACTCCCAGGACGAGCCGGTGGGAGTGGGGTCGTCAACGACGGCGGATTCAAGTCGTGGTCGCGACGAGTTGCTCGAACCGTAGTGCGGGGGTCTCGAATCCG